>NC_014216.1:1858657-2168434 GCF_000092205.1 Desulfurivibrio alkaliphilus AHT 2 | reverse complement strand
ATCAGGGTGGCGTCGATCTTGATGCTGTCCACCTTGAACTGCAAAATGTGGGCGAAGTTGGAATAGCCCGAGCCGAAGTCGTCGATGGCAATCTGACAGCCCGCCGCCTTTACCCGCTCGATAAAGCTTTGCACCAAAGCGATGTTTTCCACCCCCTCGCTTTCCAGAATTTCAAAGGTCAGCCGCCGGGCAATCTCCGGGTGGGCTTTAATCTTGGCCATGATGAAATCCTGCACCTCCTGCTCAACGATGTCGGCGATGGAAAGGTTCAGGGAAAAGCCGTAACGGCAGTCGGCCAAATCGGCGAAAGTCTTATCCACCATCCGCCTGGTAAACTCCGGGTACAGCGACGATTCCTTCACCACATCCAAGAACATCACCGGCGAGAGCACCTGGCCGTCGGGGTTGCGTAGCCGTACCAGCGATTCAAACTTAACGATCTTGCCGGTGCGGTTATCGACAATGGGCTGGTAATAGACCAGCACATCGTCGTTGCTCAGGGCCCGGCGGGCGTTTTCCAGTACCTGCAGGTTGTCGGCAATCCGCTCTTGCAGGTTAAGCTCTTCCTGGTAAATCAAAAAACTGCCCCGGCGCAGCTTTTTAACCTCGTTTAAGGCCAGGTCGGCGGTTTCCAGCAGGGGCCGCAGCCGCGAGATACCGATGGAGACATTAATCCGGATGGGCTGGTCGCGGTAATTGAACTCGGATTGATCCACCGCCGCCAGCACCTGCTGGGCCAGGCTTTGGGGCTGCACGGTCGTGTCGGCCTCATCGAGCAGCAGCCCGAAATCATCGCCGCCCAAGCGGTAGCAGCGGCCCCAGGGTTGGGCCGGAAGTTGTCGGCGGAGAATGGCGGCCAACTCGGTAAGCACATAATCCCCGGCCCGAACCCCGTAAAGGTCGTTGACGTGCTTGAAATCGTCGATATTGATCAGCAGTAGCAAGGGGTGGCGGCAACGGCCCTGGTCGCTGTCGAAGGCGAAGCGGTTGGCCAGGCCGGTCAACTGGTCCCGAGTGGCGGCCCGGTGCAGGGCCTGGCTCATCCGGTTTAAGGCCTGGTTTTCCCGCTCGGTCTTGACCAGCAGCAGAATAATCAGACCCACCGAGGCCAGAAAGGCGGCAAAGAAGATGTAGGAAAGCAAATTCAGGCGGTTCAGCCAGCGCTGGTTTTCCGCCTGCAGGGCCTTTAGCAGTTGGTCCAGAATGGCGGCGCCGGAGGAGTCCATGGTGCGGTTAAGCAGGTAATTATAGGTCGGCAGGGTGTCTTGAAACACCTGGCCGTGGGCCAGCATGGCCTGGTGCAGCTGCACCAGGGGTTGGTTTTCCGGCGGCACGGTCATGGCGGCCAGCTTGCCCAGCGGGGTTTGCATGGCGGCCAGCAGATCCGGGTCCATGGTGTTATGGGCCAGGTACAGCGCCGAGGTCAGATCGGTGAGCAGGCGGTGGTGGTGATGGCTGATCTCGGGATGCTCCAGCATGATCCGCCGGCTCAGTCCCGGAACATACATGGCCGAGTTTTTCAGCATGGAGTTGGTGGTCAGAAAGCGGTAAACCAGCTCCTCTTTGGCGGCCAGGCTACGGTGGTACTCAGCCAGCAATTTTGGCACCGCAGAGGCGCCGCCGGTGCTTACCCGGGCGTACAGCGCTTCAATATGCTGCAGGGTATTGCCGATGCCGCCCAGCATGGCGTGAATGTTATCGTAGTTGTGGAAGAGAAAAAAGCCGCTGTGCAGAATCTCCCCGTCCAGCTCCTGCTGCCGGCGGTCCAGTTCGTTGAGCTGGCTCATCAGGGTCAGTCTGGTGGTGGTCTGTTCCTTGGCCTGCTGGCTGTAATAGGCAAAGAGCACCCCCACCAGCAGGGCGAAGGCAATGGTCAAGTAAATCTTGGCCCTCAGCCCCGGGCCGGCGTCGGCCGGGGCCGTCGTATGTTCCCGATCAAGGTGCATTGCGTTCACTTAAGAATGGTCGGCCTTTGGCCGGTCAGGGTTTCCAGAAAAGCCACCAGAAGGTAGATCTGTCGGCTGCTAAGCTCCACCCCCAGGTTGTGGTGAGCCATGTTCTGCAGGGCCTCCGGCAGATCGGCGGCGGAGCCGTCGTGGAAGTAGGGGGCGGTAAGGGTGATATTGCGCAGGGTGGGCACCTTGAAGACCTGGCGGTCCTCTTCCCGGCCGGAGACCTGGTTAAGATCCATGATCTTGCGTTCATCATCGGTTTCACGGGGAAAGATCACCCCCATCTTCTGAAATGAATTGCCGCCGACATTGACCCCGTTGTGGCAGGTAACACAACCCAGCTCCTTGAATTCCAGGTACCCCTGCTGCTGTTGGGGCATAAGCACCGCCTCGCCGCGCAGGTACAGATCGAAAAGGCTGTCCGGGGTGATCAGGGCCCGCTGGAACTCGGCCAGGGCATCCAGCACTTGCTCGAAACGCACCTGCCGGCCGCCGTATATTTTGCTGAAGGCCTCACGGTAGCCGGGGTCTTCATTGAGCCGCCGTTCCACCTCCTGCTCGCTCATCCCCATTTCCAGCGGGTCCGTTAGCGGCCCGGCCGCCTGTTCCCGCAGGTCGGCGGCCCGGCCGTTCCAGAACTGGCGAAAATTGAACACCGCGTTAAAGACGGTGGGAGAGGCCATGGTGCCTTGCCGGCTGTGAATGCCGATGGACGCCGGCCGGGGGTCGTGGCCGCCGCCGTTGAGATCGTGGCAGGAGGCGCAGGAAATCGAGTGGTCCAGCGACAGCATGGTCTCGTTGAACAGCCGCCGACCCAGTTCGGCCTTTTCCCGGTCGTAAGCGATCTGCCGGGGTATGGGCTGGATAGGCTCGCGGGTGATCAGTTGGCTTTCGGCAACATCCCCCACCGGCCCGGAGTCGGCCTGGGCGGCAACGGCAAAGGGCGACGTAGAGGGGCCATAGCCAGCCAGCCAGGCCAACCCGAAAAACAGCAGCAGCCCGGCCGCGCTGGCCGTGATCAGCCGACAGCCGGAAAAAAAATTAAGAGGTGTAATAGGCATGAAATAACCACAACGGCCAAGATGAGTTTGCGTTAGGCAAAAAATAACCTTTATAGTATATATAGCCTTTATCAGTTTTGCTTGCCATTTTTTTATCATCGGGGCTTAGCCATCCTGGGTCCACCCTGGGATTCCATCTCTGTTAGTGCGATAACTCGTCGTTTTTTGGCCTTGGCCGGGGTTTGGCCGGCGAAATTGAGGCTTGACAAGCGGCTTTCCGGTTAACTATATGGAACAAATGTGTGAGCGCTGATAATGTTTAGACGATTCCCCAGGCGCAAGACCCAAAGGCAAGCTCAGGTGGGCGGTTTTATGATGAAAAGGCAACAAGTTGGTCCCTGTTCGGCAGCCGCGATTTTGCTGGCCCTGGTGCTCTTCTTCGGTTCTTTGCCGGCGGCGGCAGACCCGGTGCTCTCCGGGCGCCAGATGCTGGCCGAGCAGCGCTATGACGAGGCCTACGAGTTACTGCTGACGGCCTTCCGGGCCGACCCCGGCCATCCCGAAATCAATTTTCTTTTGGGCCGCGCCGCCTTTGAGTCGGGCCGCACCGAAGAGGCGGTGATGGCCTACGAACGGGTGCTGCTGCATAATCCGGAGGCCAACCGGGCCAAGCTGGAGTTGGCCCGCTCCTACCTGCGCCTGGGCTCCCGGGAGCTGGCCCGCCAGTATTTTCACGAGGTGCTGGCCACCAACCCGCCGGAGCCGGTCTGGCAAAACATCCAGCGTTTTCTGGCGGCCATGGATGCGGCGGAAAAAAAGCATTTCATCAACGGCCTGGTCACCCTGGGGGTGGGGTATGACGACAACGTCAACACCTTCCCGGCCAACGATACGGTGCGCTTCAACGGTTGGCAGGTGGACTTGAAAGGGGAGGAAAAGAGCAACTGGCTGCTCAACACCAACCTGGTCCTCAACCATATCTACCGCGCCCGCTATAACAGCCCCTGGAACTGGAAAACCACCTTCACCAACTACAACGCCTTCCACGAAAGCGTCAACGACATGGACCTCAACCTCTTTGCCTTGAGCACCGGCCCCACCTGGCGCCGCGACCGTTTGCTGCTGCAGGCGGCGGTGGGTTACACCCATGTCGACCTGGGTTTTGATCGCTACCTGGGCATGCTCGGCTTATCTGCCGGCGGCACCTGGCTGCTCTCGCCCAACTGGGCGCTCAACGGTGGCCTGGAGTGGCGGGACCGGGACTTTCATAAAAACGACGACCGGGACTCCACCAACCTGCTGGTTACCCTGGGGCCGGTATTCAGCCACGGCGACAACCGGGTCGGCCTGACCTTGGGCTATGAAACCAACGACGCCGACACCGACCATTATTCCTACGACCGCTGGCGGCTGGGCCTGCGTTACGATCGCCAGTTGCCCAACGATTTTGCCGCCTTTGCCGCGGTGCGCTACCAGGAAACCGACTACGATGACGACGAGCCGTTGTTCAATAAGGCCCGCGAAGATGAAACGATCTTTTATCAACTCGGGCTCTCCAGAGTGTTCTGGCGGGCGGCAGACAGCCGGCGCAGCCTCACCGGCCAGATCAGCTACAGCTATACCGACGCCGACTCCAATATCGAGTTGTACGAATACACCAAAAGCGTGGCCAATTTGGCCCTGACCTATACCTTTTAGCAACACCGGGAGCCTGGCCCCGGCTGATCGTCAAACTGCATTTTTCCAGGCCGGTAACGGCTTCTACGGCGTCCGGTTTTAATGAAGTTGCAAAGGAGTAAACCCATGTCTCAGCGCCCTCTATTGCAGCCCGTGGTTTTTCTTGCCGCCCTGGTTTGCCTGCTGGCCGTTACCTTCTGGTCGGCGCCGCCGGCGACCGCTGCCGAAGAAGTGGCCACGGTGGTGGCCCTGCGCGGTACGGCGGTGGCGGTGGATGCCGCCGGCGCCGAGCGTGCCCTGGCCATCAAGGCGCCCATCCACCGGCAAGATACCATCCGCACCGGGCCCCGGGGGCGGCTGCAGCTGATGTTCACCGACAACACCATCATCAGCCTGGGGGTTAACGCCGAGCTGGAGATTGCCGAATATCAGTGGGACCAGCAGGAAGGGGAGCTGAACACCCGGGTCAACCAGGGGGCCTTTCGGGTAATGGGCGGCTCTGTGGCCCGCACCTCGCCGGAAAAATTCACCACCGACACCCCCGCTGCCACCATCGGTATCCGTGGCTCCATGTACGCCGGCCGGGTAAGCGACGGCGCCCTGGCGGTGGTCTTCCAGGGCGGCACCGGGATTATCGTCAGCAACCCGGCGGGCACGGTGGAGATTACCACCCCCGGCATGGGTACCCGGGTAGCCTCCCGCACCGCCGCCCCGACCCCGCCCACCGTCTTCACCCAGGAAGACCTGGGGGCCCTGGAAGACGAAGAGGTGGATGAAGAGGCCGCCGAAGAGGAGACGGTGGAGGATGAGACCCCCGCCGAAGAACCGGCCGAGGAGGAGTGGGAAGATGCCGCCCTGGATGAGCCCGAAGAGGCCGCCGCCCCGGTGGCCGCCGCCCCGGCTCCCATCACCGACACCGCCGTGGACCAGGCTACCGAAACCACCACCGACGCCGCCCAGGATGAATGGGAGCAAACGGTGGTGGAGGCTGACCCCGAACCAACCGATCCGGATCCCACCGACCCGGAACCAATTGACCCGGAACCCACCGACCCGTCGGAGGCCGTTTATTCCGGCCGGGGTATTGAAATCATATACAGCAGCATGCAAGAAGAGGTTGCGGTTGAACATCTGGTGCTGACCGACAAACCCTCCGAATTGACGGAAATCGAGGCCGGCCTGTTGGAGTATAACGAACAGAGCGACTTTAGCGACGGCGAGTACAGTGCGGTATGGTCTTACACCGATGCAACGCAAGTTGAGGAATGGGAAGAAGGGGACGATTTCGACTTCCAGTTCACCTTTGTAATGGTCGATGACCGTGGCGAGTTCTGGCTTTATGAACAATGGTCCGACACCGAAACCGACGAGAGCTGGACTTACAGCGAGAAAATGTTTTTCTACGGCTCGGAAACCCCGGTCGACCTGATGCCCACCAGCGGTGGCGCGATTTATCACGGTTTCTTTACCGGTGCCAGCGACGATGTGGATTACGGCTGGGAGGAGTTTTTCGGTGATTTCTCGCTGGCGGTGAACTGGGAAACCGGCAAGGTGGTGGGCTATTTCATAGATGACGAACACTACGGCCGGCCGATCCCCGTTTACCTGACGGGAGAAGTGGACGGTTCCTCGTTGAGTTCGGTTTCCATTTTTGGCCTGGACTACGATGACTACGGTGATGGCGCACTTTACGACGCCTGGATAACCACCGGCAGCGGTACCTTCGCCCAGTTCTACGGCACGTATTACCAGGGGCTGGGGCTTGTCGCCGAAGGGCAGTCCGGTTCGCTGTATTACGACGATGCACAGGAAGACTGGTCGGTGGTGGGCGGTGGTTTCCGCGACCCCGTCTTTACCTTGCCGGAACAGGCTGCTTCCTCCACCTGGCGGGGGTTTGTCACCGCCATGGAAATCAACCTGGTGGAGGAACCGGGCACGCCGCCGGAACTGTTCCGCAGTACCAGCGCCGAATATTTTGAATTGCAGATCGATCGCCAGGCCGGGATGTTCAGTGGCCAGATCATTGAGGCCGAGTCGGCCACCACCACAGGCCTAAGCATCGGCGGCTTGGAAGTGGCCGGCTTTTACGTGAGCGACAACTTCCTGGCCGGCGAGCTTAGCAGCGCCAGCGATAGCGACCTGCAGGGGGCGCTGGGCGGCAGCGGCGAATACTATTTCTACGATTTTGAAGATGAAGCGGACTATTTCCAGATCGGCGAGCTGGCCGAGCACGTCTCCTGGGGCTACTGGGGAGCGGCCTTTACCGGCCAGGACGAGATGCCGTACCTGATCAGCCCCGCCGGCTCTTTCTGGGTGGCCGGTGAGCTTACCCCGGCAGATACGGTGCTGGGAATGATCGATGCCGAAGTAACCGGCACCTATGAGGGAGGGGCTGAGGGAATACTGATCTTCGAAGGCACCATGGCTGACCTCTACAATGGGCAAACCACCCTGAACATCAATTTCGGCGACGCTAACATCAACGGCAGCATCACCTTCTCGGAGATTGCCGAACTGACCATAGATGGAAGCTCCTCGCTTGGCCCCGATGGCTTTGCCGCCGATGTCACTTCGGTAGAGTTTTTTGGTGGTGAACCAACTCTCGCGTCCGGCGGCATCAGCGGCGCTTTCTTCGGCCCCAACGCCGAATCCGTTGGCGGCAACTTCCACGCCGAAGGCGGCGGGGCCCAGTTTCTGGGCATCTTTGGAGGCGACCGTTGATTAGCCGGCAAACTCATCAAGGTCCGACCCTGGACACGGCGGGCGGCTAATGGCCCGGCTTCGCTCCCTGCTGTCGCCCAGCCCTTTTAAAATCGGCTGCCTGGTAATCCTGGCAGCCGTCGCTTTTTTCTATTCCTTCGGCATCCAAAAACCCCGGCTGCTGGAGGCCCTGGACCAGCGGGTGGTGGACACCATGTTCCACTGGCGGGGGGCCATACCCGCCGGCGAGCGGGTGGTCATCGTCGATCTCGACGAGCACAGCCTGCACCAAGTAGGGCAGTGGCCCTGGCCCCGCCACCTGGTGGCGCAAATGCTGGCCAACATCGGGGCCGGCGGCGCGGCGGCCATCGGGCTGGATATGGTCTTTGCCGAGCCGGACCGCACCTCGCCCGCCACCATGCTGTTGGGGTCAAGTCTTGACATGACAGTCTGCCTCGAGACTGTCATGTCAAGACTTGACCCCATCGACCATGACCAGGTTCTGGGCGAAACCCTGGCGGAACTGCCGTCGGTGCTGGGCTACGTTTTCGAGCGCCGGGACGACGGCCTGAAAGACCCCTTCCAAACCCCCTTTCCCGCCGCCCGGATCCAACTGGTGCCCCCGGAGTTGAGCTTTGCCGACCTGCAACTGATCGGCGCCTACCGCCCCATCCTCAATGTGCCCGAGGTTTCTCTGGCCCTGAGCGAAGGCTTTTTCAACGTCTTCCCCGATATCGACGGCACCGTCCGCCGGGTGCCGCTGCTGATGATCATGGACGGTATCCCATACCCATCCCTGGCCCTGGAACTGGCCCGCCTCGGCCTGGGTGAGGAAACCCTGACCATCCACGCCGAAGAACTCGTCTACGGCGAGCGGCGCCACGCCCTGCTGGGAGTGTCGGTGGGGCCACGCTACATCCCCACCGATGAACAGGGCCAGCTTACCGCCAACTTCCGGGGCCCGCCCTTTACCTTTACCTACGTGTCGGCGGTGGATGCCCTGCGGGGCCAGGACCTGGAGATTTTCCAGGACAAGATCGTCATCATCGGCACCTCCGCCGCCGGCCTTTCTGACCTGCGCGCCACCCCCTTTTCCGAGGTCTTTCCCGGTGCCGAAGTACACGCCACGGTGGTGGACAACATCCTGGCCGGCGACCCCCTGGTGCACGACATCTACACCGAAATCGGCCTTACCCACGCCACCGTCATCGGCGGCGGCCTGCTGCTCACCTTCCTGCTGGTCTACAGCGGCCCGCTGGCCGGCGGCCTGGCTGCCCTGGGGCTGATCATCGCGGCGGTAATGGGCAATTATTTTTACTTTTTCCTGCAAAACCAGGTGGTGGGGCTGGTCTACCCGCTGAGCACCCTGGTGCTGCTCTTCATGGTGGTCACCCTGAGCAACTACTTCTTTGAAGGCCGCCAGAAACGTTACCTAAGCAAGGCTTTCAGCCAGTATGTGCCCCCGGAACTGGTGAAAGAAGTGGCCGCCCGGCCCCATGACCTGGCGCTGGGCGGGGAAAGCCGCGAGATGACGGTACTCTTTTCCGATGTGCGGGGCTTTACCGCCATTTCTGAAAACCTGGAAGCCGCCGAACTGTCGCAGTTGATGAACGAAATGCTCACCCCCTTAACCCAGGTAATCCACCAGCACCGGGGCACCATCGACAAGTACATGGGCGATGCCATCATGGCCTTCTGGGGGGCGCCGCTGCCCGACGAAGACCACGCCCGCCACGGCCTGCAGGCCGCCCTGGCCATGGCGGCGGCCATGCCGGGCATAAGGGAAAAATTCAAGGCCCGGGGCTGGCCGGCCATTTACATTGGGGTGGGGCTTAACAGCGGCCCCATGAACGTGGGCAACATGGGCTCGGAATTTCGTATGGCCTATACGGTAATGGGCGATGCGGTAAACCTGGGCGCCCGCCTGGAGGGGCTGACCAAGCTTTACGGGGCGGAGATTATCATCAGCCGCGCCACCCGCGACCTGGTGCCCGATTACGCCTGCCGCGAGCTGGACCTGGTACGGGTAAGCGGCAAGGCCCGGCCGGTGGCAATCTTCGAACCCCTGGGCCCGGCCGCCAACCTGGACCAGGCAACCACCAACGAGCTAAACCGCTACCACCAGGCCTTAAACCTCTACCGCAGTTGCCGGTTCGCCGAAGCCGCCCAGCTCTTCGCCGAACTCCACCAAACCAACCCCACCCGCCAACTCTACCGCCTCTACCTGGACCGCAGCCACCAATGCCAAAAACACCCCCCACCCCCAACCTGGGACCAAACCTTCAACTGCACCACCAAATAATACTAGGGGTCAAAACTAGGAACTAGGGGTCAAGTCTTGACATAACAGTATTGGCTGTCATGTCAAGACTTGACCCCTAAGTGAATGACCCCTAAGTGTAATGGACCCCTAATGGGGTTTAGTACAAAAAGCCGAGCAGCCACAAGGGAATTTTGCTCCCGACCCCGTACTCTTCATGGTCCCGCAGGACAAAGCTGTCGGCAACACCGGAGATCTGGCCGAAATCCTTTCCTTTGCCGCCCACCTCAAACAGATACCGCTGGTCAACCAGAAAGTCGCCGCGGGCCGGATAGTGCAGGCGATGGCCGGCATTAGCCAGCATGGCGGCGGCAAAGGTTTCCCGAATCGTGCCCTCCTGGGGGTAATCGCAGAGGATGCCGAACAGGTTAGGGTTGTCGAAGTATAGTTTGTCGGGTTTAGCCTGTGACTTATGGGACGGCACCGGCCGGACCAGGCTGCCTTTTGCCAGATAGTCCAGATAGGCGTATAAGGTGCGAACATTGATCCCGGCCGCGCCGGCCAGTTTGGTCACCTTCAACTCCAAAGGCGGTGAACGGCAGATCAACTCCAGAATCCGGTTGAGTTTGTGGAGATGATCTTTGTCGATCTTGTAAATCACCGCCAGGTCGGAATCGATGGTTTGCCGCACCACCTCGATCAATTTCACCGGGTAATCCGCCACTCCTTCCCGATAGAAAGGATAGGCGCCGCCGGCCAGGTAGTCGCGATACAACCGGAGAATTCTCCGATCTGCCAAACGTTTCACGATCTCGCCGGAAATCGCGGCATGGTCTTGAACCAGGGTGGCAAGGTCAACGGCGGCGAATTCAAGGCCGGTTTCCAATTCCACGTATTCGCGTAAGGAGAGACAGGGCAGGGTGTGGATAACTGCCCGGCGGGAGAGATCAACTTTGGCCTGGTCCAGATGCAGGGCCGAAGAACCGGTAAAGATCGCCCGTAGGGGCAGCGTATCGTAAATGGCCTTGAGGTCGGCCGCAAACCCGCTCTGTTTGTGGATTTCATCGACCACCAGTAATTTTCCGCCGATTTTGGCGAACGCTTCGGCGATATCGTAGAGTCGCATGGCGTTTACCCGGGGGTGATCGGCGGTAACATAGAGCGCCTCAAGCGCCTCCGCCGTGGCCAACCCGGAATCTTGCAGCAGTTGCATAACCAGAGTGGTCTTGCCCGCCCCCCTGGGTCCCTTAATGCCGATCAGTCTGCCTTGCTGATTCAGTCTGGCATGGAGAAAACGCC
Organism: Desulfurivibrio alkaliphilus AHT 2; assembly: GCF_000092205.1. Lineage (GTDB taxonomy): Bacteria > Desulfobacterota > Desulfobulbia > Desulfobulbales > Desulfurivibrionaceae > Desulfurivibrio > Desulfurivibrio alkaliphilus. Next base: position 2,157,545 of record NC_014216.1, on the reverse strand, counting down.
GGTATTTTTCCTGCCGACGTTCCAGGGTGGTGCGGGACAATGTTATCAAGTGGTCGATATCCATATTAAAAACCATCGTTTCAATAACTGTAGAGATTGACAAGGCCACAAACACCAAAGCTTTTCTGTATTGCTATACAATAAATATATAGAAAAAAGTGCAGAGCGATGCAAGAACTAAAACGCCAAAGGGTCACGCCAAAGGCAAATGGGTCGCAAAGGGGTCATCGCAAAGGGGTCATCGCAAAGGGGTCTCCGCAAAGGGGTCAAGTCTTGACATGACAGTGCTCTGCAGCAACAACTGTCATGTCAAGACTTGACCCCTAGAAAGACCCCTAGAAATCCCTAGAAATATCAAGGCGGGAGCACTTGGCTTTTTGTTGTGGCTGACTATTTCAGTTTGGGGTAACCTATAACAAGATAATGGTCATAATTTCACCTATCCCTCTATGGACAATGCCATGCAAATCACCATAGAAATCCCCCGACAACTGCCCGACATTATGCACTGCTCTCCGGGCGACTTTGAAAAACAAGCCAAAATGGCCATGGTAGCGAAGCTTTATGAAATGGGCAAAGTTTCCTCCGGCATGGCCGCGCAAATGGTTGGCCTGGAACGTGTTGAATTTCTGCTTCAGCTTGGCCAGTACGGCGTAGCCATGATTGATCTGGATAAAGAAGAACTGCATGTCGATCTTGAAAATGCCTGACCCGAGCCGAGCCGTGGTGATCAACACCACCCCGCTTATTGCTTTAGGCGTGGCCACGGGCGGTCTTGATGTTCTACGTGTGCTCTACAGTCGCGTCGTTGTGACCTATGAAGTCCAGCAAGAAATCCTTGCCGGGGGTCGTTATGCCCCGGGTGTCGCTGCTTTTTTGACCAGCGAATGGCTGGAACGCGTTACAGAGCCACAAACGATTCCCGTCTATCTACAGAACACGCTTGATCGTGGTGAAGCCTCTGTTATCCAGGCAGCACTGGCTCAAGGTATAGCCCGTGTCTGTATCGACGAAAAAGTAGGTCGTCGGATTGCCCGTTTAAATGGGCTGAACCTCACCGGATCAATCGGCATCCTCGCCAAGGCCAAGCAAGCTGGTTATACGCTTGATATAGAGCAAGTTTTGTTACGCTTGCACAATCATGGCATCTGGCTCGGCAATGACGTTAAGCAATTTCTTTACGAAAACCAATAGACTAAAGCCGAAGCCCACCGTTTCGTCCGCCGGCATGATCTCAATTCCATCATCGGTTCGGCGAGGAGATCACCCGCCGCTTGGGGCGTCTCCGATAGGCCGGCAACCACTTACCCAGCAAGGTGTCGGTGAGAATGGTGAAATACTCCTTGATGGTCTGGCTGGATACGCCGCAGTCAAGGGCAATGGTCGAGTAGTTGACCAGTTCGGTGTCGGAAAGGGCCGCCAGGTTCAGAAAGCCGGAAAAACCCGGCAGATTACGGACCAGCCCTTCGGCGGCGATTTCTTCCTTGAGGTAGTCGCTCAAGCATAATTTACTCCCGCCCCCGTGAAAACATCCTCGAATTCCGTTGATGGCTCAAACAAGCTTAACCAGTGTATGGGTTTATCATGATAATTTCAAGTTGCAAAGCAATCAAGCAGGGGGCGAATACAACACCCAGAGACGCTGCTGTGGGCAACAGCAAGCTGTCATGTCAAGACTTGACCCCTAAGCTTCAGTCCGGACGAATACTTTGCACCAACGTGGACTTCCCGCACTGACGGGGGCCGATAACGGCAACAACCGGAAACATGGCCAGCAGCCGGTCGATTTTTTCACTCACAGCCCGGTTTTTTACCATAATATTTAAATGCTATCTTTAAAATAAACGGGTGTCAAACGAAAAAGAAAAGGGGGTCAAGTCTTGACATGACAGCACTCTACAGCAAAAACTGTCATGTCAAGACTTGACCCCTAAGCAAGCTGACCCCTAAGCCAGACCCCTAAGCCATGATGCGAAGTTTTAAGCTTTGATCCTTGCAATTAGGAGGGGTCGGGCTTGATCTTTCGTTGATTTTCCATTAATAAGGATAGTTTCCTGTGGGTGGTCGGTAGGCAAAACGTTTGCCCGCGTGGCGGCAACTTCCTTTTTTTTAAGTTTATAATTGATCTGGCGGTATTCTAGGAGAGCTTGAGTGAGCGATAAAAGTAAACCCCTGGTGTATGTCGGGATGAGCGCCGATCTGGTGCATCCCGGGCATTTGAATATTCTGCGTGAGGCCCGCAAGCTGGGCCGGGTGGTGGTGGGGTTGCTTACCGACCAGGCCATTGCCAGTTACAAGCGGCTGCCGCACATGACCTTCGAGCAACGCAAGGAGGTGGTAGAAAACCTTAAAGGCGTCGACGAAGTGGTGGGCCAGGAAACCCTGGATTATGTCCCCAACCTGCGGTTGATCCGCCCCGACTACGTGGTGCATGGTGACGACTGGCGGCAGGGGGTGCAGAAGCAGACCCGCCAGCGGGTCATCGAGGCCCTGGCCGAATGGGGCGGCGAGCTGGTGGAAGTTCCTTATACCCCAGACATTTCCTCGACCCAGCTGAACAAAAGCGTCAAATGCTTCGGCATTACCCCCGGCCAGCGGCTGGGAAGCCTGCGCCGCCTGATCGACGCCAAGCCCATGGTCCGCCTCATGGAAGCCCACAACGGCCTCACCGGCCTGATCGTGGAAAACCTGTTTGAGCAGCAGGAAGGCCGCCGCCTGGAGTTCGACGGCATGTGGCTTTCCAGCCTGACCGACTCCACCGCCAAAGGCAAGCCGGATATCGAAGCGGTGGACGTTACCTCTAGAATGCGCACCTTAAGCGACATCGTGGAGGTCACCACCAAGCCCATCCTGTACGATGCCGACACCGGCGGCCGGCCCGAGCAATTCGCCTTTACAGTCCGTACCCTGGAGCGCTTCGGGGTTTCCGGCGCCGTTATCGAAGACAAGATCGGCGCCAAGCGCAACTCGCTGTTCGGGGCCGGGGTAGGGCAGGTGCAGGCCTCGCTGGAAGAGATGGCAGACAAGATCCAGGTCGGCAACCGGGCCAAGATTACCTCTACTTTCATGATCATCGCCCGCATCGAAAGCCTGATCCTGGAACAGGGCCAGGAAGACGCCCTGCGCCGGGCCCATGCTTATATCGACGCCGGCGCCGACGGCATCATGATCCACAGCCGGCAGAAAACCGTAGACGAAATCGCCGCCTTCTGCGCCGAGTACCGGAAATTTAAAAAACGGGTCCCCCTGGTGGCCGTACCATCGAGCTACAACAGTGTTTACGACCACGAGTTGCAGGAAATGGGGGTGGATGTGGTAATCTACGCCAACCATCTGCTGCGCAGCGCCTACCCGGCCATGCTGGACACCGCCCGCAGCATCCTTTTAAACGGCCGCTCCAAAGAGGCCGACGACAGCCTGTTGTCCATCAAAGATATCCTTACTCTCATTCCGGAGGGCGACTGGTTATGATCTCGCCCCGGGCATTCCACCAGGCCCTGGCCGCCACCGGGGTCAACTTTTTCACCGGTGTGCCGGATTCTCTGCTTAAAGAGTTCTGCGCCTACATCGACGCCGCTTTGCCCCCGGCACAACACCTGCCGGCGGCCAACGAAGGCACTGCCATCGGCATTGCCGCCGGGGTACACCTGGCCACCGGCGAGGTGCCGCTGATCTATATGCAAAACTCCGGCCTGGGCAACGCCGTTAACCCGCTGCTTTCCCTGGCGGACCCGGAAGTGTACGGTATGCCCCTGCTGCTGCTGGTCGGCTGGCGGGGAGAGCCGGGGCTTAAGGATGAACCCCAGCACGTAAAACAGGGCCGGGTCTCGCCGGCCATGCTGGAAGCCATGGAGATTCCTTACCGGGTTCTTGGCCCGGAAGATGCCGCCTCCGCAGCCGACCTGGTAAGCGACCTGGTGGCCCAGGCCAAGGACAGAAGCGGGCCGGTGGCCATATTGGTGCGCAAAAAGACCTTTGCCAAGTCGGAAGCCAAGCGTCCGGCCACTTCCCCCAACGCCGACCTGCTCCGCCGGGAAGAGGCGGTGGAAGCCGTAACCGCAGCGCTGCCGGCCGCCGCCACCGTGGTGGCCACCACCGGCCACATTTCAAGGGAACTGTACGAACAACGCCTGCGCGCCAACCAGGATCGGGCCGGCGATTTTCTTACCGTGGGCTCAATGGGCCACTCTTCCCAGATCGCCTTGGGCCTGGCCCTGGCCGATGGTCGCAACCCGGTGGTCTGCCTGGATGGCGACGGCGCCGCCTTAATGCACCTGGGCGGCCTGGCCACCATTGGCGCCACCGGCAAGGCAAATTCCCCCGAGCACGGCCGGCCTCTGAACTACCTGCATGTGGTATTGAACAACGGTGAACACGGTTCGGTGGGCGGCCAGCCGACGGTGGCCATGGAAATAAGCCTTACCGATATTGCCCGGGGCTGCGGCTACCGCGCTGTACATGGCCCGCTAAGTGGTGAAGCTGAAATTCGCCGGGCGGTGGCCGACCTGCTGGCTCAGCCCGGCCCCCGTTTCCTGGAAATTCGGGTCCGTTCCGCCCCCCGGGCGGACCTGGGCCGGCCCAGGGAAACACCGGCGGAAAACAAGCAAATCTTCATTCAACGCCTGCGCCAATCATGAATTTGTCGGCCGTTAATCAGCCTTATACCTTGGCGACTCCTTGGCGCTTCCACAACCCGGTGCAGGTACACTTCGGCCGGGACTGCCGCCGGCAGGCGGTTGCCGAATTGGCTGCCGCCCGCTGCCTGATCGTGACCAGCCAACGGGGCCGCCGCCAGCTAAGCGACGATCCCTGGCTGAGGCCGCTGGCCGCCAACCCAAACCACCTCTGGGTGGACGGCATTAGCGAAAACCCGGACCTGCTGTACCTGCAAGGTGAAATCGACCGCCTGGCGGGGCAAAGCTTCGAGGCGGTGCTGGCCTTTGGCGGCGGCAGCTCCCTGGATGGCGCCAAGGCATTAGCTCTGGCCCTGGCCGAGCAAGGTTCAAAATACCTGCTGCGAGATCTGCTGGCCAACCAGGAACTGTATCGCCAGGTGCGCCCCAAACCCCTGTACGCCATCCCCACCACCGCCGGCACCGGCAGCGAGGTAACCCCTTATGCCACCATCTGGGATCATGCCGCCAAACAAAAACATTCCCTGGCCGGCCCGGCGATTTTCCCCCACGCGGCTTTTGTCGACCCGGCCCTTACCGACTCCCTGCCCGCCGGCATCACCCTGTCCACCGGTCTGGATGCCATTAACCAGGCCGCCGAGTCCATTTGGAACCGGAACGCCAACCCGGTAAGCCTGGGGTATGCCATTCGGGCGTTGCAGCTGGGCCTGCCGGCCCTGCCCCCCTTGGCCGCAGGCAAGGGCGAGGCAACCCATCGTGACCAACTGGCGGAATGCAGCCTGTTGGCAGGCCTGGCCATAAGCCACACCCGTACCGCCCTGTGCCATTCCATCTCTTACCCGCTTACCGCCCATTTCGGCGTACCCCACGGCCTGGCCTGCGCTTTCACCATGCCGGCGGTGCTCCGTTTCAGCCTGCAGGCCGACGACGGCCGCTTCAGCGAAGCCGCCAAAGCCCTGCTCGGCCCCGCAGCCAAACCGGCGGACCTGGAACAACTACTTGCCGCTCTGCACCGTCAACTGCAGGTGGGCGAAAAAGTTAAGGCCAAAATACCGAACCGCCAAGCCCTGCTGGCCCTGCAAAAGGAAATGATCACCCCGGACCGCGCCGGCAACATTTTAGCCCCTCTTGAGCCAACCACCCTGCAGCGCATTCTGACCGAGTCGTGGGGGTGAAAATACTTTCCGTCTTTACTTGCCTGGGTATATCTGTTACCAAATAGCGTTGTCTAACTGTAATTCTGTAGAAACATAGTGGGGGAGGCAAATATTGGCGTGGGAGTACGAAAGAGGGGGGCACCGGTACAAGCATCGGTGGAGCAAAGATTGTGCAGGGTTTGAACCGGGTCGGAAGGGTGCGGTAGGAAAATGTCCGTGTCATATTGATGACAAACTTGCCAGGCAAATTCTCAACCAAGGCGTTCCCTTTTACGATACCGAAGAAAGCCCATTTCCGGCAGTAATTTATGCTTTTTACGACGGAGTGATTTACGAGGCAGTGCCGACCAATCCTGGCTCGTCATATCATGGGTACCCGTGGCGGGGCGATTTGCCCGGCCGTCTCCGCCCTCCTCGCCGGATTTTTCGTCAGCTTGAGGCTGTGGCCCAAAAGGCCGGACAACTCAGGGAGTACCGAAAATGGATGAAAAAATATGGCGGTTTGGGGTAAGCGAAGGGCTGGAGTTTGAATTTATCCCTGCCCATCCCCGTCATGAAGAGTATGATCCGAGCCTTATTTGGGGAGAGGGAAGGTTATCGTTGCAGGGGCAGGTCATTTGGGGAGTAGATGATGGCCGTGGCGAAGAGATGCCCATGCAGTGGACCTGGGTGGAAATGTTAGCCTTTCTCGGTCGTAGCTGGCCTTGGCTGTTGCAGGAAGAAAGCTACCCCGTGCCGGTAAATCCGCTTTTTCCGTCTTACCTGCCGCGTGAAGCCGAACGCTGGTGGGAAGACATGCCGGAATCGGAAATAGAAAGCAAAGAAGAGGAGGTTTACCGCTTCTTGCGCCGGCATGACCTTGCCACAGCTATGGCTGGTGTTTATGTGCCGTCCTTGTTTTTGTTGCGCCAAGGAACAAGGTGTCTAATTTCGTGCCCGGCCACCGATCAGAACTTGGTTCGCCCACTAACTGAAACTATGCATACCCTAGAGGCCATCGGCAATTGCCTGGCCGGCCTCCTGCCTGAAGCCGCCACTCCAATGGCCAAGGAAGCTTTGGAACTTTGGCAGAATCGTGAGCAGAGGGTGCGTGAAACGGCTATCGTCCTGCGAAGCGGAATGGAGCCCGAGACATTGGCCGCTTTGTTGGGTGATGCCCCGGGCGAGGAGTTTTTTGAATTTGATTTAGCCGATCCGTTGCAGGATACGGAACTGTTTGCCGCTGCCCGCATGAGCCGTGGTGTGCTGACCACCACAGGTCAGAAAGAATTGTTGTCGCGCCTGCGTGAAATTCCCAAACAGCCCACCCCCGAGCTTGATGCACTGTCCGTACGGGCCGAATCCGAATTGAAAGAAGAGGGAAAGGCTTATGAGCAGGGTTATCAAGCGGCCCGCTGGTTGCGCCGGGCGATGGCAATGCCCCCCGAAGCTTTAATGAACCCGGAAGAGTGTCTCAAAGATTGGGGGGTTATGGTTGTCGGTGTGGCGTTGCCGGAATTTGGCCTGGATGCCGTGGCAGCTTGGGGTCCTCGCCATGGCCCGGCGATATTGGTAAATAATGCCGAAGGCAGTATGGCGGCGCACCCTTTCAGGCGTCGCTCCACTTTGGCGCATGAGATTTGCCATTTGTTACTTGATCGACAAGGCGCATTACCCGCCGCCGAGGTGCTTGGCGGCATGACCCCCGAATATCCGGAAAAACGGGCCAGGGCCTTTGCCGCCGAACTGCTGTTGCCGCGCCAGGTAGTTGAGCAAGCCGTGCAACATGGTGAAGACCTGGAAACAGTGGTTAACGAATTGAGGGAAAAATACCAGGTTGGCTGGGAACTGATAGCCCGCCAAATTCAAAACTCGCCGATTGAAGCCATGCTGAATAACGATGAGCGAACATTGTTGAACCAGTTGGCCGGTCAGATGGTTTAGTATTTTAAGCATTACGTGTAGTGTTCAGTCACGGAGGAGAGTAATAAATGTATTTGATTATAGGTTCAACCCCGGCCGGCAACTGGGAACGAGTATTGCCGCTGCTGACCGAGGCCGGCTGTGTTGTTCCGGCTGCCATCGGCCCCTCTTTGGAGCAAGCCTGTGCCGATCTGCTGGGCACGGCCGCAGCCTCTCCGGCCGTGCTGGCAACAAATAACGACACCGCCTCCAAACAGCTTGACTTTGCTGCAAATGACTTTGCCCAGGCCCACCTGCTGCTTTTCCATTCCCGGCCGGAAACCGCCTTGGCGCAAGCAATGGCCGAACAGGGTAACCCGGACCAAACCCTGGAAAAATGGCAACAAGCAGCACAACAGTTGCTGCAGGTTTACCGGCACAACCGCCAACGAGCTTCCTTGGTGAACATCGACTGTGCCCTGGCTGCTCCCGCGCTTTTTATGAAGGCCTGCCACAAGCGTTTCGGCTTGAAAAAGGCAAAACCTCCGCACAGCAATGAAGCCGGCAGCAAAAACACCGAATCTTCCGATATGCACCTGTTGCTTGCGGCCCAAATGGTGGCCCAATCTGCGCCAACAAGCGAGTTGATTGCCGAGTTAGAGGCCGGCTCGCTGCCCCTGGCCGAGCAACCAGAGCCCAACATAAACTGCCAACAAATCCATCAGGACTATCAAGCCGTAACCCGGCAGGCCAACGAGTTGAAAGAGGTTAAAGAGGAAAACGAGCTTCTTTTGCTGCAGTTGCACCAGGTCCAGGAAGAGCTGGAAAGTTACTACCTGCAATTGCAGTCTGAGCAGGAAAAACACCGGCAGGCTAAAAGCGAACTTGCCGAGCTGAAAAAAGAGCAGAAGCGCCACAAGGCAAAGGTTAACCAACTAAACGGCCGCATAGACAGGTTGCAAAAATCCACCTCCTGGAAAATCACAGCCCCCATGCGTGGCCTGGTTAAGCTTGTAAAGCCGGCTAGGAAAGCAACATCATGAAGGGGATAAAACGGGCAGCCAACGAAAACAGTCCCGCGGCCATTGTCCATTTTGGCGCCGGCCGGGGGGATGATCTGGATCAATACCTGGCGGCAAACCCCGCAAAAATCCTGCTGGTAGAGGCCGAGCCGGTGGCGGCGGCGCGGCTGGCGGCGCGCACGGCCGGAATGCCGGAGGTGAAGGTGGTAGCCGGGGCGGTGGCGGCGGTATCTGGAAAGGTGTCTTTGAAGCGATTCAACCTGCCGGCCTTCAATAGTCTGCGGGAACCCACCGGTTTGCGCACCCTCTTTCCCGGCTTGCGCCTTAAGCGGGAAGAGGAGGTCGAGGCGCTGGCCCCGTCCGAACTGCTGGCCGGCCTGAACCTGGCTACCGATGGCGGCAACTGGCTGATCGTGGATACGCCCGGCCAGGAGGCCGCCATTATCGAGGCGATGCGCGATTCCGGCGATCTGGCCAGTTTCGAGCGGATCGATCTGGTTTGCGGCCAGGAGGCGCTGTATGGCGGCGGCGTGCCGGCCGATGAGCTGCTGCAACTGTTGCGGGAAGAGGGCTACGAAGTGGTGGCCTGCGACGAAGAAAGCGACCCCGACCTGCCGCGCTGGACGTTGCGCCGCGATCCGGTAAAGTTGGAGAATCGGGAATTGCGCCAGCGGCTGGCCGCCCGGCAGGCGGAGTTGGTGGCCCTGAAGAAAAAATACGATGATCTGGCGAAAAAATGCGACGAGCTGACTAAAGCCCGCGACGAACAGGCCAAGCTGGCCAGCGAGCGCCAGGCCCGGATTGAAGAACTGACCAAGGCGCGGGATGATCTGGCGAAAAAACGCGACGAGCTGACCAAAGCCCGCGACGAACAGGCCAAACTGGCCAGCGAGCGCCAGACCCGGATCGAGGAACTGACCAAGGCACGGGATGATCTGGCGAAAAACCGCGACGAGTTGACCAAAGCCCGGGACGATCAGGCCAAGCTGGCGGAGTCGCTGACCAAGGCCCGCGACGAACAGACCAAGCTGGCCGGCGAGCGCCAGGCCCGGATCGAGGAACTGACCAAGGAACGGGACGGACTGGCGAAAAGCCGTGACGAGCTGACTAAAGCCCGCGACGAGCTGACCAAGGCCCGCGACGATCAGGCCAAACTGGCCGGCGAGCGCCAGGCCCGAATCGAGGAACTGACCAAGGCGCGGGATGGACTGGCGAAAAGCCGTGACGAGCTGACCAAGGCCCGCGACGATCAGGCCAAACTGGCCGGCGAGCGCCAGGCCCGGATTGAAGAACTGACCAAGGCGCGGGATGATCTGGCGAAAAAACGCGACGAGCTGACCAAAGCCCGCGACGAACAGGCCAAACTGGCCAGCGAGCGCCAGACCCGGATCGAGGAACTGACCAAGGCACGGGATGATCTGGCGAAAAACCGCGACGAGTTGACCAAAGCCCGGGACGATCAGGCCAAGCTGGCGGAGTCGCTGACCAAGGCCCGCGACGAACAGACCAAGCTGGCCGGCGAGCGCCAGGCCCGGATCGAGGAACTGACCAAGGAACGGGACGGACTGGCGAAAAGCCGTGACGAGCTGACTAAAGCCCGCGACGAGCTGACCAAGGCCCGCGACGATCAGGCCAAACTGGCCGGCGAGCGCCAGGCCCGAATCGAGGAACTGACCAAGGCGCGGGATGGACTGGCGAAAAGCCGTGACGAGCTGACCAAGGCCCGCGACGATCAGGCCAAACTGGCCGGCGAGCGCCAGGCCCGGATTGAAGAACTGACCAAGGCGCGGGATGATCTGGCGAAAAAACGCGACGAGCTGACCAAAGCCAGGGACGAACAGGCCAAACTGGCGGAGTCCCGCCAGAAACAGATCAAGGAACTGGAGGCCAGGCTGGCCAGCCTGGCGGAACTGGAAGAACGCCAGGCCCTGCTGGTCGAGGAGATGACCCGCGCCGAAGGCCAGATCGATCTGATCAAGGATATTCTGCTGCGCGAACCCGGCTTGTAAGAGAGGCGGCTCCGGAGAATCAAGTAAACTGTCCCCGTAATTCTAATTGTCCCGTAATTGTCCGTAATTGGCATGTCAAGACTTGACTATCTTGACAGAAACAAACACCTCGCATAATGTTTGTGATGTCAGCAAAATGGTGTGCGTCGACTTGCGTATGCTTGGAAAAGAATGAAAATAATGCAATGGGGGCCATTATGGGAACCGTGGAAACAAGGAATAAAATTCACAATGCCATCAACGGGATGCCACCGGAAAAACTTTCCGCCGTCCTTTCTTTTCTCGAAGATCTGGAGTGGAGTAGCGAGGACGAGACCGCCATGCTGATGAGCGACCCTGGTTTTATGAAAGACTACAAAAAAGCCAAGGAGGACATCCGCACCGGCAAGACCGCCAAGCTCAAGGCGATCCGCCGCGATGTATGAGATAGAGCTTTCAAGGAAGGCGACCAAGTTCTATCAGAAAACAGACACCACAACAGCCCGCCGCCTCAACATCGCCTTTGACCAACTGGCGGCAGACCCCTTTCACCACTATAATATCAAGCCGCTCAGCGGCGAACTGCAAGGCAGCTACCGGCTGCGGATCGGCGGCATCCGGATCATCTATTCCGTCGACGACACCATCAAGGTTGTTTACATCGAGGTGGTCGGTTTCCGGGGCGACGTTTACAAAAAATAGGTTCTTCCGGTAAGCCTGTGGCTATCTCATACCCTTGGCGACAGAGGCACCCCCGGCAGCCGCGCCAAGCCGGCCCTGCCGGCCGCCGCCGGCTACCTGCAATGCGGCACCACCGCCGAAGCCCACCGTTTCGTCCGCTTTGAAGTCGAAATTTTCGACTTCTACCTAAACCTTCTTACGCAGGGTATCATCGGTGTCCGATTCAATAACTTCCACAACTTCCACGCTCCGTTTGTTTGCCACCGGCCGTTTCGCCATTGAGGCCGGTACTGCCTGGTACCTGGGCGATCTCGGCGAGTTTCGGGGGAAGCAGGAGCTTTACACCAGGCAATCTCCTCAACGCCTGAAGGCTTTGCGTGAACACGCGATCATCGAAAGTGCCGTGTCGTCCAGCCGGATCGAGGGGGTCAGTATTGATCCGGCTCGGGTCAGGGCCGTTCTGGCTTCGCCACGCCCTTTGTTCCGCGACCGGGATGAGGAAGAGGTTCGGGGATATCGTGACGCCTTGAAACTGATTCACCGCCAGGCCGCAGCGTTGCCGATATCGGAAGAAACCATTCGGCGCTTCCATGCATCGATTCGTGGCCGGATCTGGGATGCAGGTCAATACAAGAACAAAGACAGTGATATAATCGAACGCTATCCGGACGGCCGGGAACGCGTACGGTTTCGCACTGTGACCGCCGCTCAAACCGCCGGCGCGATGGCCGCTTTGGTTGCAGACTGGGAACGATGCCTGGAGGAGCGATGGGTGCCCCCGGTTATTGCCCTGGCGGCATTCAACCTGGACTTTCTTTGTATTCACCCCTTCCGTGACGGCAACGGCCGGGTTTCCCGCCTGCTGTGGGCGCTTCAGAGTTACCATTTGGGTTATGAGGTGGGGCGGTATATCAGCCTGGAGCGCCTGGTGGAGCAGCGCAAAGACCGCTACTACGAAACGCTGGAACAAAGTTCGCAGGGTTGGCACCAGGGCGAGCATGACCCCTGGTCATACATCAACTTTGTGCTTTCGGTTATGAAAGCCGCCTACCAGGATCTGGTGGATAGGGTAGGGGAGATCAGGGCGCCACGCGGGGAAAAGCGTTCCCTGGTAATAAGCGGTATCGAGCAATTGACGGCCGGACCCCCAGGATCATTTGCCATCAGCGAACTGGAGCGGGCTTGCCCGGGAGTAAGCCGCGATATGATCCGCCATGTTCTGCGCGAACAGCAGGAGAAAGGGAAGATTGCATGTAAAGGACGCGGGCCGGGAGCTGTTTGGATGAAACCGGAAGCAGCCAATAAGGGTAATTAATTATCACCAGTAAGGGTAAAAATAAGGGTAACAATAAGAGGCGCCCCGGCAGCCCCGGCCGCCGCGCCAAGCCGCAGGCTGAATTCCGTGGTTGCAAATGCCGCCGTTTTTGCTAGACTGCCCGTTGCTGTTGAGTATGTGCCGATAATTACCCTTATGTTACCCTATTGCGAGAGCGGAAAACTTGGCCAAGGCGAGCAGGAAAATAGGCGTACCGTATGAATTTGAAGATCCCTATCAGTTGTTGTCGGATTTTTTTGCTGATGTGGATCGAGTGTTGGCAGAGGAGTTGAAGCGATGAAAAGGCTGGTGATTGGCATAATGCCTCAGGAGAAGATTCGCGCCAGGATGCTGGCCATCGCCCGCGGCGAATATAAGCCGGGACTCGGCGAGCCCAAGGTATGGTTTACTTCGATGAAGTCGCTGGCGGAAGTCTTGAGCGATGACAATCGAGCACTGCTGAAAGTGATTTCCGAGCTGCACCCGGACTCCATTTCCGCGCTGGCGGCCGCGACCGGCCGCAAGACCGGCAACCTGTCTCGCACTCTCAAAACCATGTCCCGCTATGGCCTTGTTGAAATGCGGCGAGAAAAGCGGCGTGTGCGTCCGATTGCCAGGGCGACAGAGTTTCGCATTCTTGCTGCATAGGTTCTTAATTTGGCCAAGGCGAGCAGGAAAAAAATGGTGCCCTACGACGAAACCCTGCTGGAACGCTCCCGCACCCAGTGGCAGTTCGGCGACTGGCAAAGCCTGGCCCAAATCAACCGCGACCGCCTGCAACACCATCCCGACCGCGCCAAGCCGGCCCTGCCGGCCGCCCCCGGCCACCTGCAATGCGGCACCACCGCCGAAGCTCACCGCGCCCCTGCGAATTCCTGTTTGAAAATCTGGTCAAAATATATACACTATAGTTATGAAATTTGAGTGGGATGCTGGCAAGAGCGTGTCGAACCAAGAGAAGCATGGGATCGATTTTGAGACAGCCCAAAGGCTATGGCGGGATGAGTCTCGTATAGAGATACAGGCACCGTACCCAGTGGAAGATCGGTGGATATTGCTCGGGCGGCTTCACGGAAAGATCTGGGCAATGGTTTATACCATGCGCGGCGATTCGGTGCGGATTATTTCCGTTCGCCGAGCGAGAAAGAGAGAGGTCGAGTTGTATGAAGGCTAAGAAAATTGTCCAAAGCAGCGAGGAATTGGATCGGCGTTTCGATGAGGGTGAGGATATCCATGAACTCATCGACATGCCTCGCGCCAAGATCATCCGTCACGGGAAAAAAGTGCGTATCACGCTGGATGTGGCCGAGTCCCTGGTAAACGACATAGATGTCATACGGGAAGAGATGGGAGTGGATCGTGGAGCGCTGATCAAAGTTTGGTTATATGAGAGAGTGCAACAGGAAAAACAGTGATCCCACCCGCACCCAGTGGCAGTTCCAGTGGCAGTTCGGCGCCCGGCAAAGCCTGGCCCAAATCAATCGCGACCACCTGCAACACCATCCCGACCGCGCCAAGCCGGCCCTGCCGGCCGCCGCCGGCCACCTGCAATACGGCACCACCGCCGAAGCCCACCGTTTCGTCCGCCTGGCCCGGGACTGGGGCTGCGGCGAGGAACTGATCAGCCGCAAGAGCTGGAAATTTTGCGGTGGAAATTTTCCACCGCAAAATTAGTCAAAACCAGGGTGTTGCCCAAAGCCTTCACCGAAAAAGGCCTTTACATGCTGGCCACCATCCTCCTCGAAAATTCGCGAGCTTTCTCGCAACATCAAGACACCCCCGGCAGCCGCGCCAGGCCGGTGGCTGAATTTCGTGGTTGCAAATGCCGCCGTTTTTGCTAGAGTGCGCTTTTGCTGTTGAGTATGCGCCGATAATTACCCTCTTTTACACCCTATAGCGAGAGCTTCAGAAACTTGGCCAAGGCGAGCAGGAAAAGGAAGGATAAACCCGGCAAGAAGCGGGGCCGGAAGAAGGACCCGGGCAAGAAGACCGCCAAAGCCGCCAAGGCCGGTATGCAAGCCAGGCCGGCCGGACAATCCGCCGTTGTTTCCACCACCCACCACTCCCCCGCCGAAATGGTGCCCTACGACGAAACCCTGCTGGAACGCTCCCGCACCCAGTGGCAGTTCGGCGACTGGCAAAGCCTGGCCCAAATCAACCGCGACCGCCTGCAACACCATCCCGACCGGGCCAAGCTGGCCCTGCTGGCCGCCGCCGGCCACCTGCAATGCGGCACCACCGCCGAAGCCCACCGTTTCGTCCGCCTGGCCCGGGACTGGGGCTGCGGCAAGGAACTGATCAGCCGCATCCTGATCGCCGGGGTCCACAACAGCCTGGGCCGGGCCGCCGCCGTGGCCGGCCGCCGCGACCAGTCCCTGCGCCATTTCGAACAATCACTCACCACCGGCACCCCCGGCGCCGAAGCCCGGTTGCTGACCCAGGCGCGGATCATGCAGCAGGTGGAACAACTGCAACTGCCGGAACTGGTCTTCCACCACCCGCTGCTGCCGAAAAACGCCACCGGCCGCCATTCCGTCAGCACCCGCACCGACCAACCGCATTCCACCACAACCACCCCCGTCGGCCAGGGCCAAGCTGGGCAATCGGCTATCAACCCCACCACCGGTGAGCCAAGCAAAACAAAAGACCACAAGGCCGAAAATGCTGTTGCCTGCTCCGCCCGCCCGCAACCGGCTATAACCACACCTGATAAAGAAAAATCTACGAATGGTGGGCATAAATTCAGTAGTGACGCGAACATCGATGATTTTATTGAAGACATCACGCCGTTTTTCTACGACAGGCATATCACCTATTTGGATATCGGGGCATATATCGGAGAGGTCTTTCGAAAAATTCTATCTACAAAAAAAGTGCGTATACGCGAGGCTCATCTTATAGAACCTAACCCTGAGAGTTATAAACAGTTGGTAGAAGTAGCGAAAAAATCAGGGGTTTCATCTTGCCATACATACCAGGTGGGCATTAGCAATGTTCTGAGTACGGCAAGATTTTTGGCAGCAAAGTCCATGACGAAAAGGTTGGGTGTTGATCTTGAGGCTAAGGAGGGTAGCGGCATTTTTGAGGCAGAATGCAAGCGATTGGATGACCTTTCCAGCGTATTCACCGATGGCCGGGTTAACCTCATGAAGCTTGATGTGGAAGGTGAAGAATTGGATGTACTCAGTAGCGCAGATTCGCTGCTAGCTAAACAGCTAGTTGATGTCATTTATGTTGAAATTGGTTTGAATAAAGATGGCAAGCAACAAACCTATTTTGGCGACATAGATGCATTTTTGCAAGAACGAGGGTATAGAATCTTCAAAATTTATGAGCAGAAAAACGAGTGGATTGAAGATTCCCCGCTGTTACGTCGGTTTAATGCTGCCTATATGAGCAGCAAATTTGCGGCAGCCAACCCTTATAAGCTGACGCTTGAGAATTACAGAATGAGGATTAAGCTGAAGAATTGGGAGCAGTGATCAACCGGTGGCAGTTGCGATTATCGTGGTTCAGGACCAAATTTCGCAAAAGTATGCCAGATGACAAAGTATGGCGTAGCTACTTTTTTTGCAACCTGCGTTTCAGTGCCCAATTACTGAACTTGTTTGAAGATGTTGTGTATTTTTACGGCCCGGCAAAAGCCAGGTCGGGCCAACGGACTGGGTTTGCCTATTCGGAAGACGGTATTCATTTCAGAGCCATGCCTGACCTGCTCGGCAAGTTCTACTTCCGTGTCTGGCAGTGGCAAGACCATTGGTACGCATTAGCCAAGAACAACAACGAAGGCTGGGGCGAGCTGTACCGGGGGCCGCACCCCGATGGACCCTTTGAGCTGCGAGGTAACTTCCTGAAAAATATGCGGCATGCCGCCGTGTTGGTGGAGGGCCATTGGCTGCGGATCTTTTATTCGAGGGTGGGCGATGCGCCAGAGCGCATTCTGATGGCCAGTGTCGATATGCGCGAGGATTGGCTGCATTGGCGACCGACAGAGCCGGTGGAGGTGATCAGGCCAAGTGAGGGCTATGAGGGAATCGCTTATCCGGTTGCACCTTCGGAGCATGGGGCGGCTGTAGGAGTGCATCAATTGCGCGATCCGTTTGTGATGGCGAAAAAATATGGGGAGTGGTGGTGTTTTTATTCGGTGTGTGGTGAACACGGTATTTGTGGCGCAGCTGTAGTTATCTGAATAAACAAAAAATTGTAGTCTGGCTATCAATGGCCTGACGTCTTGGCATTATTGATATGATCGAGGTTGGTATGAGTCTGAAAGAGGGGAATAACTTTTTTAAAGCCACAGACTTCCCTGTGGTTAGGAAACCAAGAACCTGTTTCTCCTTGGCAAATAGTCATTTTTCGAACAAGGAATATTGGAAAGCGATCAACATGTATAGAAAGGCGGTCCAAGAAGGAGGGGCCTCTGATCTGTACTGGCAAAATCTGGTACTTGCGCTTAACAAAGCTGGCAACCATAGCGAGGCGCATCGGGAGCTATACAAAGCGCTTTCTCATAGACCAGAGAGCAAAATTCTAAACAGCCTTTTGTTGTATTATAATAAGAATCACATTGAAAATTGGGTTGGTCCCAAGTTGAGTATCATCGTTCCCGTCTACAACTCAGGACAATACCTTGAGCAGTGCTTATCAAGCATACTTAATCAAACCTTTGGTGATTTCGAATTGATCGTTGTTAACGATGGCTCAACCGACAACTCTGGCGCAATCATCCAATGTCTTTATGAGCAGGATCCCCGCATAAAAGTTATTGTCAACCATAAGCCAAGCGGCAATCCTGGTACACCGAGGAATCAGGCAATTGAAGAGGCAAAAGGAGCATATATAGGCTTCGTTGACAGTGATGACTGGGTTGATTCCGGCTTCTTCGGAGCTTTGATGAAAAAAGCACTAAGCAACTACTCAGACATAGTCTTCTCAGGAGGCTTCAAAAATCATTTGCCAACTGGGATCGTTGAAGAACGCAAGTATACCAATAACGGCTTTAATGACCCGAAATCGGAAAGGTACAAGTATCATGATAGCTTCATGATTTGGGACAAGGTTTATAGCAGTAAGCTTTTGAAAGCTGCTTTGATTCAGCTAGGGGAAACAAAAGCGGCTGTTGATGTACCTTTTATATTCAAGGCTTACTATTATGCGCAAAGAATCGATTTTGACAATGATCTCATCGCATACCATTACAGAAGAGAGAGCGAGTCATCCGTAACCAACTTGCATCGCAAAAACTCAAACTGTGATTTTGAGTTTAGCGCCTACGCTGCCGTTCAAGAATGGATTCTGGAAAACGCTGTTCCCACAAGCTATAAAAGGCTGGTGGATATCAAGATGGTTAGTTCTTTCTTATATACACTGAAAATAATTTCAAAAGAGCATTTCTCTGGGTTATTTGCCCGCGTCAAAGAACAACTGAGGTTGGTTGACGAAGAACTTGTAAAAGAATTCTGTGTTCGCCAAAATAAATGGTGGCTTTACAAAGAGTTTCTAGAGGTCAGATCCAAGGAAGAAGAGGAGGTTCTTCGATTTTTTGAAGCCAAAAAAGACTTAGAGAGAAAAAAGCAACTGGACAGACGGTTAGAGCGTAAATTTTATATACCAGGTAAAAAAAACGGGATAATGTTCTTTCCGGCATGGATTTCGAATAATCCATACCAAAAACTGTTTTATGGAGCGGTCGCAGAGAGGTTTGGCGTGCGCGTGGCCGGGTTCGCGAGAGAGGCGTTGTGCAAAGAACTACTTGAAAGAGAGCGAGAAAAATTCGAATATATTCATCTGCATTGGCTGCATGCGTTCATTGATGCCGAGCGAGCGGATGGTGCTGATCAGCTCCTTGAGCACCTATCATACGCGAAATCACTCGGATATGGTATTATCTATACCGCCCACAACATCATTTCGCACGACACTAAGTTCTACAAAACCGAGCTCATGCTTCGCAAAAAGATCATGGAGCACGTTGATATCGCACTTGCGCACGGGGTAATGGCGAAGGAAAAGCTTATAACTGAGCTAGGAATTCCGCCCCAAATGATCGTGATAGTGCCACATGGGACCTATGAAGGCTATTATGCCAATACAGTAAGTAGGGCAGATGCCCGGGAGGCGCTGGGAATAAATTCCGATTCATTTGTCTTTTTGTTTTTTGGAAACATCAGAGGTTATAAAGGCGTGGAGCCTCTGCTTAAGGAATACAAAAAGGTTGCGAAGGGCCACCTAAACACGACTTTACTTATCGCGGGCCGAGTTATGGACTCAAACGCTGCCGACGCTCTCGAAAGGGAGGCGCAATCTGCCAATATAATTTTTAAGCCAGGCTTTATTGAAGAAGATGACGTTCAGTACTATTTCAATGCTGCTGACGTCTGCGTCTTACCATATAGACGGATTGTAACGTCAGGAGCGGCAATGCTTAGCATCACGTTCTCATGCCCAGTTATTGCACCCAAAGATGGGATACTACCCGAGATTATTGGCGATGATGTTGGGATGTTGTTCGATGATTATGGGCACATGGGGGAGTGCATGAGCAAGATGGTGGAGTCAATGACTGCTTTTCTTTACCCTGGTTCATCTAAGGAAGTGTATGGCCCCTACAAGGATAGGTTTTCGTGGTACAACGTGGTTGCAGGATTGCCACTGTGAATACTCCTTTTTTTGTCCAGAGTGCCAGTAATGCCAATGTCTACCTGCGGGCCCCTGAACTGGAAGTTGTGGCAAAGCCTGCCCTTTGGCAGGAATACCGTGTCCACAGTAAGGTCTTCGTGCGTGGCAACTTTCCCTTGACTCTTCTACAGGTGCCTTTTCAATGGGATATGGATCCCGCCAGTGATCCTACCTGGAAGCTGTATTTCCACAGTTTGTATTTTCTGGGTACTGTCTATCATGGCCTGACGACCGAGGATCATGCACCTGAGTTTTTCCAGGCTCAGGTGGATAGGCTCAGGGAAATGGTACTCAGTTATTTCGATTTTCTGGAACAGCCACAAACCGCCGATTCACCCGATGTCTGGGATGACCATGCTGCGTCCTACCGTTCGTCCTATCTCAGCCTTGTATATGCAAGTTTTCTGGAACCTTTGCTGGACGCTGTAGAGCGTGACCGTTACTTGCGCGTGATGCAGATGCACGCAGAAAAAATTATTGCCTTTATGGATTCAGGTAAATGGTTGCTCAGCAATCATACCATCTTCCAGATTGAGGGTTTGCTTGATATTGCGCTTAATTTTTTCAGGGAAACTCTAATAGGGGAAAGTTACATCAACAAGGCCCGCCGGACTTTTCTGGAGCACGTTGATGCATCTGTTACGCTTAAGGATGGCACCAGCAAGGAACACGCTTGCTTTTACCATGTATTCTGGATGGAACGTGTGAGAAACCATTACGACTTTCTCAATGCCAACGGTATAGAGATCGATATGGACATGGTGGGCCTGCTGAAGAAGATGAATCGTTTTCTTTGGCTGGTCATGCCCCGAAAGGGGCTCGTGCCTCCGATTGGCGACACGAAATACAACATGTTTGTCAATGAAAAATATTACCGTGCCTTCATGGAGGATCCTTATCTGGATGATGAAACCGCATTCCTGATCGGACAGAGCCAGGAAAGGGGAAATCTGCAGTACCTTACTGACTTCAGGAGGGATGGCTACTTTGTATTCCGGGACCTAGATGAGAACGACACTGGGTTGCTTTCCATATTCCTAGCCAAAGACAAGGTTGGGCCACATGGTCATATTGATGGCGGGTCATTCGTGACCTTTCTGGGCGGCACTCCCTTTTTTACCGACAGCGGTGGCCCGTTCAAATACCGCAATCCTCTCAGGTATCATTACTTCCAGACCCAGTTGGCCCACAATACTCTGATCTTTTCGCATCCGTGTAAATACCAGAATACGGTGGGTCAAATACTTCAGGGCCCTGGGTTCGGTATTGTAGTAACTGAACTTTCGGACTTGAGAAAAAAATAAACTCAAAGCCCTGATTTAACTAAATAAAACGTGAAACGCCCCTTGCTTTTTGATATATTGGGAATTGCCAAAAACTCAATAAAATCAAAAAGAAGAGGCGTGAATGCAAAATATCACGGGCAGCCAAGAACAGCAAGCAGTAAGGCAACTGAACAGCAAAGTCGATCAGTTCTTTGACAACTTCTCCCTCGGCACCCTGCTCAACCGGGCGGGTATCCGTAAGCTGCGGGGCGCTTCGCCGGTTCGGCTGCTGAAGTCCATCTTCATGCTGGCCTTCAACCAGGAGAACTTCTTTCGCGGAATCGTGGAACGGGAGCAGGGCTTTGGCAAGGACGCCGCCTATGACCTCCTGCAGGGGGCCAACTACAACTGGCGCCGGCTGCTGCTGCAACTGGCGGCCAAAATCGCCACCGTTTTCTCCCTGCTGACCGAGGAGCCAAAACGGAAGGTGCTGATCATCGACGACAGCACCTACGAACGGCCCCATGCCCGCAAGGTGGAGTTGCTGGCCAGGGTGCGTGACAACTGCCGTAAACGGTTTACCAGGGGCTTCAAGCTGCTGACCATGGCCTGGTCGGATGGTTACAACACCTTGCCGGTGGACTTTGCCTTGCTTTCTTCGCGTGAACCGGAGAAACGTTTGTGGGGTGAGAAAAGACGACTTGACCGGCGTTGTTGCGCTGCCCGGCGCCGGCAAGAGGCGGTGACCAAGTCCACCGATCTGCTGGATGGTATGATCAAGCGGATCATGGCAAGCGGCATCGACTTCGGTTACATCCTGATGGACAGTTGGTTCGCCTTTCCCTCGATCATCAGGAAACTGCACCGGCATAGGCCAGTGATCTGCATGCTGAAGGACATGCCCAATATCCGTTTCCGGCATCAGGGTGTTTCCCGGCGAGTGGGGGAAATCTACCGGAACCTGCACAAACGACCGGGGCGGGCCAAAATCCTGGCCAGCACCACGGTGGAGCTGACATGTGGCTTGCCGGCCAAAATTGTCTTCGTCCGGCATCGCAGCACCAAAAACTGGCTGGCCCTGTTGTCCACCGATCTGGAACTCGGCGAGGAGGAGATCGTTCAGACCTACGGTAAACGGTGGGATATCGAGGTGATGTTCAAAGTGGTCAAGCACTACCTCAACCTGGAAAAGGAGGTGCAGATGCGGAATTTCGACGGACTGATCGCCCATGCCACCATAGTCATGATCCGTTACTGCTTCCTCTCCTTCCAGCAGCGGATGGACAACGATGAGCGGGCTTTGGGCTCCCTCTTCTACGCCTGTGCCGAGGAGATGCAGGACATCACCCTGCTCGAAGCGCTCCAGCGCATCATGACCCTGGCCCTGGACAAAATACGGCAACTCGGTGAGCTCACCGAAGATGCCGTGCGAAGAATCATCAATGTATTGATGGATACAGCTTGTCATATGTTGTTATCCCCAGCGGGAAATGGCAGAAATAAAAACATTTTAACGGCCAGTTAGGTCAAGTCCGAAAGTTCAGGTAGTAAGTATAGCTTTCATGGAAGCGCAATGCTGGTGGCTGCGGGTGTTCGGCCAATTAGGTTCAGCCATAGTATTCTGCGCAGATATACCATTGGGCAACGAGGCAGCTGTACCGATACAGAGCAGGTACCATTTGCCGCCGGAAGCTGCTCTTGTGTCATTATCGCCTGACAGGCTGATTGTCAGGAATGCAGGGAAGTCCATGACCATGACTTTCCATGGATCAGCAGAGCAGGAACGGCAAACTGCGAGCCCACCATTTGATCCGGTAAAATTTGCCCTAGAGGATCAAAGTAGGGCGCTGGTAACCAGTCTGGACGGCAAGTGTGAAGAAAGCAATATGTTGTGCAGAAACCTTGTTATAAACTGTCCGCAAGTCATGGTGGCTAGGTTCGGAGATTCCGCAGATGTGGCGGTCGATATTGGGGTTGGTAGCATCACTATCGAGGCACCAGTGTGTGGACGCAGCTTTCCAGGAGGGCAGTTTTCCATAAACTGGAGTCATGACCGTCATGTGCCTGGCTGTAATGTAGAATTTGAAAGTACTTCAGGGAGTTGATTATGGATCAAACTGCAGAATCCAAAGAAGCAAGAATTTATCTGGAAAACGGTTACAAGGAGGTGAACGGCTGGCTTGGTGCCAACATCCCGAAAGCGTTGGACTGTTGCGTCACTATCATGAAACAGCATGATCACAAGTGGGAGCATTCTCTGGAAATCGGTGTGCATGAAGGCAAATTCTTCATCCCCATTGAAAGAGTAACACCCGATGACAAGGAAGCCGTAGCAATAGATGTGTTCGATATACAAATGTTCAATATCGACAAGTCGGGCCTTGGGAACCTGCAGCGCTTCATGGCCAACATTTCTAAATACTGCCGCCTGCCGGGCAGAGTGGTCGTAGAGAAGGAAGACTCCTTCAACATGCGAATGACGCATCTCAATGACCGCAACTACTCGCTTATTTCTGTGGATGGCGGTCATACCGTTCAGCATGTGATGTTCGATATGGAATTTGCTGCAGAACGTCTGCAGCCGGGTGGCATCATTATCCTGGACGATTTCCCTAATAACTCATGGCTGGGAGTCCTTGAGGGTATCACCCTGTATTTCCATCGCCAGAGTGCCAGAGTTGCCCCGTTTGCTGTTGGCTACAACAAGCTATTTATCACTACGGTGAGTTACCAGAAAATCTATTTCGAGGAAATTCGCAAAAACATTCAGAATTTCGGACTAGATGAAGGCAGAATCACGCAATTCTGCGGCTGGCCGATTCAGGCGCTTGCCCAAAGGCATTTCAGGCCCATTTAGTAACACTGATAACCTAGCGGAGGGACAGGCGAATAGTGCGGCCGTGTCCCTTTGGGAAGCCCTTTATTTTTAAAGTTTCTAATTTTTCCACCGGCTTTCGTGATTCGGTGGTGTCTGGTTCTCTTGCGGTTGCCGAACTGGATGTGGCCGATGCAAATGTTTTGTCGGCCCTGTTTTCTAGACACCGTTTCGATGCTGTGCTGCATTTCGCCTCGTTTATCCAGGTGGACGAATCGGTCACTGATCTGCAAGTGCTAGGCTGGCAACCTTGTTACGCCGAACTGGAAACCATCGTGGAGCATGCCTGGGCATGGGCGCAAAAGTGGCCGTGGTCAACCGGCGGCACCGTCGTTCCGCTTATCCATGGTAAGAAGTCTTAGTGATAATGGATAATACCAACACCATTGCCTTTCGCGGGGCGGTTAATCGCGCCAAAAGGGAACTTTTGCTGGGGCAGAAAAGTGTTGTGTTGTGGTTTACCGGGCTTTCCTGTTCCGGCAAATCCACCATTGCCCACTTGGTGGAAGAGAAGCTGCATGAAAGCGGCAGGCTTACCTATGTTTTTGATGGCGACAACGTGCGCCAGGGGCTTTGTCGCGATCTGAGCGTTTCCCCCGAGGGTCGGGCGGAGAACCTTAGGCGCATTTCCGAGATGGTACGCCTGTTTCTCGACGCCGGTGAGGTGCCGCAAAACCCGGACCTGCTTTTACGGACGGACCAGGAGACTATCGAGACCTGTGCGTAAGCTTCCCCAAAATGTAGACATGCCAAAAATAGAGTTTTCTGGCAAAATACTGTCAGGAGGCTCTTATGAAAAAATCACGTTTCAGCGAAACCCAAATCATCGGGATTCTCAAGGAGGCCGATGCCGGCATCCCGGTTAAAGAGATTTGCCGCAAGCACGGCATCTCCGACGCCACCTACTACAACTGGAAATCCAAGTACGGCGGTATGAATGCCTCCGACTTGAAGCGCTTGAAAGAAACGGAGCGAGAGCTCTCGCAGCTCAAGCGCATGTATGCCGATATGGCCTTGGAAAACCAGGCCCTGCGTGATCTGATTGAAAAAAAGCTTTAGGGCCGCCAGAGAAACGCGAAGCAGTAACCTATCTGGTGGCCGAGCACCGGCTTTCCGTGCAACAAAGTTGCCGCTGTATCGGTTTATCCCGGGCGGCCTATTACCGAGCCTCGCAAGGCCGGGACCGAGATGCCAAGGTTATTGACGCCATTAATACAATGATCGACCGCCATCCACGCTGGGGATTTTGGAAAACCTACAAGGCCCTGCGGCGCAATGGTCATGGCTGGAATCACAAACGGGTTTACCGCGTTTACTGCGAGCTTAAACTGAACCAGCAGCGCCGGGCCAAGAAGCGGCTGCCACAAAGAATCAAACGGCCTCTGCTGGTGCCGCCGCGCCCCGACCAGGTTTGGTCGGCTGACTTTATGAGCGATATGCTTCACGCCGGCAAACGGTTTCGCACCTTTAACGTGATTGACGATTTCAACCGTGAGGCAGTCCATATCGAAATTGACACTTCAATTACCGGCAAGCGTTTGATCAGGGTTTTTGAACGCCTTCGCCTGGAACGGGGCTTGCCGGATATTTTGCGGGTCGATAACGGTCCAGAGTTTTTAAGCGGCGAATTCGTCGCCTGGGCAGAAGCTACCGGGATGATAATTCAGTATATTCAACCCGGAGAACCCAACCAGAACGCCTATATTGAACGCTTTAACCGGACCTTCCGGAATGAACTGCTAGATCTTTATCTGTTCCGTAACCTCGGCGAGGTCAGGGAGGCCACCTACTGGTGGATGATCGAGTACAACGAACAACGGCCACATGATTCCCTGGCTGATTTGACGCCAGCGGAGTATTTGTCAAAGAACGCTGGGAACTCTATTTTTCAACTGTCTACTTGACGGGGAAGCTTACGTGTGCGGAAAAGTGATACAGCTGCTTACCGATAAAACGTAGGTTTACCGTGGTCCGGGTTAGCGTTGACAATCGTGAGGTGTAATAATGCTGATTCCCGTGATTATGGCCGGAGGCTCCGGTACCCGTTTATGGCCGCTTTCGCGCAAGCTTTATCCCAAACAGTTTCACAACTTCGGTGATGAACTGACCATGTTGCAGGCCACGGTTCGGCGACTGGCAGGGCTGCCGGTGGACAAGCCCTTGTTGCTGTGCAACGAGGAGCACCGCTTTTTGGCTGCCGAACAGTTGCGCCAACTGGGGTTGGAGGAGGTGCCCATTCTGCTGGAGCCGGAGGGGCGCAATACCGCCCCGGCCATTGCCCTGGCGGCCCTGCATTTGCTGGAAGAGGGCGACGACCCGGTGTTGCTGGTGCTGGCGGCTGATCACCGGATCGGCGATGTGGCCGCCTTTCAGGCCGGGGTGCGACAGGGGCTGGCCTTGGCCGAGGCGGGCAAGCTGGTTACCTTCGGCATTGTGCCCCAGTCGCCGGAAACCGGTTACGGTTATATTCAGCGGGGTGAGGAGTTGACCGGCGCCGGTTTTGCCGTGCGCCGTTTCGTGGAAAAACCCGATGCCGCCACCGCCGAGGATTACCTGGCTGCCGGCGATTATTACTGGAACAGCGGCATGTTCATGTTCCGGGCCGGTCGTTACCTGGCCGAGTTGGAACTGTTTCAGCCGGCAATGGTGGCGGCCTGCCGGGCGGCACTGGCCGGCAAAATGCACGATCTGCATTTCATCCGGGTAAGCAGGGAGGATTTTTTGGCTTGCCCCGCCGATTCCATCGATTACGCGGTGATGGAAAAGACCGAGGAGGCGGCCCTGGTGCCGTTGGACGCGGGCTGGTGCGATCTTGGTTCCTGGTCCGCTCTGTGGGAGACGGCGCCCCGCGACGGGCAGGGCAATGTCTGCGACGGCGATGTGCTTGCCCGCGACACCCGCGATTGCCTGCTGATGGCCCAAAGCCGCCTGCTGGCCACCTTCGGGGTGCGTGATCTGGTGGTGGTGGAAACCAAGGACGCGGTAATGGTGGCCGACCGCCGGCGGGCTCAGGAGGTGAAGGCTCTGGTGGAGGCCCTGGCCACCGCCGAGCGTGGCGAGCACATCACCCACCGCGAGGTGTTCCGCCCCTGGGGTTCGTACGACAGCATCGATATCGGCGGCCGTTACCAGGTGAAAAGGATTAAAGTGAAACCCGGTGCCCGGCTGTCGCTGCAAATGCACCACCACCGGGCCGAACACTGGATCGTAGTTTCAGGTACGGCCAAGGTGACCAAAGGTGACGAGAGCTATCTGGTCAGCGAGAACGAATCCACCTTCATCCCCCTGGGCCAGGTCCACAGCCTGGAAAACCCCGGCGCCATCCCCCTGGAGCTGATCGAGGTGCAATCCGGCTCCTACCTGGGCGAAGATGATATTGTCCGCATTGAAGACCGGTACGGGCGGGCCTGAAGCAGCCGTTTGCTTGAGGCACTAACTTGTTGATTTAAAGGTAAACTGAAAACAGGTAACTATCAGGGGTAGATATGAAAATAGCAGTAGTAGGTACCGGCTACGTCGGCCTGGTCAGCGGTGCTTGTCTGGCGGAATTCGGCCACCGGGTGGTTTGCATGGACAAGCTGGCGGAGCGGATCGACTTTTTGCGCCAGGGTAGTATTCCCATTTACGAGCCGGGCCTGGATGATCTGGTGGCCAGGAATGTGGAGCAGGGTCGGCTTTCCTTCACCACCGACCTGGCCGAAGCCATGGCCGATGCCCGGGCGATTTTTGTTGCCGTGGGCACCCCCAGTGTGCGGCGGGGCAACGGTTATGCCGATTTAAGCTATGTTTACCAGGCGGCGGAGGAAATTGCCGCCAATCTGGTTCAGGACTATACGGTGGTCATCGACAAAAGCACGGTGCCGGTCGGTACCGCCCGCCAGGTGCAGCGGTTGATTGCCAAGGCCAACCCCCGGGCGGTTTTCGATATGGTTTCCAACCCGGAGTTTCTGCGGGAAGGGGCGGCAATCAGCGATTTCATGCGTCCGGATCGGGTGGTGGTGGGCAGCGGCAGTCAGCGGGCATTTGATGTGATGCGGGAGATTTACAACCCCCTGTATCTTAACGGCACTCCCATTGTCGAAACCACCCTGGAAACCGCCGAGTTGATCAAGTATGCCGCCAACGCCTTTTTGGCTGTGAAGATCAGCTTTATCAATGAAATGGCCAATCTCTGCGAGGCGGTGGGGGCCGACGTCAAGCCCCTGGCCAAGGCGGTGGGGCTGGATGGCCGGATCGGCGGCAAGTTTCTTCATCCCGGCCCCGGCTACGGCGGCTCCTGTTTTCCCAAGGATACCTTGGCGTTATTGCGTATCGCCCAGGAACACGGCAGCACCAGCCGCCTGGTTGAGGCGGCGGTGGAGGTGAACGCGGCCCAGAAGGGGCGAATGATCAAGAAAATCCGCGACGCCCTGGGCGGCAGCGAGGCCGGCAAAACCATCGGCGTGCTGGGGCTGACCTTCAAGCCGGAAACCGATGACCTGCGCGAGGCGCCGGCATTAACCATTCTGCCCGCCCTGTCGGAGAAGGGGGCGGCGCTGCAAGTACACGACCCCCAGGGGATGCGCGAGGCCGCCAAAATAATGCCGGAATGCCGCTACCTGGACGACCCCTATGCCGTCGCCACCGGCGCCGACGCCCTGATCCTGATGACCGAATGGAACCAGTACCGGGCCTTGGACCTGCAACGATTGCGGGAGTTGATGGCCCAGCCGCTGTTTATCGACCTGCGTAATGTTTACGAGCCGGTCATGATGCGGGAGGCGGGGTTTACCTACATTGGGGTTGGACGGTTGCAGGGAGCTATAAAATGAAAGTGCTGATCACCGGCGCCGCCGGCTTCATCGGTTCCGCCCTGTCTTTGCGGTTGCTGGCCCGCGGGGACCAAGTGGTGGGAATCGACAATCACAACGACTACTACGACCCGTCGCTCAAGGAGGCTCGGCTGGCCCGCCATGCCGATCATCCCGGCTACACCCATTGCCGCATCGACCTGGCCGATAAGGCGGCGGTGGCAGAGGTTTTTGCCGTGCACCAGCCCCGGCGGGTGGTGAACCTGGCGGCCCAAGCCGGGGTGCGCTATTCCATTGAAAATCCGCAGGTCTGCGCTTTTTTACGGTTTACGGCCCCTGGGACCGGCCGGACATGGCTTTGGCCAAGTTCACCCGGGCGATCATGGCCGGTGAGCCGATCAAAATCTTCAACTACGGCAAGCACCGGCGGGATTTTACCTTTATCGACGACATCATCGAAGGAGTGGTGCGGGTGCTGGACCGGCCGGCGGCTCCCAACCCGGAGTGGTCCGGCGACAACCC
This sequence comes from Desulfurivibrio alkaliphilus AHT 2, assembly GCF_000092205.1. GTDB lineage: Bacteria > Desulfobacterota > Desulfobulbia > Desulfobulbales > Desulfurivibrionaceae > Desulfurivibrio > Desulfurivibrio alkaliphilus. The sequence continues at coordinate 2,128,737 of NC_014216.1, read as the reverse complement.
CGATCCCGGCAGCAGCACTGCGCCCTGGCGGGTGTACAACATCGGCAACAACCGGCAGGTGGAGCTGATGGAGTACGTCGAGACCCTGGAAAAGGCCCTGGGTAAGACGGCCCAAAAAGAGTTTCTCCCCCTACAACCCGGCGACGTGCCGGACACCTTTGCCGATGTAACCGACTTGGTGCGCGATTTCAACTACCAGCCCGGCACCACGGTGCAGGAGGGCATTGGTCGTTTTACCGCCTGGTACCGGGAATATTACGGGGGTTAATCAGGGGGGGCAGGATTTTGATACTGGTAACCGGCGGCGCCGGCTTCATCGGTGCCAATTTCATTCTGGACTGGCTGGCGGAAGAGGGCGAACCAGTCCTCAACCTCGACAAGCTTACCTATGCCGGCAACCGGGAGAACCTGGCCGGGGTTGCTGATGATCCCCGGTACCGGTTTGTGCATGGAGATATCGGGGATGCGGAACTGGTTGCCGGGCTGCTGGCCCGGCACCGGCCCCGGGCGGTGATCAACTTTGCCGCGGAATCCCATGTTGATCGTTCCATTCATGGCCCGGCGGCTTTTATTGAAACCAATGTGGCCGGTACCTCCCGCCTTCTGGAGGTGGTGCGGGACTATTGGGGCGGGCTGCCCCTCACCCCCGGCCCCTCTCCCGTGGGGAGAGGGGAGTTTCGGTTTCTGCATATCTCCACCGATGAGGTTTACGGTTCCTTGGCTCCGGCCGAGCCGCCCTTCACCGAAAATCACCCCTACCAGCCCAACAGCCCCTACTCGGCCAGCAAGGCGGCCAGTGATCATCTGGTTCGGGCCTGGCACCACACCTACGGTCTGCCGGTGCTGACCACCAATTGCTCCAACAATTACGGCCCCTATCAGTTCCCGGAAAAGCTGATCCCCCTGGTAATCCACAATGCCCTGGCCGGCCAGCCCCTGCCCATTTACGGCGATGGCCTTCAGGTTCGAGACTGGCTTTATGTGGGCGATCATTGCCGGGCCATTCGCCGGGTGTTGCAGGCCGGCCGGGTGGGGGAGGTCTATAACGTTGGCGGCCATAATGAATTGACCAACCTCCAGGTGGTTGAAGCCATCTGCGCCCTGCTCGACGAGTTGCGGCCCCGGGCGGACGGCCGTTCTTACTCGGCCCAGATGACCCATGTGCCCGATCGGCCCGGCCACGACCGGCGCTATGCCATTGATGCCGGCAAGATCGAGCGGGAGCTGGGTTGGAAGCCGGCGGAAAGCTTTGCCACCGGCATCCGCAAAACCGTGCAGTGGTACCTCGACCACCAGGGCTGGGTGGATAATGTAACCAGCGGCGCCTACCGGGAATGGGTGGACCGCAATTACCAGGAGCGGGCATGATGGACCGGCCCTTGCTGCTTTTTGGTGCTGAAGGCCAGGTCGGCTGGGAGCTGCAACGCAGTTTGGCGGTCTTGGGGCCGGTGCTGGCCTTGACCCGGCGGGAGGTTGATCTGTCCGACCGGGAGGCGGTGCGGGCGGCGATCCGCGCCGCCGGGCGACCTGCTGCCGTGGTCAATGCCGGGGCCTATACGGCCGTGGATAAGGCCGAAGACGAGGCCGAAACGGCATACGCGGTTAATGCCGCGGTCCCGGCGGCAATGGCGGCGGAGGCCAAGGCGATTGGGGTACCGCTGGTCCATTTTTCAACCGACTATGTTTACAATGGCGACAAAGCCGGGCCTTACCTGGAAAGCGATGCGCCCGATCCCCAATCCGTTTACGGTCGCAGTAAGCTGGAGGGGGATGCGGCGATTATCGCATCCGGGGTGGAACACCTGATTTTGCGCACCACCTGGGTTTATGCCGCCCGTGGCGGCAATTTTCTCAGAACCATGTTGCGCCTGGCCGGGGAGCGCGATCAGTTGCGCGTAATCGCCGATCAGGTTGGGGCGCCAACCTCGGCGGAGCTGCTGGCGGATATCACCGCCCATGCCCTGCGGCTGATGCTTGGCGGCAAGGCCGGCGGCGGTCTTTACCATTGCACGGCGGCCGGGGAGACCTCGTGGCACGGTTATGCCCGGTTCATTGTCGCCGAGGCTGCCGCCCTGGGCCGGCCTTTATTGGTCAAGCCGGAGCAGATCGAGCCGATCCCGACGGAAGCGTATCCGTTGCCGGCCAAGCGCCCGAAAAATTCCCGGCTTGATTGCCGCCGTTTGGAGGCGGCCTTCGGCCTGGTGATGCCACCTTGGCAGTTTCATGTGCAACGCACCCTGAAGGAGTTGATCGAATCATGATTACCCGCAAAGGTATTGTTCTAGCCGGCGGGGCCGGCACCCGGCTGCACCCCGCGACCCTGTCTGTTTCCAAACAATTGCTGCCGGTGTTCGATAAGCCGATGATCTATTACCCGCTATCGACCCTGATGTTCGCCGGTATCCGCGATATTCTGATTATCTCCACCCCCCAGGATACGCCCCGTTTTCAGCAACTGCTCGGCGATGGCAGCGCCTGGGGGATCAATTTGCAATACGCGGTGCAACCCAGCCCGGAGGGGTTGGCCCAGGCATTTATTATCGGCGAGCAGTTTCTTGCCGGTGAGCCTGCGGCTTTGGTGCTGGGGGACAACATCTTCTATGGTCATGATCTGCACGTGCTGCTTGCCAATGCCATGCGGCGGGAGCACGGGGCCACCATTTTTGCCTACCACGTTAACGACCCCCAACGATACGGGGTGGCCGAGTTCGACGCCGACGGCAAGGTGCTGTCGCTGGAAGAGAAGCCGCAGCGGCCGAAATCCAGGTATGCCGTGACCGGGCTCTATTTTTACGACCACCAGGTGGTGGAGTTGGCCAGGCAGAATAAACCTTCGCCCCGGGGCGAGTTGGAGATTACCGATCTTAACCGGCTCTACCTGGAACAGGGCAGTCTGGCCGTGGAGATCATGGGCCGGGGTTATGCCTGGCTGGATACCGGCACCCATGAATCATTGCTGGAAGCGGGGCATTACATTGCCACCCTTGAAAGGCGGCAGGGGCTGAAGAACGAAAAGATTTTCCAGGCGGCCACCGGCCTGCGGCCGAATTTTGTGCAGGATAACCACTCGAAATCACAAAAGGGCGTGTTGCGCGGCCTTCACTATCAGTTGCCGCCGAAGGCCCAGGGCAAGCTGGTGCGGGTGGTGCAGGGCGAGGTGTTCGATGTGGCGGTGGACATCCGCCACAACTCCCCCACCTTCGGCCGCTGGGTGGGCCAACGGCTTTCGGCGGACAACAAGCGACAGTTATGGATACCCGAAGGTTTCGCCCACGGCGTCCTCACCCTTACGCCAACCGCCGAGTTCCTCTACAAAACCACCGACTTTTACGCCCCCGAACACGAACGCTGCATAGCCTGGAACGACCCGGATATAGGCATAGACTGGGGCTATGAAGATCCCCCCCTGCTTTCCACAAAAGACCGGGAGTGCGTACCGCTTTGCAACGCCGAGGTTTTTTGAGAACGCAGGGAGCAGGCCAGGCACGCCCCGCAACCTGGCCAAAAGCGTAACCGTGGAGTAGCGTTGCGGGAGGAACAATTTTCCTGTTTTTCAAGCTAGCCCAGCAACGCTTTGTCATTGCAATCGTTGCCGGGTTCGGATAGTGTTTTGACACAGAATGATGGCGTTACACAACTCAGGAGGAACCCGTAATGAAAACGCAAGGCACGTTCGGAAACGCTGATCTTGCAAAAGAAATCGCCTCTCAATTCGGTACAACGCAGGAAACCGTGAAGGTCAAGATGCGTTATACTAAGGAGGTGCGGGATTTTCTCAACAAGATTGATGAGGCCCACCGCAAAGCGGCCGAGAGCGAGTTGACTTTCGGCTGATGACGTTGCTGGATGACCACCGCTGCGTATCAAGTAGCGACCTGGAATATTTTCAGTTGGAGTCGCCTTTCTCGTCCTTCGATTTCGTCGAAAAACGTTTTGGCGAAACCAACAGCATCCGGCGCCTTTTTTCCTTGGCCCGCTCATTTTCCTGCCAGACGCTTATTGTTGAAACTATTCCGGTAGCAGGAATCATCACTGAAGAAAATGAAGACATTCTGGCCAGGTATCCTGACCATCGCAATGACGGGCTGCTACGACTTTCGTTCTGGAATGTCGAATTGTCGGCCAAAGCACACCCTCATCTCAATCAGGAAAATCTGGTCGGTTACGCCATTCTCAAGTTCGACTCTGTACCGTCTCGGTCGATCGCCCAGTGGCATGTCTTCGAGGCTGTATTCGTCAAATATGCACATGAGCACAACTGTGTTCCACGCGCCGGCCAATACCGTCTGGTGGTTGGTTCCACGTCACTGATCATTACCGGCATCCTTTACTGCCAACAAAATGGATTGAACAAGGCGTGCGCCCAGGTGGCACTGCGCAGCCTGATATCCAGATGTTTGCTTGAAGGAGACATCTCCTACCGGCGGATCAATAAACTGGCCGAACAAGTTAATCCAGCTTTTGAGCCTGCTCAGGGGCTGAGTGTGCCGCAAATCAGAGCGATCTTGGCTGGATTGGGCATTGAATACAGCGATATCGATTATAGCCAGGACCAAAATGATCGCCGCCGTGAGCTACCATACCAGAAATATGCTTACGCCGGCCTGGAATCAGGGTGCGGCGCTCTGGTCGGTTTTCGCCTGACTGGCCAGGAGTTGCAATACGAAGCAAAACACATTATTCCCTTTTACGGCCATACCTTCAACAAGGACACCTGGGTTCCGGATGCCGAGATTTCCTATTTTCGCATCGGGGAGACCGCTGGCTATGTGCCGAGCGAGAGTTGGACCAGCAGCTTCATCGGTCATGATGACAACTTTGGTCCCAACTTCTGCATTCCCCGGCTCTATATCGAGCACGACAAGGTGGATTACGTCGTGGAGCTGTTCCGACCAGGTATCCGCTATAGCGGAGTGAAAGCCGAGGCCATCGCCTTGGATATCCTGTATTCGGCACTCTCGACCCTGAGCAAAGGGAACAAATGGATTAATCGCCTTATCCAATGGGCGATGAAACAGCAAATTGTCTTTCGCGCCCAAGCCGCATCGGTGACCGAGTATACGGACCACCTGCAGTCGTTAACCGACTGGGAAGGTGAGAGGGAGGACCAGGCACTGCCCCTGGCCCTGGCGAAAGTAATGCCGTCGTACGTATGGGCTGTTGAAATCTCAACACCCCAACTTTTTCCGGCTAATGAAAGAAAGCTAGGGGAAATCGTCCTTGACGCAACCCGTCAACCGGAATTGCAAGAGATATCGGACTTTTTCAACATCTTTCTCTTTGCCAGGCTCCCCGGCATCTATCTGCTTGGAGGCGATGTGATCAATGAAACTCCCAGTTTCACGCAGATTCCAAGCAAGATAAATTCACATACCGAACTGTTCAAATTTTGAAGGCACGCTTCGGCGGTAATGGTGGCCGAACACTGGATTGTGGTTTCCGGAACGGCCAAGGTGACCAAAGGCGACGAGAGCTATCTGGTAAGCGAAAACGAATTCACCTTGTAGTCTGCATGGACAAGCTGGCGGAGCGGATCGACTTTTTGCGCCAGGGCGGGATTCCCATTTACGAGCCGGGTCTGGATGATCTGGTGGCCAGGAATGTGGAGCAGGGTCGGCTTTCCTTCACCACCGACCTGGCCGAAGCCATGGCTGGTGCCCGGGCGGTCTTTGTTGCCGTGGGTACCCCCAGTGTGCGGCGGGGTAACGGTTATGCCGATTTAAGCTATGTTTATCAGGCGGCGGAGGAAATTGCCGCCAATCTGGTTCAGGACTATACGGTGGTCATCGACAAAAGCACGGTGCCGGTCGGTACCGCCCGCCAGGTGCAGCGGTTGATTGCCAAGGCCAACCCCCGGGCGGTTTTCGATATGGTTTCCAACCCGGAGTTTCTGCGGGAAGGGGCGGCAATCAGCGATTTCATGCGTCCGGATCGGGTGGTGGTGGGCAGCGGCAGTCAGCGGGCATTTGATGTGATGCGGGAGATTTACAACCCCCTGTATCTTAACGGCACTCCCATTGTCGAAACCACCCTGGAAACCGCCGAGTTGATCAAGTATGCCGCCAACGCCTTTTTAGCCATGAAGATCAGTTTCATTAACGAGATGGCCAATCTCTGCGAGGCTGTGGGGGCGGACGTTAAGCCCCTGGCCAAGGCGGTGGGGCTGGATGGCCGGATCGGCGGCAAGTTTCTGCATCCCGGCCCCGGCTACGGCGGCTCCTGTTTTCCCAAAGATACCCTGGCCCTGCTGCGCATTGCCCAGGAACATGGCAGCACCAGCCGTATGGTAGAGGCGGCGGTGGAGGTGAACGCGGCCCAGAAGGGGCGAATGATCAAGAAAATCCGCGACGCCCTGGGCGGCAGCGAGGCCGGCAAAACCATCGGCGTGCTGGGGCTGACCTTCAAGCCGGAAACCGATGACCTGCGCGAGGCGCCGGCATTAACCATTCTGCCCGCCCTGTCGGAGAAGGGGGCGGCGCTGCAAGTACACGACCCCCAGGGGATGGGCGAGGCCGCCAAAATAATGCCGGAATGCCGCTACCTGGACGACCCCTATGCCGTCGCCACCGGCGCCGACGCCCTGATCCTGATGACCGAATGGAACCAGTACCGGGCCTTGGACCTGCAACGATTGCGGGCATTGATGGCCCAGCCGCTGTTTATCGACCTGCGTAATGTTTACGAGCCGGTCATGATGCGGGAGGCGGGGTTTACCTACATTGGGGTTGGACGGTTGCAGGGAGCTATAAAATGAAAGTGCTGATCACCGGCGCCGCCGGCTTCATCGGTTCCGCCCTGTCTTTGCGGTTGCTGGCCCGCGGGGACCAAGTGGTGGGAATCGACAATCACAACGACTACTACGACCCGTCGCTCAAGGAGGCTCGGCTGGCACGCCATGCCGATCATCCCGGCTATACCCATTGCCGTGTCGACCTGGCCGATAAGGCGGCGGTGGCAGAGGTTTTTGCCGTGCACCAGCCCCGGCGGGTGGTGAACCTGGCGGCCCAAGCCGGGGTGCGCTATTCCATTGAAAATCCGCAGGTCTGCGCTTTTTTACGGTTTACGGCCCCTGGGACCGTCCGGACATGGCTTTAGCCAAATTCACCCGGGCGATCATGGCCGGCGAATCGATCAAAATCTTCAACTACGGCAAGCACCGGCGAGATTTCACCTTTATCGACGACATCATCGAAGGAGTGGTGCGGGTGCTGGACAAGCCGGCGGCCCCCAACCCGGAGTGGTCCGGCGACAACCCCGATCCCGGCAGCAGCACTGCGCCCTGGCGGGTGTACAACATCGGCAACAACCGGCAGGTGGAGCTGATGGAGTATGTCGAGACCCTGGAAAAGGCCCTGGGCAAGACGGCTCAAAAGGAAATGCTGCCCCTGCAACCCGGCGACGTGCCGGATACCTTTGCCGATGTCGCCGACCTGGTGCGCGATTTCAGCTACCAGCCCGGCACCACAGTGCAAGAGGGCATTGGTCGTTTTGCCGCCTGGTACCGGGAATATTACGGGGTTTAACAGATTGGGGGCGGGGAAATGCTGTTGATCACCGGAGGCGCCGGTTTCATCGGCGCCAATTTTATTCTGCAATGGCTTGGCCAGGGCGGCGAACCGGTGGTCAACCTGGATGCCCTCACCTACGCCGGTAACCCGGAAAACCTGCAAGCCCTGGCCGGCTCCTCCGCCTACCATTTTGTCCATGGCGATATCACCGACGCGGCCCTGTTGCAGCGGCTTTTTGCCGAGCATCGCCCCCGGGCGGTGATCCATTTTGCGGCGGAATCCCATGTGGATCGTTCCATTCACGGGCCGGAGGCCTTCGTCCAGACCAACGTGGTGGGCACCCTGCGGTTGCTGGAGGCGGCGCGGGCGCACTGGCAGACGCTGGCCGGGGTGGAGCGGGAAGAGTTCCGTTTTCTCCATGTCTCCACCGACGAGGTGTATGGCACCTTGAGCCCGGACGATCCGCCCTTTACTTGAAACCACCCCGTATGCCCCCAACAGCCCATATGCCGCCAGCAAGGCGGCCAGCGATCATCTGGTACGCTGTCAGCGGCAACCTGAAAGAGCACTAAAATGGGCCGTTTGAAAATGTAGCAATTTTGCCGTCCCTCCATCTTCTTTAATCCTATCTAAAAATTACCTCTCTTCATCCTGCCTTATTTTCTTCGTAAGCGCTCAATGAACCCCTTCTTTTTTTGCCTCCCCCGCCATGGCAATATCACCCCTGGTTGGCGGCCGGGATATTCTCGGCGGCACTTTACCCGAGGAGGTGATCATGGACAAGAACGGCAGGGGCAGCAAGCGGCGTTTCTGGGCCGCCCATGTGGCGGCTTGGGAGCGGAGCGGCCTGACCCAGACGGCGTATTGCCGGGAGTACGGTCTGAGCCGGCATGCCTTTGGTTGGTGGCGGCGCAAGTTCAGGGATCGGCCGGCGACTGAGCTGCCGCATAAAAAGCTGGAATACAGCCGGATTTTTTAGCGTTTCAGGAGAGTATTTACTTGACGTTTCAGGGAGATGGGTTACATTGTCGGCATGACTTCGACTCCCGCTCCGCCCCAAGTACGCCTGCCGGCAATGCGAAGGGGTTGCAGATGAAGGGCCGACTGTGGTCATCGCCCCGGCCCCGGAGCAGATGATTGCTAAAAGTATCGCCAGTCCCGGCCTGCTGGCCCACGTATTGACCGCCAAATTCGCCGATGCCCTGCCTTTCTATCGCCAGGAAGGGCAGTTCGCCCGGCTGGGGGTGGAGATCGGCCGGGGCGTCATGTGCGGCTGGGCGATGAAGGTGGCCGAACGGCGCGAACCGCTGTTGGAATTGATGCAGGAAGAGATTCGTTCCGGACCGGTGGTCAATGTTGACGAGACCACCCTCCAGGTGCTGGCCGAAATCGGCCGGGCCGCCAAAGCCAAGTCCTACATGTGGGTCTTTCGCGGCGGTGCACCCGAACGTCCGGTCCTGGTGTTCCAGTATCAGCCCACCCGGAGTGGCGATCCGGCCGCCGTTTTTCTCCGGGGCTACCGGGGCTGCGTCCAGACCGACGGCTACATCGGCTATGACTTCCTCGACCATCAGCCGGGGGTGATCCATGCCGATTGCTGGGCTCATGCCCGGCGCAAGTTCAATGACGTCCTCAAGGCCGCCGGCAAAACCAAGCGGGACGGCATTGCCGGCGAGGCCCTGGAATGGATCGGCAAATTGTACAAAATCGAGGCGGCCATGCGGGAGGCCGGGCTTGATCAAGAGGCAATCCAACAGCAGCGGCAAGCGCAGGCGGTGCCCCTGCTGGCCGACTTCCGGCAGTGGCTGTTGGCCCGGCAGCGGGAAGTACCACCCAAAAGCCTGCTGGGCAAGGCTATGGCCTATACCTTGGGCCAATGGAAAAGATTGCAACGTTACGTTGAACATGGACTCCTGCGACTGGACAACAACTTGGCAGAAAACGCCATCCGGCCCTTCGTCGTGGGCCGGAAGAACTGGCTCTTCTCCGGCACGCCCCAAGGCGCCAGGGCCAGTGCCGCAATCTACAGTATTATCGAAACGGCCAAAGCCAACGGCCTGGAGCCCTATTGGTACCTGCGCACCTTGTTTGAACGGCTGCCGACGGCCGGCACCAGGGAGCAAATCAAAGCCCTGCTGCCCCAGTATATTGACCGTAGCCTGGTAGTTGCCAAATGATTGGGGTTTGCTGAGCGCTTACAAAGCGGCGGCAGCCTGGCGGTCCGGCTGGCCGCCGCCGCCGAGGCCTTGAAAACGGTATTGCGGGTGTTCAAGCCCGCCGTGGTGCTGGCCGCATCCAACTGGCAGAACGCCTTGCCGGCCGGGATTGCCGCCCGTGAGTTGGGGTTGCCCTTTGCTTATGAGGTGCGCGGCTTCTGGGAGATCAGCCGGGCCTCGCGGGAGCCGGAGTGGGGTGCGGGGCCGGAGTTTGAGGCGGTGGTGGCCCATGAAACGGCGGTGGCTCGGGGGGCGGACCGGGTTTTCACCCTGAATCGTTTAATGCGCCAGGAGTTGTTACGGCGCGGAGTGAAGGAAGCTCGGGTAGCCCTGGTGCCCAACGGTATCGACGCCGCTGCCATTGAGGTTGGCCCGGCTCCCCGCGTGGGTGTTCCCACCCGTGCCGACCTGGGGCTGACCAGTCGTTATGTGGTTGGCTATGTCGGCTCCTTCAACGAATACGAGGGTCTGGAGGCGCTGATTCGGGCCGTGGCGGCGCTGCGTCGGCGGGGAGTTGATCTTTCCCTGTTGCTGGTGGGGGCCTCCCACAAAACCGGTTTATCGGCGCCGGATGCCAAGGCGCCCCTTGAAACCGCCTACCGGGAGTTGGCCCGTTCCCATGGCCTGGCCGATGAGCATTTGCAAATGCCCGGCCGGCTGGCCCCGGAAGCCGCCACGGCTTGTTACAATCTGTTGGACCTGGTGGTGCTTCCCCGCCGCCCGCTGGCGGTCTGCGAGCTGGTGACCCCCATGAAACCCCTGGAAGCCCTGGCCCACGGCAAACCAGTATTGCTTTCCGACGTAGCCCCATTGGCCGACCTGGCCGAGATCAGCCCCCAGTTCCACTACTTCCGCAAAGGCGACGAAGCCGACCTGGCCAACCAAGTTGCCCGCCTGCTGCAAAACCCCACCCCCATCGCCCCGCCCACCCCCGAACTGCTGCAAACCCTGAGCTGGCCCAACCGGGTAAAGCCCATCGCCCAGTGGGTGCAGGAAAACAGCGGTGGCCGGAGCTTGGCGGGCCTGGCGGCGAGGGCTGAGTTTGCTGGAGCGGGGAATTAACCGGTTATTGCTCACCCAGTAGTTCTTCCAGGCTGTTGGCTTGCAGAATGTTTCCGGTCCAGGCTTCCAGTTTTTGCGCACCGGCCTTCTCAATCCGTTTTTCGGCCCAGCCAGGCAGGGAGCCGAATTTGAGCTGGATTAGCTTGCGCAGGGTCTGCTTGGTACCTTGGGCAACGCCTTGGGCCATGCCTTCCTTGATACCTTTCCGGTGGCCTTTCGACCGTTCCCTTTTAACCATGTTTTCCAGGTTTTCTGCCAGCATATCTTTGTCCTCCAATAAGCTGTTAACCTTGTCCAGGTTGATATCCACCCCCAAGTGGTGCAGGTGCCGCTTGAGCCAGCGGGTGACCAGTTTGTCGATGCGTTTACGATTGGGGTCCGCCTGGATAATGGCTACAATCCGCTCGATGGCCTGCCCGGTTTTCAGCAGGTGCTGGTAAAAGGCGTTATGTAATGACCGCTATGCAGTTTGAGGGTGGAAAAATCCATGATCCGGGCAATCTCCGGCGAGGTAAAGCCTTCGATAAGCTGCCGGACAAACTCCGGGTAGCTGAACAGCTCTTTCGACCTGATCCGCATCCCCGCCCACGACCACCCCATGCTGGAATTCTTCACCATGCTGACGGCGGTCCAACTCCTGGCCCTGGAAGTAGCCACCCGCCTGGGCAACGACGTGGACATGCCCCGCAACCTGGCCAAAAGCGTAACCGTGGAGTAGGGTTTTACCGGCTTTGACCGGCGCTTTCAGTCCATCCCCCCACTGTTCCCCACTGTTTAAAACCCCGACTTTTAACGCTGGAAAAGCCCAAATAGCCTTGATTTTTTATATTACCTGGCGTATTGTGCAGTTTGATTTGGCTCAAACTCTGTTACAACACCATCCGGCGTAAAGGAGAATCTTGCATGAAACGATTGGCGGAAAAACAGATTGCAGGCTGGAAAGATTCGCCGCGTCGTAAGCCGCTGATAATTCGTGGAGCGCGCCAGGTTGGTAAAACATGGCTTGTCGAGAATGTTCTCGCGAAACAATTTAAGAGCTTTGTCAAAATAGATCTGGAAAAACGCCGCGACCTGCACCCGCATTTCTCTGAAAATCTTGAGCCTCGGTCGTTACTGAACCATCTTGAATTGACCGCCGGTCGAATCATTCCCGGTCAGACGCTTGTTTTCCTTGATGAGATTCAGGCCTGCCCGCGAGCACTGATGGCATTACGTTATTTTCATGAAGAGATGCCCGATCTCCATGTTGTTGCTGCCGGTTCATTGCTGGAGTTTGCCTTTGGCGAGATATCCGTGCCGGTCGGTCGCGTTCAGTATCTGCACATGCATCCGATGACATTTTACGAATATCTGCTGGCAATGGGCAAAGAGCGGATGGCGGAATACACCCTGAGTCAGCAGGATGATGTTGCACGGTCTATCCAGGAAATCATTCTCGGGGAATTGCGGGGCTATTTCTTTGTTGGCGGCATGCCTGAATGTGTCAAGACCTATCGTGACACCGGTTCCATGGTTGAAACCTTTCAAGTTCAATCAGAGATTCTGGACTCGTATCGCGATGACTTTTCCAAATACACCCCCCATATCAACACAAGCTGCCTGGATGCGGTTTTTTTGGGCGTGGCAAAGCATATTGGAGAGCAATTAAAATATTCCCGTCTCAATGATGGGCATTCAAGCCAGATGAATCACAAAGCGTTTGATCTGCTGGCCAAGGCGAAGGTCATTCATAAAATTCCGGCCTGTGACCCAAGCGGATTGCCATTAGGCGCAACTGCCAATCCAAAAAAATTCAAGGCATCCATGCTCGACATAGGGCTTATGCAGAGACTCTGTCAGGTGCCGGTTGAACTGGAATTACAGCAGGAAAATCTTCTGGCCATGTACCGTGGAAAACTAGCGGAACAATTTGTTGCCCAGGAACTGCTGGCCTGGCATGGATCAGAGTTGTTTTATTGGGCTCGGGAGGCCCGTGGCAGTAGTGCCGAGGTGGATTTTCTCGTTGTGCGGCAAGGAAATATTTACCCGGTAGAGGTTAAATCCGGAGCCGGCGGGAGCCTGCGAAGCATGCACCTTATGCTTGAAAAATATCATAATTGTCCGCAAGGATTGGTCCTTTATGGCGGAACGAGCAACGAACTATCCGACCAGAAACTCCAATTCCTCCCACTGTATTGTGCCGCGACCATTGGTGATCAACGAGGTGGTCGAGTAACAAAAGACACTCTCCCGCAAACGATATTTTAAGGATTGGCGCGACACCCGGTGCCGGTCATGGGTGACTGCAGGGAGAAATGGGGTCAGAAACTGCTCGGCGATGGCAGCGCCTGGGGGGTCAATTTACAATACGCGGTGCAACCCAGCCCGGACGGGTTGGCCCAGGCTTTTATCATCGGCGAGCAGTTTCTTGCCGGTGAGCCTGCGGCCCTGGTGCTGGGGGACAACATCTTCTATGGTCATGATCTGCACGTGCTGCTTGCCAATGCCATGCGGCGGGAGCACGGGGCCACCATTTTTGCCTACCACGTTAACGACCCCCAACGATACGGGGTGGCCGAGTTCGACGCCGACGGCAAGGTGCTGTCGCTGGAAGAGAAGCCGCAGCGGCCGAAATCCAGGTATGCCGTGACCGGGCTCTATTTTTACGACCACCAGGTGGTGGAGTTGGCCAGGCAGAATAAACCTTCGCCCCGGGGCGAGTTGGAGATTACCGATCTTAACCGGCTCTACCTGGAACAGGGCAGTCTGGCCGTGGAGATCATGGGCCGGGGTTATGCCTGGCTGGATACCGGCACCCATGAATCATTGCTGGAAGCGGGGCATTACATTGCCACCCTTGAAAGGCGGCAGGGGCTGAAGAACGAAAAGATTTTCCAGGCGGCCACCGGCCTGCGGCCGAATTTTGTGCAGGATAACCACTCGAAATCACAAAAGGGCGTGTTGCGCGGCCTTCACTATCAGTTGCCGCCGAAGGCCCAGGGCAAGCTGGTGCGGGTGGTGCAGGGCGAGGTGTTTGATGTGGCGGTGGACATCCGCCACAACTCCCCCACCTTCGGCCGCTGGGTGGGCCAACGGCTTTCGGCGGACAACAAGCGACAGTTATGGATACCCGAAGGTTTCGCCCACGGCGTCCTCACCCTTACGCCAACCGCCGAGTTCCTCTACAAAACCACCGATTTTTACGCCCCCGAACACGAACGCTGCATAGCCTGGAATGACCCGGATATCGGCATAGACTGGGGCTATGAAGATGCGCCCCTGCTTTCCGCAAAAGACCGGGAGTGCGTACCGTTGCGCAACGCCCAGGTGTTTTGAGAACGCAGGGAGCAAGGCAGGCACGCCCCGCAACCTGGCCAAAAGCGTAACCGTGGATTAGGGGAAGCTTACGGCTTGAGCGGATCAATAATTTCTGCCTTAATTTTTCCCGTAAGTGCTGTCGTGGTCGACTATCATAAGCGACTCGGCCATTTTCGCGATGTGTGATAGACCCGTAATATTTGAACTGTTTCGCCGATGACGCGATATGGGACAATGTATGGCAATCCGGAAACCACAAGCTCTCTGGTGCCGGGAACGCGACCGGTACGGCCGATTCCCTGTTGCTCCCTCAGCAGGGAAACCGCTTCAATGATCTTTAGTGCAACCTCTGCGGCTGCGGTGGGGTTATCCTGGTATATATAGGCCTCAACTTCCCTTAAATCCAGGAGTGCTTGTTGGAGCCATTTAACGCGCAACCTTTGCCTCCCACCGGGCAAGGACTTCGTCGTGGTCGATAAACACTGCTCCGGCTGTATCTGCCTCGGCTATGGCTTTTAGAATACCCTCTATCTGCCACTCATTCACATCGAGGTATTGTTCAAGTGCCTCCTCGATGACGTAGGATTTTGACCGTCTGGTAGCGGTGGCTAATGCCTCGAGACGGGTTTTGGTTGCTGCCTTGACACGAACTGACACGCTGGCGGCTTTCTGCATTTGAACCTCCGTAACTAATTTGCATACATTGTATTTTCTTGTAAGACAATAGTCAATTGCAAAATCGAGAAACCTTAACGATCCCCAACGGTACGGGGTGGCCGAATTCGACGCCGACGGCAAGGTGCTGTCGCTGGAAGAAAAACCGCAGCGGCCGAAACAAGATGGGGGTAATTTTAAAATAGACTTTGCAAAAAACTATGTTATTTTTAAAGCATGCCTTCAGTTGCCATTCGTCGATATATTCTCGAGGAACTTCTCCGTGAACTTCGCCGTGAAGAGGTTGCCTTTCTCATCGGCCCGCGCCAGGCCGGCAAGACCACGATCATGCGGATCATCCAGGAAGAGTTGGCCGCCGCGGGTGAAAAAACCCTCTTTTTAAGCCTTGACTATGATTATGACCGGGTTTATTTCGAATCCCAGCAAAGCCTGCTGAGAAAGGTCGAGCTGGAGCTTGGGGCAGGCCCGGGTTTTGTCTTTATCGACGAAATCCAGCGCCGCGAGGATGCGGACATTTTTCTTAAGGGGCTGCAGGATATGCGGCTTCCCTACAAGTTCATCGTCTCCGGCTCCGGCAGCGTTGACCTGAAGGCCAAGGTCAAGGAGTCGATGCTGGGCCGCAAGCGGCTCTACGAGGTTTACCCCTTATCCCTGCGGGAGTTTGTCGATTTCAAAACCGGTTATCGCTATTCGGATCGCCTGGCGGACTTCCTGTCCTTTGAACAGGCTCGGGCGGCGGAACTGCTATTGGAGTACCTGAGTTACGGCGGCTATCCCCGGGTGGTGCTGGAAGTTGAGGCGCGTGAGAAACTGCGGGTGATGGATGAAATCTACCAAGGTTACATCACCAGGGACATCGCTTATCTGCTTAAAATCGAAAAGGTCGAGGCCTATGGTCAACTGATCCGGACCCTGGCCGGCCAGGCGGGGCAGATCGTTAATTATTCGGAGTTGGCCTCCACGCTTGGGATCTCGCTACCGACGGTTAAGAATTATTGCTGGTACGCTGAGGAAACTTACATCCTGCGGCGTGTCTCCCCTTTTTTTCGCAATGTTCGCAGCGAGATCAGCAAGGCGCCTTACGTTTATTTCTCCGATCTCGGTTTCCGGAATTTCGTCCTTGGTATTTTCGGCCACCAGCAACGCCTGGACGATTTGGGCTTTTCCTTCCAGAATCTGGTTTATTTGGTATTGCGGGAAAAACTGCGCTTAAGCGGTGCACAAATTCACTTCTGGCGAACCACCGCCAAAACCGAAGTGGATTTTGTCGTTCAGGCCGGCAGAAACCTTATTGCCATCGAGGTCAAATTTCAGGACCTGACCCGGCCCGCACCGCCCCGGCCCTTGGACGGCTTCGTGGCCAAGTATGCCCCTGTACGTTGTCTGGTGATCAACAAAAGCCTCCGGGCCACCGCCACGCTGCGTGACACCGAGGTTCGTTTCATGACCATCTGGGATCTGATGCTGGAAGAGTTAATCTGACCCTGTAGTTGATTAAGGCAGAAAAAATAAGAATTGCCGAGCCAGACAACATGGCCGGGTCGATAACGCCGGTTTGGAGTGCCGGGAGGGTGTGGGGTCAAAAATATGCATTTGCTGCATGAAACTAAAATATATTTTGTTTGGCTGCTGCGGGTTTTGCTGGTCTTTCTGCGCGTTTGCTCCGGTACTACCACGATGGCTGTGGGCGTCACGGTGTTGGGGCGTATTGCAAAGCTGCTGGCCTTTTTCCTTCCTTTGAAAGTTATTCTGTTGGCCGGCTCCACCGGTGTTCCCCGTTATTTTCCTTTTATTGACCCTTCCGACAAAACCGGCTGGATAATTGGCCTGACCATTGGCGCTTTTGTTGCCTATATTTTAAGCCTGGTATTCGACCGGGTTGCCGACCGCCTGTGTATGAGCGGCAGTGCCGCTGTTGTTGAACGAGCCACGGAGTTGGCTGTGGTGTCGCAACAGGGCGTACGGGCTCGTGCTTATTACGGCGATTTTGTACAGGTGGCGGCAGATGGGTTGTTTGTGGCCATCGGTATGCTGGTTCTGGCCTGGCTTAATCCTGAATTGGCTTTGTTGCTTTTTGTTTTGCTTGTCGGCCAGTACCTGTTTACGGTTGTTGTTATGGCCGGTTCAGAAGACGTTGTTCCCAGCAGGACCAAGGCTTATATTAAAACCAAGCTGAAAAATTATCTTGAAGTTCTTGCGTCGATCAACTTTCTGGCTGGTTTTTTGGTGTTGTTGGCCCCTTTTGTGCTCGGTATTGGCGGCAACCTGCTGATCGCGATCCTCTCTATTATTCTGCTGCGTCAAACACTTGGCTCCATTCAGGGGGGGATTAAGACATGGGTAGACCTGGCGGCAGACCGGCCTACCATTGATACCCTGGTTTTTCCCAAGGTTAAATTTCAACCCTTGGAGCGCAAGGCTCGCCGGGAACTGCGCGATCTGTTTGCCAAGGAGCGCCGCCAGGCGAGGGTGGAAGCTGAATTAGTGGAAAAATTGGACGAGGAGCAAGGGGTAGAGGTATGTTGGGCCGACCCGGTAACACCGAACACCTATACTTTTCTGATCACCGCCAATAAAGTTGGAACTACTGAAAACCAGCACTACCAGCAACAGGTTGTTCCCGAACGTTTTGCCCATGTTTTCGATAATGAGGAATTTTTGTTCCGTCATGTTCCCAGGGCGTATTGTTGGGCGCCGGAAATTGTAGCCCGTTTCAAGGAAGGCCCTTTTGACTGCCGAATCTGTGAATATGGCACCGGCCAGCCGGTAGGTAAACAAGAATGGTTTCGCTACCGCCTGGAACTTCGGGAACGCCTGTGGGGCTTTGCCCCCCCCCGGGAACTGCTTGATGCCTACCGTACCTCCAAGCGCCTGTTACATGAGCGCCTTAACCGGGAGTTGTTCGAGCGGTTGTGGGTGGCGGTGGACACTAAAGAGGAAGGTGAAAACCTGGAGAAGTTTCTGGCGTTTCTGCCTAGTGTGACCAAACGCTTAAAAAAAGTGCCGCTGTACGTCTACAATCCATGGTTAAAGCTCGACTTTGCCGTGGCCACCGCCAATGGTGGTGTTTTCGTGGTGCGCTGGGGGCAATGGTCGCTGGAGCCACTTGGCGGCGGCTTGAATGACCTGGCCCATGAAAAGCATTTGCTTGAGCTGCTCCCGGAACTTGTCAAGCGCCGGGCCGATATTAAAAAGCCTTTGGCGGAGGCCGATATTCGCCTGGCAGCCCTTTGCGCCGGCCTGGAAGCAAAGATTAGCCAAGGCCGTTACAAGGCCGCCCTGGCTATAATGGAAGAGATATGCAGCTTGCAATGGCCCGGGGGCGTGGCTGACAGCGCCAGCAAAGAAAAAATGCCTGGGGAACAGGGCGGGTAAGTTGGTGATGGGAAAGGGGGAAACGGCACAGGCCAATGCCTTGTATCAGGCCGGCGCGTATAGTGCTGCACTGGCACTTTACGAACGAGTTGCGCAAAGACCGGGCTGGGACTCTCTTGTTCACGCCAATATGGTTCTTTGCCGTCAACGCCTACAGGAAAATCCAGCAAAGAAAGAAGTTGAACCACCAGAGATAATTGTCGCTTTAACGACTACCCGTTCCCGCCTGCAGGGTGTGCCGAAAGTTGTCGACAGTCTGCTGGAGCAGACTTTGAAACCTTTCCGCATCGACCTCAATATTTCACGCCAAAGTGATATGTCTGATGAGGGAATCGCCCCAGACGATCCAGTTCTAGTTGAGTTAACGCGTATCCCTGGGCTTAATATTAGCTGGGTGCCCAATATAGGCTCTTATCGAAAGATTTGGCCGCTCTTGGAAGGACATTTTTCGCAAGTGGTTGCCGGGGACAGACTTTTTGTAACGGTTGACGACAATACCCCGTATCCGGCTGACTTTTTGCAACTCCTTTATGAAAATTATTTACGGTATAATTGCGTGATCTCCTTTCGGGGTTGGCATATGGAGTTGGATCAGGATGGCCGACTGTCGCTGGATGATCGTTGGACCATGGGAAAAAACGTGCCTTCGTTGGGCAATCTGCCGTGTGGTCAAAACGGCGTTTTTTACAGCACGAAGTTTTTCGTTAAAGACTTTTTAAATTTTTCCCAAGCACAACTGTTGGCCCCAATGTCCGATGAGTTATGGGTTAAGTGGCATTGCGCGTTGAATGGGGTGCCGACAGTGGTGCTTGAACCGGGAGATTGCCCGACTTTCGAAGGGAATAACTCACTGATCGCACGATTGGAGGCGCATTATGAGCAGACTTGTAACTACAACCTGGCTTGGTTGATTCGTGCTGAGCTAAAGGCGGCTGCATGAGCTGGCGCAGGCTGGCGCCACCCCGCAAGGGGGATCTTGGCCTGCTGGTTTGTTTACGTGTCGGCGGGCCAATGGGTCCTGAGGCTGTTAATCGGCTGGCGAAGGTTTGCGGGATCTTTTGTAAACGATTCGATGCTTCCGTCGTTGTAGGTATGGAGGGGTTGGAGCATCTGGATGCGCAAGTGCCGGCAAATTGGTTGGCAGATGGCTTAATTATTCAGAGCATCTGTTCAGGGCACCGTAGTCTGGTCTTGAATGACTTGGTAGATGCCGCTATCCGCAGCAATGCGGTTTCAACGGTGTTTATGGATGTCGACCAACTGCTGCTTTCACCGGCCCGGGCACTTCAATTTATGGTTGAAAACCTGGGAAAGCAGGCCGTTTCAATCTTGAGTGCCGATTCCTGCTTCCTGCAAGTTGGGCGACCGCAATTGCTTGATCTTCCGCGGCGGCGCTTTCCTGCCGCATGGCCGGAGGGGTTACGATTTATAGATGCCGCCTGCCGCCAGGAGACAAAAGGGATCATTGAAAAACAAGATATAGCCGACCTTGATGACCAAAGGGGCGGCCCGTATCACCTTTTTGTTACCGAGGCCGGGGTGCAACGCTTGGGGGGGCGCGATCGCTTCCAAAAGCTTTCCCTGCGGGTGGGCGGTTTGGCCGTTAACGATTTTGACCAAATTTCGTTACTTGCACTAGAAGATGCAAAGGCCGATGGCAGCCAGCGCACAGTTTGGCGAAAGGTTTCTGCTGTAGCTCATACTGCCCCTGTAAGCACTGAAAAGGTTGTGTTCGATATCTGGCCGGCACCTTATGTGCTGGCGGTAGAAAATGGGCAAAGCGATGGCGCCTGGCTGGATGTTCCCAGGCAGGTTCTAGTCGGGCGTCGTTGCCCGGTGTCGATAGATACCGAAAAGTGTTGTGTTGGGGCGCAGGAAGCCGTATTCATCATGTCCAACTTCAACAAGGCGGCTTATCTGCCTGCCGCCTTGTACGGTTGGGTGATGCAAACATATCCAAACATCAGGTTGGATATCGTCGATGATGTAAGCAATGACGCATCGTTAGCAAAGATAACCGAATTTAAGCGCTTGACGGGATTGGATGACACTTTACTGAGCGTTAGTGTCAATGAATGCAAGCGGGGAACTTACTGGATCAGAAATCTGGTTATTTCTCGCCACCTGCGAGAAGGTGTGGTTTTTTTTGTAAACGATTCTGATGATGTTAGCAGCACCATGCGTGCCACGCTGCAAATGGGAACACTCGCAACGGACGAAAAGATGGAAGTCTGTCTGTTCAATATCGTGCGAGTGGACGAAAATTATTCACTTCTCCCGCTTAACAACGAAGTGGAACGGTACGGCACGGCCTCGCTCTGCTTCAAAGCAAGCCTGATTAGCAAGGTCGGCTACTTTCAGAATATTCAAAAGAATGCAGATTGGGAGTTTATCCGGCGTGTCAGGCGCTTCATTGGCCCGCCGTCCCCAACCTGGATTAAAATGCTGGCACTGTTTCAGACTTTTGACGGAGTAAATCTGACGGCCGATATTTACAAAATTGTTCGTGGTGGAAGCGGGATAGCGGCTAATCTTGGCTTGCGTAGGCAGCATATTGAAATAGCAAATCGGCATTATGAAAGCTTGAGCTTAGAGGGGTTGCCACGCAGTTTCGATTTCCCACTCTCAACCATGCAGGAAGAGTATGCACAACTCGGTGACGATTTCCTGATGGAAGGATATAAGCGGCCGGATTCAGTCATTGTGCTACTGGATGGTGACGACCTGGAAAAAGAAAATGACTTTTTGCAGGCAGGGTTTATCGTGCTTGCTCAATCGAGTGGCAATTGCTGGTCCTTTAAAAGTGCCAATGCGCAGGAAACCGTTGATGGTGAGGGTTTTGTCGAAGCTTTGGCAGGCTATACCGCCCGTCATGTTTTGTCGGCTTATGTGATCTCGTCTCGCTTGATAACCGCTCCAGGGCGGGGGATGGATTGGCAGGACTGCATGCGGGATGAATATTTGTTCGAACTGGTTGTCGCGTCTAAAGCTAAAGGTGACAAGTTTGTACTTCGTTCCGATGGAGTATGGAGTGAGGCCGCCACTTTCCTTAATAGGGCGGGAACCGGGGTGAAAGATGAAACGAACCCCGACAGGCAGCTTAATATGTTGCACACAAGTGTCGTGAATTCGCGCTTCATGTGCCGTGTTAAGAGCAAGAGATAAATTCTAATGGAAGCGCGATCATGCTCCTTCGTTTGGTCTATTTTTTTATTCAAAAGGTGCTGCAGTTCCTTAATCGAATTCTCCCGGTGCCTCCCACGGCAATACCGGTGTCGAACGTGGTTACCGCCAGTCGCCTGAAAGAGGAAAATGTAAAAGCGCTGTCGACAGTTTTACGCCGGAACGCGGTGAGTTCTTTGTATTGCTTGGAGGACGATTTTAAGCGAACAGACTTTGTTGAGCAGGTTGCTGCCCGTAGTTTGTTGAATGACTTGCCTAATGTGGTGAGGGGCGACCACCTTGCTGTTAGGGTTAAGCTGTTTGTGCGGGGCGGGCAGCGCTCTGTAACGGTAAAGTCGGGTGTTACTGCCTGGTTGCTACGCCTGTTTACCCCGGCCCCATGGGTTGAGGAAATAAATTTTTGCAAGCAGTTCATTGCTGCGGGCAAAAGCCGCCCATACGGTATGCAATATGCTGCCTCCGTACGTTTTGTGATTGAGGAGAACGGCTGGTGGGTGAACCCCTGGTCCGATCGGGATAGCGCTCCGGTTCAAATCGATTGCGAAAAAAACCTGGAACTGCCCACCGTAACCGATATTAACTACCCTATAGATCTTGTTTATACTTGGGTCGATGGCGATGATCCGGCCTGGGCGGAGCGCAAGGATGCCGCACTGCAGGGGCTAGGGTGCGATGTGCCGCGCCGCTCTGCCAATCGTTCCCGCTGGGAGAACAGAAACGAACTGCTTTATTCTTTGCGTTCGGTGGCCTTGTTTGCTCCCTGGATAAGGCATATTTACATTGTTACAGACCGGCAGGTACCGCCTTGGCTGCATGAGGAAGCGTCTGAAAAAATCCGCATCGTCGATCATCGTGAATTGTTTCCGGCAGGGGCCAAGTTGCCTACCTTTAACAGCCATGCCATCGAATCGGTGTTGCACCATATTCCCGATCTGTCCGAAAATTTTATTTATATGAATGATGATTTCTTTTTCGGTGCACCGACCAGGCCGGAAGATTTCTTTACCGTTACCGGGTTGAGTAAGGTTTTTTTCAGTACCAGCTTGTTGCCGGTCGGCAGCCCGGAAAGCCGGGAAAAGGCTTCAGAGTGGGGGGCGATGAATGTCTCCGCCCTGCTTGAAGAGGCGTTGGGACGAGTGGTGCGAAGGAAGATTAAACATACACCACTGCCGATTCGCCGTTCGGTAATGCGGGAAATTGAAGATAGATTTCCCGAGGCTTTTGCCCGGGTCAGGCAGGCACAGTTTCGCAGCAGCCAGGATATTGCGCCACTCACTTCCTTCTACGTAAACTATGCCATTGCCACTGGGGCAGCCGTGAATGTCAACATCACCTACGCCTATTTGGATATTGGCGATCCCCTGGCTAAAAGGCGTATACAATCATTCTTGCGAAGCCGGGGCAGAAAAGTTTTTTGTTTGAATGATACGGAAGAGTATGAGGGGGGGATGTCCTGGGAGGAGAAAGATGGACTGGTGCGGTATTTCTTGAACTCTTTATATCCCTGGCCCTCTCCCTGGGAAAAAACCGTTAAACGGAACCATAATGAATCTTGACGAAATAGAAGCCGGGTTGGCCGAACTGAGTTTAGCTGATGAGGGGCGGAGGTTTACCGTTCGCCAAAAACTGCAGCAATTGGACCGCCGGCTCAAGGGCATGCTGAAAGAGGGTGATGATCCTCGGGTGCTGGTGGCATATGCACGGTGCGCATCGTTGTCGCAGCTGTGGGAAACTGCTGTTGCCCGGTGGTCTAAGGTTCGTGCGAAGCATCCCGATTATCAGGATGTTGCTTCTCTTGAGTTGGCCAGATCTTATTCCTGGCTGGGCAACCACCAGCAAGCCAGGCAGAATTTTAGCCGCTTGAGCAAAGCGTTCATGAAAAAGCGCGAAGCCAGAAAATGTCTGCAAATGATCCAACGGCGTGAGCGGATGTTTGCGGCCAAAGTTCTTACGGAATTGCTTCTTGACGATTACGGGTTTAAAAATGAGGCAACAGCCAGGAGTTTGATGCATGCCACCCTGCTGTTGCGGGGGGTGGGGACTAAGTATGCGGAAAATATTACTTGCTCCATTCTTCGCACCCTGGCGCGAATTGATGGCCGGGATGTGGCTATGGAAGCTAAGCCTGGTTTTAAGGCGTCGTTGAAAGCATGGTTGAGGCCTTTTTTTAGGCGCCAGGTTGATTTATCAGCTCGCCTGGCCAAGGCATCGACGCTCAGTCCGGTGCCGGTTTTTCTTTGTGGCTTGGGCTGGTCCGGCTCGGGCGCGTTGCATGATTATCTGCGGCAATTCCCTGAAGTTGCCACTACTTTTGGCGGCTCTGAGGTGAAAATTTTTGAAGGAAAGGGTGGGGTCAAGGATTTGTTGGCCGCAACCGATTGGCGCCCTGTTTTAAAAGAGTTTGTGTTGCGCAGGGTGTGGGGGTTTGTGGCCGATTCCGGTATTTCCCCTGCCAAGGCATACAACCAATCTTTGGTTAAACATGTACAGAAACGCAAGCTGTTGGCTCTGGCAAAAGCAACCGAGAGGCTTGTTACCAGGGTTATGCATGACAACGGTAACTCATTGGAAGACAACTTGGCGTGCTGGCTGAGAGAAGTTATCGCCCTGGCTGCCCCCGGCGGTTACCGTTATTGTTTATTGAACAACTGGCTGCATGGTCAAAACGCAGCGCTTGCACATTCAATCCCAGGGGCTAAAGTGTTTGTGGTGGTGCGAGACCCCAGAGATCAGTTTGTTGATTACAACAACCAAACAGACCGGAAGAAGAAGTCTGCCAAGGCTTTTGTTAAGGAGATGCAGGCAAAATTGACTGCAGTAATAAGGGCGGCAGAAGATAGCAAGGGTTGGCGGTCCAGTTTGACTTTGCTGCGATTTGAAGACTTTGTTTTAAAGTCTCGCCTACGCCTTGAGTTGGCCGCCGATTTAGGCATTGATGATCCGGCCATGCCTAATAAGCATTTTTTTAACCCCGAGGATTCGAAAAAAAATATTAATATCCACTTGGGTTATTCAAAAAACAACGATCTTGATTATATCATGAAAAATCTCGCGGCCGCCAATGATGCTTTGGGCGGATTATGTTTTCCAAAATGAATCAATGGGGTCTCTTGTTCTCTCGTCTTTGGGCCGCCGTCTGTAACAGGCTGCCGTCGGCCTTTTGGCGCACGGCCCAAGGCAGTTATTGGGAATGGCGCCTGGATGATAATGATGGAAGAGGTAAACTTGTTATTTTCGGAGTTAAGCCGGAGGGAACAAAGCGGGTGGCCTTGCTATTTAATGATCGGCTTTTGGGCCATAATGAATTTGATAAAGACAGTTTCAGGTTCGTTATCAAGAGGGCTAAAGGAAGGATCACTCCCGGAGCAAAATTCAAGATCACTTCAGACGACGGGGTGATTCCCTACTTGGGCAAAAAATTGTTCTGGGAGGTAGAGACACCTTTTGTTCAGCAAGGAGGTAGCAGGAAACTTAATATTGAAAAAGCGCTCAGCAATGGTTGTCTGTTGACCAAAAAAGGAACCTTTCGGTCCCCGGCTTTTGTTCAAAAAAGAAAGAAATCGTATTTAGCCGCTTACCTGGCGGTTAAAGATTGGTTTGATAAAATGTACGGTTACCCGGTGCTGGTTAGTCATGGCACTTTGCTGGGGCTGGTCCGGGAGGGTGACTTGATTCCACATGATGATGACTTCGACTGCCTGTATCTTTCAACCGCAGACAGCGTCGAAAGCGTTTGCCAGGAGAGGCACAATATACTCTGCCGGTTGCTTGCTGATGGCTTTGAGTGTTTTGTTGGCTCAACCGGCCATATAAAAGTGCGATACGGTAAAGTGGAAATCGATTTGATGCCCTCTTGGATTGTCGACGATTCATTAAACATAGCAGGATTTACGGTCATGCCAATCAGTGATGATGAATTGAGACCGTTCAGACTGTTGCCTTTTGCTGGTGGTGCAGTGCAGGCGTTTGCGCGTCCTGAGGCTTTTCTTGAATATCAGTATGGAGAGGGGTGGCGTAATCCTGATCCTGGTTACCGGTCCAGGCCGTCGGCGGACGCATTGCGGAACCGTGCCAAACTTCGGCCTCGAAAAGAAGATGTGGAGCAATTTGGAACCGCTTCCCTGCGTCGAGAAGCTGAACATCGGCATGCCTGAGCATAATGGAGTAAAATCTTGCGAGTCTTCTTTTGGGGCCACGATTTGATGACTGACACATGAAGATGCAAACTGCGGCGCCGAGTCTTTGGGCTGGTGTCGATCTGCTTAATAAACACGGAATTCGTTACTGGCTGGACAGCGGTTCTCTTTTGGGGCTTGTTCGGGATGGTGCCGAAATTCCTTGGGATTCAGACATAGACCTGGGAATATGGGCCGATGACATGGCTCGGCTTATGGAAGCATTGCCCGAGATCAAACGTATTGGTTACGAAGTATCTGTGCGGCATTATCGGGGCATCTTGTATGGTTGTACTATCAAGCAGATCAATGGGAATGACATGAGGCCGATCCATGTTCATGTCTACTTCCGCCATGATGATCTTGCCTGGTCGCCGCAAACGGTGCTTTTTGCTCCCAATGGGCGAGGGGAGCGGGCTAAAGTTGGTTTTTCACCGTGGCCCGCTTTGCGCCGCCTTATTTTATACCTGAGAGAGGAGGCACGGCAACGCAAGGTGGCCGATGCAGCTTTGTTGCACCGGATGTGGCGTTGGGGTGTTTGCTTTCCTTTGTGGGGGGGATTTGTGGTGACTCGTAACCGTTTTGACCGGGAGCACTGGTGTTCTCTTTGGCCTTTTTCGGTTTTGTACGCCATGTATACCTGGGTGGTGCCGGCCCGGCATTTTGATACTTTGGATACGATCAACCATGACGGGGTGGAAATTCCGGTGCCTTCCGAGGTCGAAACTTATCTTCGCCTGCGTTATCATGACTGGCGTCGGCCCGTGCAGGATTGGTGCTACTGGACAGATGATGGTTGTATAAAACCGGCTCCGCCAGAGGAGGTTATTGATTGGACAAAGGTGGAGCGGGTTTGAACAATGATCATGACCCTGCGGGGCTGTATACTGTTATTGAACGTTTGCGGGCGTTGGCCATTCCTTTTTGGCTGGACAGCGGCGTACTGTTGGCGCTGGTGCGCGACGGACAGATCAACCCCCGGGATAAAGACATCGACCTGGGGGTGGAGGCCGCCGGCCTGGATGCTCTGCTGGCGGCCCTGCCGGATCTTGAAAAATTAGGCTATCGGAGCCTGGTGCTGCGCTACCGGGGGCAGGTGTTTTGTGTGGGGCTGGAGCCGATCGGGCGGGTGGCGGATCGACGGTTGACGGTTTCGATTCATGTTTTTCACCGGGTTGGTGAATGGTTGTGGGCGCCGCAGACCCAGCTTTATGTGCCGCCGCCGGCGCCGGATGTTTATCGGGGGCGCCGTTCGCGGCTGGGGCGTTGGCTCTGCCGCCGCTTGGAGCAGCAAATGTATGGCCGCGCCGAGGCACGTTTGGTGCCGGTACCCAAGCGCAACTCTTTGGTGAGTAGGGTGCTGCGTTTTTTTTATTTGCGGCTGGACAAGGGTTGGCTGGCGGAAACCTGGCCCTGGCGGGAAGTTTATGTGCCTCTAACCTGGCAGGTGCCGGCACGGTTGATCTTGCCGCTGGGGGAATTGCAGGTTGCGGGCCGGGTTTACCCTGTGCCCGCGCGACTGGAGGATTACCTGGCTTACCGTTACGGGGAATGGCGCCGGCCGGTTGAAGCCTGGTATTATTGGCACGATGACGGGGCGGTGGTGCATGAAAAGCCCCTGGTGGTCAAAAAAAGGCTGCAAAAGTGCTGAGTGGTGCGGCTGGTCAGCCTAAAAGGCTGGGAATTTTTGTTTCAGGGTATCGCTGGAGCGGCTCCAGCGCGGTCAGTGACTGGCTGGATGGGCACGAGGCGTTAGGAAAACCGCCGATGGCTGCCGGCTCGTTCGAGGAGATTCGGGCCCTGTCCTACGGCGTGCAGGGGCTGCTGCTGGCCAGGGAACAAAAAATTATTTTTGGTGAGCGCTTGGCTCGCTACAGTTTGTGCCCGGACCCTGGCCTGTGGTCCCGGGTGTTTGGTAAGTCTTTGTACCGGGGGTGGGGGGCGGCCTTTGGTTGGCCGGCTTTGCTGGACCGCGTGCTGTTCATGGCGGTACGCCACAAGCTGCGCCCGAAACCCGCCCTGTACCGGCCCCTGCTGCAACAGTACCTGGGGCGCGATTTTGCTGAAGATCGGGAATATCTCGATCTGTTGAGCCGCTTGGTGGCGGCGCTGCGCGCTTGCAGGTATGAAGCCGGCAAAGGTTGCTCGGTTGTCCACGACCCTGCCGTGGCGGCCACCGTTTCCGCTCTTTTTGCCCTGTTCTACGATCGAC
Source organism: Desulfurivibrio alkaliphilus AHT 2 (assembly GCF_000092205.1). Lineage (GTDB taxonomy): Bacteria > Desulfobacterota > Desulfobulbia > Desulfobulbales > Desulfurivibrionaceae > Desulfurivibrio > Desulfurivibrio alkaliphilus. Next base: position 2,101,034 of record NC_014216.1, on the reverse strand, counting down.
TGTGCCGGACCGGCGTAATTCCGGTTTTTGACAACGCCTTTGCCGGCATGCAAGCCCGCTATTTTCACCTTCTGCAAACGGCTGTTTTCCAGCGTCAGCTTATTTTTCTGGTTTACCGCGACCCGCGGGATCAGTTTGTCGAGTTGGTGCGGCATAGTGTGAGGACCCGGCCGAGTATGGTGGGGGCGTTTATCCGGCAGTATAAACAAAACATGCAGGACAGCCGGCAACTGCTTGCGGACAGCCGGGGCAAATTTTTACGCTTGCTCTCTTTTGAGGAGTTTGTCTGTCATCAGGCAAAACGAGAAGATTTGCGGCGGGAACTCGACCAGTTTTTTGCCGATGCTGTTTTGCCGGGAGGTTGGCGTGCCGGTTTGTTCCAGGCTGCGCAATCTCGCAAGAATATCGGCATTTGGCGCCAGAGTGGCTTGCGGCGGCAGATGGAGCGGATTATGCGGGAGTTGCCCAATTATTTAAGACCGGAAGCCGATTGATGCTGGCCGTTACCGGTAGCAACGGCTTCATCGGCCAGGCGCTGGTGGCCCGGCTGCGGGCGGCAGGGCGCCATGTACTTGAAGTGTGCCGGCAAATTGAGGATGGGCGCGGGGTGGCGGTGGGCGAGATCGGCCCTGCCACCGACTGGAGTTTGGCCCTGCATGGGGTTGAAACGGTTGTGCACCTGGCCGGCCGGGCCCATGTGCGGGGGGAAAGCGAGAGTGCTGCGGAGGCTGCCTTTATGGCGGTCAATGCCGCCGGCACGGCAAACCTGGCCCGCCAGGCGGCCCTGGCTGGAGTGCGGCGGCTGGTTTATGTAAGTTCCGTCGGGGTGTTGGGTAACAGTAGTGGCGCTCGCCCTTTCACCGCCGATGCCCCACCCAACCCGGTGGGGCCTTACGCCCGTTCCAAGTGGCTGGGGGAGCAGGCGGTGTGGCAGGTGGCGGCGGAATTTACCGGCTTTGAGGTGGTTGTTGTGCGCCCGCCGCTGGTTTACGGCCCCGGTGCGCCGGGCAATTTTGCCCGCCTGGTTTCCCTGGTGCGCCGGGGCATCCCTTTGCCCCTGGCTGCGGTGCGCAATAGCCGCAGTCTGGTGGCCCTGCCTAACCTGGTCGATCTGCTGGTGCGCTGCCTGGATGCCCCCGAGGCGGCGGGGCAAACCTTGCTGGTAAGCGATGACGATGATCTGTCCACCCCGCAGTTGATCCGGGAAATCGCCCAGGCCATGGGCCGCAAGCCCCGCCTGTTCCCGTTTCCGCCGCCACTGCTGCGCCTGGCCGGCCGCCTGCTGGGAAGAAGCACTGAAGTGGAAAGCCTGTGCGGCTCCTTGCAGGTGGATATCAGCCACACCCGGCAAATTCTGGGCTGGTCCCCACCGTTCAGCCGCAGGGGTCCCGCAGGGGTCAAGTCTTGACATGACAGTTGTTGTCTTCCGGATTATAGTTGCATTTATTGTGTTAGCTTTGCTATATTTATTGGCATAAAATTGTTGCTATTACTGTTCTTGGAGTTTTTGTTGTTTGGCTAATATTATAGAAATGCGTTATTATTCAAGAATAATTGACCGCGAATTGCGGCAGCGCCTGTCATCCACCGGTGCTGTGGTTATTGAAGGGCCTAAAGCTTGCGGCAAAACGGCAACAGCCAGGAATTTGGCCGCCAGTGAAGTGCTGCTTGATGTGGATGACAACGCCCGCCGGGCGGTGGCGATTGATCCCCGTTTGGTATTGGCTGGCGATACTCCGCGTCTTATTGATGAGTGGCAGATCGAACCAGCCATCTGGAATCATATCCGGCGCACGGTCGACGAGCGTGGCGCGCCGGGCCAGTTCATTCTTACCGGGTCTGCGGCGCCCACCGATGATATCACCAGGCATACCGGGGCCGGGCGTTTGACTCGGCTGCGGCTGCGCCCCATGACCATGTTCGAGCTTGAGCGAAGCGCCGCAACCGTGTCCCTGGCGGAGTTGATGAATGGCGCTCGTCCGACCTGCCCCGACCCCGGTTCGGACATACCGGAACTGGCGGAGCTGATTGCCGTCGGAGGCTGGCCCGGGCATCTGCGCCTGACCACCAAGCAAGCCCTGCAGGCCAACCGGGACTATTTGGAGGAGATCAGGCGGGTGGACATCGGCCGGGTAGACGGGGTTCGCCGTGATCCCGACAAGGTGGGCCGGTTACTGCGCTCATTGGCCCGCAATACCGGCACCTATGCCTCGGCAACCGGCCTGGCGGAAGATATCGGCGGTGTTACGGTGCAGACCGTCCTAGAGTATCTGGCAAGCCTGGAACGTTTGATGATTGTGGAAGACCAGCCGGCCTGGTCGCCGCATTTGCGATCACGATCCCGGCTCAGGAGCGCCGCCAAACGCCATTTCGTCGATCCGTCCTTGGCGGTCGCGGCATTGCGGGCAACCCCGGAAGGTTTGCTTAAGGATATCAACCTGCTGGGTTTTCTGTTTGAATCAATGGTCGTTCGTGACCTGCGGGTTTACGCCCAGGCCGTCGATGCTGAAGTGTCGCAGTATAGGGACAATACAGGGCTGGAAGTGGATGCTGTGATTCAGTCCGCCGACGGCCGCTGGGGGGCGCTTGAAATAAAACTGGGGGCGGGGATGGCGGATCAGGCCGCCGCCTCGTTGTTGAAATTCGCCAACCGGGTAGATATCGACAAATGCGGCCCCCCATCGCTACTGGCGGTAATAACCGCCACGGGTTACGGCTACCTGCGGGATGACGGCATTATGGTAATCCCCATCGCCGCCCTTAGGCCATAAGAGGGCAGGGGGTCAAGTCTTGACATGACAGCTTGGACGGCAGGGGCAGGGCCGGGCTGGAGATCGTGTTTATTCACTTTATGATGTGCCGGTTTGGATCCTGTCTGCCATGCAAGACGCGGATAATCTCGATTTGTTTGGACCGCACCTGATAAAACACAATGTGACTTTCAACCGGTAAGCTTCGCATTCCTGGTAAAAGCTCAAAGCGTTCAATGCCGATGAGAGGCTGTTCAGTCAGCGCCCAAAACCGTTCTTTTAGATTCTCGAGATATCTTAAGGACTGGCTCGCTCCCCAGTTGCGCAAGCCAAATTGATAAATGTCTTTCAGGTCATTTCGCGCGGCCGGTGAGATGATCAGTCGGTAATCGCTCATAACCTAAAGGTCACCCCGGACGGCATCAAACAGGCGATCCAGACCTTTCTTGGATTCGATTTTGATCCCTTGTCCCCGATCAAGTTGATCCACCCCGATTTGGAGTTGCTCACGCAGGCGGGCGAGTTTGATTTCGTTGATCCACTCCTCGTGGGTTTCCATAAAGCGTAACGCTTCCCGGATAACCTCGCTGGCGTTGTTGTAGAGACCGCTTTCTACCTTGGCTTTAACTCGTGATTCCAGTTCCGGGGTCAATGAGATGTGCATGGCTCTCTCCTTATCGAAAGATTGTGGCCACAGCATAGCACCGCATACAAACATTGTCAATGATTGGTAGGCCCTCGGCGGAGGACGGAGAGGGAGAGGGGTCAAGTCTTGACATGACAGCATAGTGGGACAGGTATTTCGGAAATGTCCCTAAAAAAGCCGCCCCACTGAAGCTTTTGGTTGAAAATGTAAGCTTAGTCGGTTTTTTTCCGATTAAGCTTACATTTTTTGAGGTGTATATGGAGAAAGTGCTTCGTAAACTGGGAAGTATTCCTTTTGGCCATGGGGTCTTATTGTCGTTGCTGCAGGGCTATCGTCGCCCCAACGACAAAATCGCGGACTTGTTGGCTAAAGGGGTGCTGTTGCCGGTTCGCCGGGGGCTTTATGTGCTGGGGCCGGAAGAGCGCACAGAGCCGATCTCTTTACCTTTGGTTGCCAATATTCTGTATGGTCCTTCTTACGTGTCGCTGGAGTACGCCTTGAGCAGGTATGGCCTGATTCCCGAAGGGGTATTCGATGTGACTTCAGTAACCTTGAGGCGCAGCCGAGTGATGACCAACCCTTTGGGGCGCTTTTCATACAAGCATTTGCCGCAGCCGGTATACGGAATCGGTGTTCGGGCCGAACAGGAGGGAAAAGCGGCGTTTTTGTTGGCGTCGCCGGAGAAGGCGCTGTGCGACCTGATTATGCTGACCCGGGGGTTGCCCTATATGTCGGTGGCGGCCATGCGAAGCTGGTTGCTGGAGCATCATCGTATGGATGAGGATATACTGCGGGAGATGGACAGGCAGGTTGTTCTTGATTGTGCCGCAGCGGGGTACAAGGCTCGGTATTTGCGGGTGTTGGCTAAAGCCTTGGAGAGTTTGTAATGGCGACGGTGGTGGAACAGATGCTGGCGCGTTACCCCCGCGATACCGATGCGGCAGGGTAGGAAGGAGGGTAGCGGGTAGGGGTCAAGTCTTGACATGACAGTTGTTGCTGCTGTAGAGTACTGTCATGGCTCGCCCGTTGCGCATCGAATATGAAGGTGCCTGGTATCATGTAATGAACCGGGGCCGTGGACGTTGCGTCACCTTTCCGGCAGATGAGGCTTACCGGGCTTTTCTTGACACCATGGCCGAAGCTGTCGAGCGTTTTAAGCTTGAAGTCCATGCCTACTGTCTAATGCCCAATCACTATCACCTGCTGGTCCGAACCCCTTTGGGGAACCTTTCGCGCATCATGCGCCACATAGATGGTCTTTACACCCAGCGTCACAATCGGCTGTTCAATACCGACGGCTCACTGTTTCGGGGCCGCTACAAGGCCATTCTGGTGGAAGCGGAGGCTTATCTGGTGTCGCTTTCGCGCTACATTCACCGTAATCCCGTGGCCGGAGATACTCCCTTGGTTAAAGAATTGCAGGATTGGCCGTGGTCCAGTTATCCGGTTTACGCCGGGCACCTGGCACCGCCGCCGTGGCTGGTTCTTGACGATATCCTTAATGGTGTTGATATACACGATTTTGCGGCGAGATACCAGTCGATGGTGGCGTCTGGCAAAGAGGATGCGGTAGATGTTTTTCATGCCCGGGAACGCCAAGGGCCGATTTTGGGCGGCGACGCCTTTCGGGCGCGTGTGCTGGCCGAGCGTCGCCGCCCGCCGGAGGTTCCTCTTCGTCAGGCTCAGGCCCGCCCCTTGCAGCACCCAGAGGCGCTGTTGCGGGCGACGGCGGCCTGGTTCGATCTGGAGGTGGAACATATCCTGGCCCGTGGGCATACCGGAGCCACCGAGGCCCGTCCCTTTGCCATGTGGTTGTGCCAACAGGAAGCCGGCTTGACCTTGCGGGAGATTGGGGCACGTTTCGGCAACATTCACTACTCTGCGGTCAGCCAGAATATCCGGCGGCTGAAAAAGCGCTGGGGAGAAGACAGGCTACACCGGCAACAGCAAGCTGTCATGTCAAGACTTGACCCCTAATCACCAGCTTGTTTTACTGCTCTGTTTCCGGTAAGTTGTCGTTAGTATTCCGGTTGGTTTTGATGCTGCTTGTCTACGTCTGCCGCCCTTTGGGCCGGGCAGGTGTTTTGGGGATATTCCATAATGCGAAGATTAAACTTCTGGCTGATTCTGGGGGCGGATATTCTGCTTCTGGTGGCCGCTCATCTGCTGGCTTACGGCATTCGTTTCGATTTCGAGCCGGGGGCGCGGGAGTGGGCCAATATTAAGGCCGTGTTGCCCTGGCTGGTGCCGCTGAAGATCACGGTTTTTGCCTTCTTCGGGCTTTATCGGGGAATGTGGCGCTACACCGGGGTTACCGACCTGCTTAATATTCTTCGGGCCAACTTTGTGACCGGCCTGGTGATTATGGGCGGTATTCTGCTGGCCACCCGGTTTGAGGGGTTTTCCCGCTCGGTGTTCGTGCTGGACACCATCCTGGCTTTCCTGATGATTGCCGGCCTGCGCTTCAGCATTCGTCTTTTTTACCAGGGGTTGCCCCGCTGGCGCGACCTGGTGGTGCCGGGTAATGCCCGGCGGCGCAAGCGGTTGCTGCTGATCGGGGCCGGGGATGCGGCGGAAAAGGTGGTCCGGGAGACCATGGACAACCAGGAGCTGCCCCACCGGGTAGTGGGGTTCCTGGATGATAACCCCGATAAGATCGGGCGCTGGATTCACGGCATTCCCGTTTACGGCCCCATTGCCCGGCTCCGCACCCTGGCGTTGCATGTGAAGGCCGAGGAACTGCTGATTGCCATGCCGTCGGCCGGCCGCGAGGAGATGGAGCAGGTGGTGCGGCTTTGCCGGGAGAGCAAGCTGCCCTTTAAAACCCTGCCCGGCCTGGGCGAGCTGATCAGCGACAAGGTTTCCATTAAATCCATTCGTGATGTTTCCTACAAGGATCTGCTGGGGCGGCCGCCGGTGCGCCTGGAGCAGGAGCGCATCGAAGAGGTACTGCGGGGGCGCACGGTGCTGGTTACCGGGGCCGGCGGCTCCATTGGTTCCGACCTGTGCCGGCAGATTGTCCGCTTCAAACCCGCCCGGTTGGTGATGTTTGACGCCGATGAGGCCAATCTTTACCGTATTGAAATGGAGATTCTGCACGAGAAGGGGTTTGCCGAGTACGCAGTGGTGCTGGGCAAGGTGCAGGACCGGGAGCTGTTGGAGCATATGTTTGCCGAGCATAAGCCGACGGTGGTTTTCCATGCCGCCGCTTACAAGCATGTGCCCCTGGTGGAGCACAACCCCTGGGAAGGGGTTTATAACAACATTTTTGCTTCCAAGCGCCTGATGGAAGTGGCCATGGCGTATGGGGTGGAGCGTTTTATCCTGGTTTCCAGCGACAAGGCGGTGCGGCCCACCAATGTAATGGGCGCCACCAAGCGCCTGGCGGAAATGTTGCTGCAAGCATACTGCCGCGAGTTAACCGCCGGCCCGGAGAAGGTTGCTACCCGTTTCATGGCGGTGCGTTTCGGCAATGTGCTGGGTTCCTCTGGCTCGGTGATCCCCCTGTTCAAACGCCAGATTGAACTGGGCGGGCCGGTGACCGTGACCGACCCGGAGATGACCCGCTACTTCATGTCCATCGAGGAAGCCAGCCAGTTGATTTTGCAGGCCGCCGCCATGGGAGAGGGGGGGGAGATCTTTATCCTGGAGATGGGCACCCCGGTGCGCATCGGCCGGATGGCCCGCGATTTGATCCGGCTGTGCGGCAAAGAGCCGGACAGCGAGATCGAGATTAAACAGATCGGCTTGCGCCCCGGCGAAAAGATGCACGAGGAGTTGATCACCGAAGGCGAGGGGATTGTTAAAACCGAACACGAAAAGATCATGGTGTTGCGGGGCCAGGGCCGCAGTTTTGAGGAGTTGCGCCGCTCGCTGGACAACTTGAAGGAACTGGCCAGTCGCCATGATGCCGTCGGCATCAAAACCGAACTGAAAAAAATAATCCCCGAGTACACCCCTCAAGGTCTGCCGTGAATGAATGCAGAGTGCCGCTGGCGGGGCGGGAGAGGGCATGATTCGTTTACTGGATATGGCACTGGCTTTGGGCGGGCTGCTGGTTGGCCTGCCGTTGCTGCTGCTCCTGCTGCTGCTGGGGTGGTTCGATACGGGCTCCCCGCTTTTCCGGCAGCAGCGCGTGGGGCGCCACCGGCAACCCTTTGTGCTGGTAAAACTGCGCACCATGCGGCCGGACACCGCTTCCGTGGCGTCGCATTTAGCCGATGCCTCGGCGATTACCCCCTATGGCCGCTTTTTACGGCGCCGCAAGCTCGATGAGTTGCCGCAACTGTGGAATGTGCTGAAAGGCGAGATGAGCCTGGTGGGGCCACGTCCCTGCCTGTTCAACCAAACGGAGCTGATCGAGGAGCGGGCGCGGCGGAGGGTGTTCAACGCCCGCCCCGGGATTACCGGCCTGGCCCAGATCCAGGGCATCGACATGTCCACCCCCGAATTGCTGGCCCAAACCGATGCCAAAATGATCGCTTCCCTGGGGCTGGTCGATTATTTTCGCTATATCTTCCTGACCGTTACCGGTAAGGGAAGAGGGGATGCGGCCGGCAGCAATCCCGTTTCCTGGTAAGCGCTCAGCAGCACCGCATCTTCGGGCGATCAGCCAGGCTTACGTACAGGAGTACGCTGCGCCTGGCTGCTTGCCCGAACCTGCGGCACTGCTGAACGCTTACGTTGCATGAGTAGGCGTAATCGTATACCTGGGATAAGGTTTGTACAGTGTGGAGGACGGAGTAACATTATGAAAACGTATTTGCTTACCGGGGGCGCGGGCTATATCGGCAGCCATACCGCGCTGGCGCTGCTGGAAGCCGGCCACCGGGTGGTGGTGTTCGATAACCTGGTCAACAGTTCCGCCGAGGCCTTGCGCCGCGTTGAGCGGTTGACGGGGCAAGCGGTAACCCTGTTTGAGGGAGACATGCGGGACCCGGCGGCCCTGCGCACGGTTTTTGCCCAACACCAGCCCGATGCGGTGATTCATTTTGCCGGGCTTAAGGCGGTGGGCGAGAGCGTGCGCCTGCCCTTGGACTACTATGAGAATAATGTTACCGGCACTTTGAACCTCTGCCGGGCCATGGTGGCGGCCGGGGTGTTTACCTTGGTGTTCAGCTCTTCGGCCACGGTTTATGGCACGGCCAACGACTCGCCGCTGAAAGAGGAGATGAACACCGGGGTGGGTTTGACCAACCCCTATGGCCGCTCCAAATGGATGATCGAGCAGCTTCTGCAGGATGCGGCGGCGGCCGATGAACGCTGGCGCATCGCGCTGCTGCGTTATTTCAACCCGGTGGGGGCCCATGAAAGCGGCCTGATTGGTGAAGACCCCCGGGGCGAGCCGAACAACCTGATGCCCTATATCGCCCAGGTGGCGGTGGGGCGGCGCCGGCGGCTGGGTGTTTTCGGCAACGACTACCCCACCCCGGACGGCACCGGCGTGCGGGACTACATTCACGTCGTCGACCTGGCCCTGGGGCACGTTCAGGCTTTGCAGGCCTTGGACAGCTTCAGCGGTTGTCAGGTCTGGAACCTTGGTACCGGCAAGGGCTACAGCGTGCTGGAGATGGTGCAGGCCTTTGCAAAGGCCTGCGGGGCCGCCGTTCCCTATGAAATACTACCCCGTCGTCCTGGCGACCTGGCCGTCTGCTTTGCCGACCCGGCCAAGGCACAAGCGGAGCTTAACTGGCGAGCCGAGCGCAGCCTGAACGATATGGTAACCGACGCCTGGCGCTGGCAATCTCAAAATCCCGAGGGCTACGATACCGCCCTTGGTTCCCGGTCGTTTGATAACAAGGAGAAAAAATGAATATTGCGGTGGTTGGTACCGGTTATGTGGGCCTGGTCAGCGGCGCTTGTCTGGCTGAGTTTGGGCACCGGGTGGTTTGCATGGACAAGGCGGCGGAGCGAATTGAAGAGCTGCGCCGCGGGGGAATTCCCATTTATGAGCCCGGCCTGGATGAACTGGTGGCCAAAAATGTGCGAGAGGGGCGGCTTTCCTTTACCACCGACCTGGCCGAAGCCATGGATGGGGCCCGGGCGGTCTTTATTGCCGTGGGTACGCCCAGCCAGCGCCGGGGCAACGGCTATGCCGACCTGACCTATATTTACCAGGCGGCCGCTGAAATTGCCGGGCTGCTGGGCAACGAGTATACCGTGATCATCGATAAGAGCACGGTGCCGGTGGGAACCGGGCGGCAGGTGCGGCGGATCATTGCCGAGGCCAATCCCCGGGCCGACTTCGACGTTGCCTCCAACCCGGAGTTTCTGCGGGAAGGGGCGGCGATTACCGATTTCATGCGCCCCGACCGGGTGGTGATCGGGGTGGACAATGAACGGGCCGCCGAGGTGCTGCAGGAGATTTACAATCCGCTCTATCTTAACGCCACCCCCTTTGTGGTTACCTCCATTGAAACCGCCGAGTTGAGCAAGTACGCCGCCAACGCCTTCCTGGCCATGAAGATCAGCTTTATCAACGAGATGGCCAACCTCTGCGAGGCGGTGGGGGCCGATGTAAAGCCTTTGGCCCGGGCGATAGGGCTGGATGGCCGCATCGGCGGCAAGTTTCTTCATCCCGGCCCCGGCTACGGCGGTTCCTGTTTCCCCAAAGATACCCTGGCTCTGCTGCGCATCGCCCAGGAACATGGCAGCTCCAGCCGCCTGGTGGAGGCGGCGGTGGAGGTGAACGCGGCCCAGAAGGGCAGAATGATCAAGAAGATCCGCGACGCCCTGGGCGGCAGCGAGGCCGGTAAAACCATCGGCGTGCTGGGCCTTACCTTCAAGCCGGAAACCGACGACATGCGGGAAGCGCCGTCGCTGACCATTTTGCCGGCCCTGCTGGAAAAAGGGGCCACCGTGCAGGTCCATGACCCCCAGGGCATGAAAGAGGCCGCCGCCATAATGCCCGCTTGCCGCTACGTGGAAAACGCCTATGAAGCGGCGGCGGGCGCCGACGCCCTGGTGCTGCTCACCGAGTGGAACCAGTACCGCGCCCTCGATCTGCAACGTTTGCGGGAAAGCATGAAGACCCCGCTGTTCATCGACCTGCGCAATGTCTACGAGCCGGAAAAAATGACCGACGCCGGTTTCACCTATGTCGGGGTCGGTCGCCTGAAATGAAATAAGGAGAAGCCGCAATGAAAGTACTGATCACCGGCGCCGCCGGCTTCATCGGTTCCGCCCTGGCCCTGCGGTTGCTGGCCCGCGGGGATGAAGTGGTGGGGATCGACAACCACAACGACTACTACGACCCGTCGCTCAAGGAGGCCCGGCTGGCCCGCCATGCCGATCATCCCGGCTACACCCATTGCCGCATCGACCTGGCCGATAAGGCGGCGGTGCAAGAGGTTTTCGCCGTTCATCGGCCCCGGCGGGTGGTGAACCTGGCAGCCCAGGCGGGGGTACGCTATTCCATTGAAAACCCGCTTTCCTACATCGAGAGCAACATCGTCGGTTTTGCCCATATTCTGGAAAATTGCCGGCACCACGAGATCGAGCACCTGGTCTACGCCTCCTCCAGCTCGGTTTACGGGGCCAACACCGCCATGCCCTTTTCCGTGCACCACAACGTTGATCATCCCTTGTCGGTCTATGCCGCCAGCAAGAAGTCCAACGAGCTGATGGCCCATACCTACAGCCATCTCTTTGGCCTGCCCACCACCGGCCTGCGCTTTTTCACCGTGTACGGCCCCTGGGACCGGCCGGACATGGCCCTGGCCAAGTTCACCCGGGCGATCATGGCCGACGAGCCCATCAAGATCTTCAACTACGGCAAGCACCGGCGGGACTTCACCTTCATCGACGACATCATCGAAGGGGTGGTACGGGTGCTCGACAAGCCGGCAACCCCCAACCCCGAGTGGTCCGGCAACAACCCCGATCCCGGCAGCAGCACCGCGCCCTGGCGGGTATACAACATAGGCAACAACCGCCAGGTAGAGCTAATGGAGTACGTCGAAACCCTGGAAAAGGCCCTGGGCAAGACGGCCCAAAAAGAAATGCTCCCCCTGCAGCCCGGCGACGTACCGGACACCTTTGCCGATGTAACCGACCTGGCCCGCGACTTCAACTACCAGCCCAACACCACGGTGCAAGAGGGCATCGGCCGTTTCGCCGCCTGGTATCGCGAATATTACGGGGTGTGATCGGGGTGGAGGGTAGGGGTCAAGTCTTGACATGACAGTCTGCCTTAAGACTGTCATGTCAAGACTTGACCCCTAAAGACCCCCTTGACCCCTAAAACCGCCCCTAAAACCCCTAAAAAAGAAAGAGGGTGGGATTATGATTGTGGTTACCGGTGGTGCCGGTTTTATTGGCGCCAATTTTATTATTGACTGGCTGGCCGCCGAAGATGAGCCGGTGGTTAACCTGGACAAGCTCACCTACGCCGGTAACCCGGAAAACCTGGCCGGGGTGGTGAGCGACCCCCGCTACCATTTTGCCCGCGGCGATATCGGCGATGCCGAGCTGGTGGGGCGGTTGCTGGCGGAACACCGGCCCCGGGCGGTGATCAACTTTGCCGCCGAATCCCATGTGGACCGCTCTATTCATGGCCCGGCGGATTTTATTAACACCAATGTCACCGGCACCTACCAGTTGCTGGAGGCGGTGCGAAGCTGGTGGGCCCAACAGCCGGCGCCGGCCCGGGATTCCTTCCGTTTCCTGCACATCTCCACCGACGAGGTGTACGGTTCGCTGGAGCCAAACGAGCCGCCGTTCACCGAAGAGCATCCCTGCCGGCCCAACAGCCCCTATTCCGCCAGCAAGGCGGCCAGCGATCACCTGGTGCGGGCCTGGCACCACACCTACGGTCTGCCGGTGCTCACCACCAACTGTTCCAATAATTACGGGCCCTGCCAGTTCCCCGAAAAGCTGATTCCGCTGATCATTCATAACGCCCTGGCCGGCAAGCCGCTGCCGGTGTATGGCGATGGCCGCCAGGTGCGCGACTGGCTCTATGTGTCGGACCACTGCCAGGCCATCCGCCGGGTGCTGGCGGCCGGCCGGGTGGGGGAGATTTACAATGTGGGCGGCAACTGCGAGCTGACCAACCTGGAGGTGGTGCGGCAGGTCTGCGCCATCCTCGATGAACTCCGGCCCCGGCCGGACGGCCGGCCCTTCGCCGAGCAGATTACCCATGTGACCGACCGGCCGGGCCATGATCGCCGCTACGCCATCGACACCGGCAAGATCGCACGCGAACTGGGCTGGCAGCCGGCGGAAAGCTTTGCCGGCGGCCTGCGCAAAACAGTCCAGTGGTACCTGGAGAATCAGCAGTGGGTGGCCAATGTTACCAGCGGCGCCTATCGCGACTGGGTGGCCCGGCATTATCAGGATTGAGAGCGGTTGGGTTTAGGGGTTAAGGGTTAGGGTTTAGGGGGGTAGAATTAAGGTTTTCTCCCCGTGACACGACCCCTTGTGGCAAATTGGTAAGAGGAGTTGTTCATGACCAGGCCATTGATCATCTTTGGGGCCGAAGGGCAGGTGGGGTGGGAGCTGCAGCGCAGCCTGGTCCTGCTGGGGCCGTTGCTGCCGCTGGGCCGAGGCCAGGTGGATCTGGCCGATCCGGCGGCGGTACGGGCGGCGATTCGGGATATTGACCCGTCCGCCATCATCAATGCCGGGGCCTTTACCGCAGTGGATCTGGCCGAGAGCGAGGAAGCAACGGCCCGGGCGGTTAACGAGGTCGCCCCGGCCACCATGGCGGCCGAGACCAGGGCGCTGGGGATTCCCCTGGTCCATTTTTCCACCGATTACGTTTATGATGGCGACCAAGATGGGCCATACCTGGAGACCGATCCGCCCAATCCCCGTTCCGTGTATGGTCGCAGCAAACTGGCCGGTGATGAGGCCATTGCTGCCTCCGGCGCGGACTATTTAATTTTGCGCACCTCCTGGGTTTTTGCTGCCCGGGGGCAAAATTTTTTGCAAACCATTTTGCGCCTGGCGGCGGAAAGGAGTAGTTTAACGGTGGTGGCCGACCAGTTTGGCGCCCCCACCGCGGCGGAACTGCTGGCCGATGTAACGGCCCGAGCTCTGCCGGCGCTGCAGGCCGGCACGGCGTCGGGCGGAATCTATCACTGCACGGCGGCGGGAGAGACCAGTTGGTACGATTATGCCCGCTTTATCGTGGGCGAGGCCGGTAAGCTGGGGGCGTCGTTGCAGCTTGGCCCGGAGCAGATCAAACCCATCAGCACCGCCGAATATCCCCGCCCGGCGGCCCGGCCCGCCAACTCCCGGCTGGACTGCCGCCGCCTGGAGCAAGCTTTTGGCTTGACGCTGCCCCCCTGGCAGTTCCACGTTAAACGTGCCTTAAAGGAGTTGCTGGCGCCATGACGACACCCCAAAATCCACCCCGGAAGGGGATTATCCTGGCCGGCGGGGCCGGCACCCGGCTGCATCCCGCCACCCTGGCGGTTTCCAAGCAACTGCTGCCGGTTTTCGACAAGCCGATGATCTACTACCCCCTGACCCTGCTGATGCTGGCCGGCCTCCGGGAAATCCTGGTCATCTCCACCCCCCAGGATACCCCCCGTTTTCAACAGTTGCTGGGCGACGGCCGCCAGTGGGGCCTGGAGCTTAGCTACGCGGTGCAACCCAGCCCGGACGGGCTGGCCCAGGCCTTTATCATCGGCGAGGAGTTCCTGGCCGGGCAGTCCGCCGCCCTGGTGCTGGGCGACAACATCTTCTTCGGGCACGATCTGCAGCTGTTGCTGAAAAGTGCCATGGGGCAGCAGGATGGGGCCACCATTTTCGTCTACCACGTCAATGATCCCCAGCGTTACGGGGTGGCGGAGTTCGACCAGGAGGGCCGGGTGCTCTCCCTGGAGGAAAAACCGGCCCGGCCCAAGTCCCGTTACGCGGTTACCGGCCTTTACTTTTACGACCATCAGGTGGTGGAGCTGGCTAAAAGCCTGCGGCCGTCGGCCCGGGGGGAGTTGGAGATTACCGACCTGAACCGGCTCTACCTGGAGCAGGGCCGGTTGGCGGTGGAGATCATGGGCCGGGGTTATGCCTGGCTGGATACCGGTACCCACGACTCGCTGCTGGAGGCCGGGCATTATATCGCCACCCTGGAGCGGCGACAGGGGCTGAAGGTGGCCTGCCCGGAAGAGGTGGCCTGGCGCCGGGGCTGGATCAACGATGAACAGCTTGCGGCCCTGGCCCAGCCCATGGCCAAAAACGGTTATGGCCGCTACCTGCTGGATCTGCTGCAGCAGGAGGTTTTTTAACATGCAGGTCCGGCGGCTGGCGATACCCGAGGTGATGTTGCTGGAACCGAAGGTGTTCGGCGATGAACGCGGTTTTTTCTATGAAAGCTTCAACCGGCGGGTGTTTGAACAGGCCACCGGGGTAAGCGGTGAGTTTGTGCAGGATAACCACTCCCGTTCCCGCCGGGGGGTGTTGCGAGGCCTGCATTACCAGTTGCCGCCCAAGGCCCAGGGCAAGCTGGTACGGGTGGTGCAGGGCGAGGTGTTCGACGTGGCGGTGGATCTCCGCCGCGCTTCCCCCACTTGCGGGCAGTGGGTGGGGGTGCATCTGTCGGCGGCCAACAAGCACCAGCTCTGGATTCCCCCCGGCTTTGCGCACGGCTTTGTCACCCTGTCGGAAACCGCCGAATTTCTGTACAAGACCACCGACTACTACGCCCCGGAATACGAACGCTGCATCATCTGGAACGATCCCGACCTGGCCATCTCCTGGCCCCTCCCCGACCCGCCCCAACTGGCCGCCAAAGACCAACAGGGCCAGCCCTTCCGCCAGGCAGAGCTTTTCTAGCTTCGGGCTAGATGGCGACCGTCCGGTTGCGCCCGGCGCTTTTACCCTTGTACAGCCTTTGGTCCGCCACCGAAAAAAGCTGGTCGAGGCTGTTGCTGTCGGCGGGAAAAGAGGAAAGCCCAACCGTAACCGTCATTTTTTCCAGTTGAGTCTTGCCGGGCGGCGTTATCCCCTTCTTTTCCACTTCCAGGCGAAGTTTTTCCCCCAGGTTAAAGGCGGCATTGGCGGCGGTGTTTGGCAGCAGTACCGCAAATTCCTCTCCGCCGTAGCGGGCCAGGACATCGCTCTGCCGAATTTTAAATTTCAAGGTGGTGGCCATATCGCGCAGTACCTGATCGCCGTAAAGATGACCGTAGTTATCGTTAATCTGCTTAAAATGATCGATGTCCAGCAGCATCAAAGAGAAAGCAGCGTTGCTCCGCAAGTTTTTGCATAACTCTTTGTGCGCGTAGTCAAAGAGAAAACGGCGATTGTAGATCCCGGTTAGCTCATCGTGCATCGCCTCTTGCTGGGCCTTCTCCAGTAGACGGGTCCGCTCCAGGGCAAGAGCCATGTTCTGGGCCAGTGAAAACAGGAACAGCTCGTCCTTGTGGTCGAAACAACGGCCATTTTTTTTGTGGATATTTAACAGTCCAAAAACCTGTCCGGTGGCGCCGAGCAGCGGCAGCGAAAGCAGCGAACTGACATCGGGCAGCTTCTTCTTGTATAGAATGAAACGTATGTCGTCTTTATCGATATTCTGAACCAGCAGTGGCTTGCCATTCTTGATAACCGAGGCGAACAGGCCAGTGCCGGCACGAAAAGTCAGCTCATCAGCGATTTCCATCAGTTGTTCATCGGCGGCCCACATCTCAAAAGAGCCGTTCTCCTCATTCTGGAGGAGAAGGTAGAACTCCTCGATTTCGAGGGTTTTTTTCAGCAGAGCAACAATGTTGGCCAGCAGCGCACTGACTTTCATGGCCATGCAGCATGCTTTGCTGGCGGAATAGAGATGGTAGAGTTTAAGCAGCCGGTCCTGCAGGTTTTCACTTTCTTGCCGAGTGGAGAGAAAAAGAGTGTCATCAATTCCCATCAGCGGGCTTGTCGCCGGTTCATTCATTGCCAATCCCCCCTCTTTTTTTATTTCCTTTCCAGTTCGCGGTGAAGCAGGTCAATACGCTATACGCTGATGATCTGTTCTTCCGGCAGTACCACGCACGATAGGCGACCGCCATAAACCGCGCCGGTGTCGATCCCGATCCGGTTGCGGGTAATATGGGCCGTCTTGAATGGGGTGTGGCCGAAGATCACCGGTTTGCCGAAATCGTGGTCGGTCTCTAAAAACTCCTGCCGGGCCCAGAGCAGCCAGTGTCGTGACTGCTGGCTGATGTGTACCCCTGGCTGCAGGCCGGCATGAACGAAGATACCGTGCTCGTTTTCATAGCTGCAGGGTAACGCGGCCAGCCAGTCCCGGTGCTCGGGGGGCAGCCAGGAGTCGTCTTCGGGGGCGCTGTCGCCATGGCCGCCCAGATAACTGTTGATGGTGGCCTGGCCGCCGTTGGCCAGAAAAATCTCCCGGTTGCGGCCGGCCAGGTAATCCAGCAGCATCTGCTCGTGGTTGCCGCGTAAAACCAGGAAATGCCTGTAAAGACGCTGCTGCCGGCGCAGCAGCTCCACGGTGCCCAAGGAGTCCGGCCCCCGGTTGATGAAATCACCCAGCACCACCACGGTGTCCCGCTCCCGTTGGGGCTTGATCAGTGCCAGCAAACGCTCCAGCATTTCCCGGCAACCGTGGATATCGCCGATGGCATAGGTATGACGCATTTCAGGTGTCAAAACAGGTTTCTGGCGGCTGGTTTTCCCTGAAAAAAAGGCAGTGGGCCGAAACCGACACCCACTGCCTTTTTTGTTTTGAGCAGTACGTTTCGACGAAAGATCAGCTATGCAGCTGATTGCGCCTCCTGACCGCCGCCAGTCCTGCCAAGCCGGCGCCGAACAGTAGCATGGTGCCTGGCTCGGAAACCGGAGAAGGAGGATCGGGCAAGTCGACAGTGTCAAGCGTACCGCCCATCACGTATGAGTAGTTCAAAACAACGGAGCTGCCGGCCAGCATGCTACCGATGTTGAAGGCCAAGCCAATAACATAGTCACCGTCGCCGTCATCGGTGCCGGCCAGGTAAAAATTGGGATCGGTGGTCCACCAGCTGGAGATGCCGGTATTGTGGGTGATGGAGGAGTTGGAATACAGCCCCAGGGTCAGGCCGGTGTAGGCACCCTGTGAATTGACGAAATCCTCCGGCGCCACCCCGGTGGCCCCGCGGCTGTTGATGGTGTCGTAAGTGCCGTACGTCCTAACGTCGGGGTCGGGATCAATGGCCCGCAAGAAACGGACCTCGGTTAAATCGACCAGGGCGCCAATGGTGGTCAGGATGTCGATCCTCTCGTAATCATCGTTGAACATGTACTCATGCTCAATGGTGAAATAGCCCGAGTACAGGCCAGCCCAAGTCACATGGTTGTCGTAAGTGAGTCCGGAAAGATCGGTTGGCCCGGCAGTGGTGGCGATATTGTTGGGCCAGCCGTTGTTGTTGTTGCCTTTGGTGCCGGTTTCATTGGTGGTTACCCCGAACCATTCCCAAGGGTCGCCCGGGGTCAGGTAATCTTCGACGCCCCAGGTGCGGGTGCCGGTTGGGTCGTGCTGCAGGCCGGGTGAAGTAATGCCGCCATAACCCAGGGTACCATCGTTGCTGATCGCCGTTCTAACGTAGTCGCCCTCCATGATGATCGAAGCAGCGTCAGCGTTGCTATTGGCTACCAGTCCTGCCATCATGACAGTAGCCGCCAACTGCAGTGCCAGATACTTTTTCTTCCCTTTCATGACTTTCTCTCCTCCATGGGGTGAGCCTGCGGGCTGAGCCTTCCCGATTCTTTTGCCAACGCCGATCGGCGCCAACGTGGGAACAACTAACTAACCATCGCTCACTGCAAAAATAATGCCTGTTGCTTGCCGCGAAGGTAAAGTGTTGAAATGGAATGATAAAAAAAGCAAACCTGGAACGGCTTGGTCAAAGCGGCAAGTTCGTTTTTCGGAAAAACGAACTTCGTTGCCCATAAGTGCGTCTAATCAGGAAATTAGAAGGCGCACTGTGGTTCGGGTTTTCAACCTTTCGAGTTTTTCTAGGCGTATTGGGCCATATCAGCTTGTTTGCTGTTGCCAGTCGGTGAGCAGTTTTTGCGCCTTTTCCCGTTCGGGGAAGTCATTGTCCAGTTGCAGAGTTCTTTGCAACTCCTCTTCCGCCTCCTTTTTGTTGCCTGCCGCTCGCAAGGCCCGGGCCAGGTGGTAGCCTATGGTGGGGTTGTCGGGCAGAGCGGCCGCGGCCTGGCTTAGCTGCCGGATCGCCAGATCGTGGGAGCCCCGCAGGTAATGAATCAGCCCCAGGGTGTCGGCAACGTACGGATCGGTGGGGGCCTGTTCCTTGGCCAGCATGGCCAGCCGCAGCGCGGCGCCAAGATCCGGCTTTGGCTCGTGGGCCAGCAGCCAGGCCAGGTTGTTGGCAGCCGGGGCAAAGTTGGGGGCCCGGGCCAGAATCTCACGATACGCAGCCATGGCGCCGGCGTCATCGCCCTTTTGCTGCAACAGGACGGCCAGGTTCATGCGGGCGGGGGTCAACTCCGGGCGTTTGGCCAGCAAGGCCCGGTATTCCGCAATGGCCTCGTCGGTTCTGCCGGTTTCGGTCATCAGCCTGGCGATCAGCAGGTAGGGGCGCAGCGCCGCCGGGTCCAGCTCCTGGGCCTGGCGCAGGGCGGTAATGGCCGCGTCAAAATCATTGCCGGCAAGGTGCAACTCGCCCAGCAGCAGTCGGTAATCGGCTTGGTTCGGCGCTTTTTCAATTTGCGCCGTCACCCGCTCGATGGCCGCGTCAAGATCCCGCTGTTGCATTTTGATGGCCACCAGGGACGCCAGGGCCGGGGTAAAATCAGGTCTTTTGCTCAAAATCTCTTCGAAGATGGTGGCGGCCTCCCGGTGCTCTTGCCGGGCCAGGTGGGTAACCCCCAGGTTATGCAGCACCTCCAGGTTGTCCGGCAGCAAAGAGTTCATCCTGGTAAAGAGTTGCAGGGCCTCGTCAAGCTCGTTGTTGCGCTGAAAAACCTGCCCCAGGATGATGGCGGCCCGGAAGTTGTTGGGTTGTAACTGCAAAGCCACCAGGGCTTCGTTGCGGGCCCCGTCCAGATCTCGTTGCTGAAAAAGATGCTGTGCCAGCAGAGTGCGGGCCCCGGCGTGGCGAGGAATAAGCCTGACCGCCTTTTCGACGTCCTGATGAGAAAGTTCGTTTTCGCCCTTGTTGAAGTGGGCCTGGGCCTTTACGTAAAATGGTTCCCCCCAGCGCGGGTGGTCTCGTACCAGGCGGGAAAGAATAGTGATGGCCTCGTCGTTTTTTCCCTCGTTAACCAGCAGCCGGGCCTGAACCAGGCTGCCCAGGGGATGCCGGCGATTTTCCTGCAGCACCTGTTCCACCAGGGCGGCGGCCTGCTCGGTTTGCCGTTGGTTGAAGTAAAGGTCGGCCAGTTGCGCCCGGATGTCGGCTTTGGCTTCGGTTTTGGTCAGGGCTTCCTGGTAAGCCGCCTCGGCCTGCTCCAGGCGGCCCTGTTCGCGGTAAAAAGCGCCCAGGCGAAGGTAGATGTCGGGGTTGTGGGGGGCGGCGGCAAGGGCGTCGGCAAAGCTGGTCTCAACCTTGTCCAGCTCCTGCCGCTGGGCGTAGATGACGGCCAGGTCCAGGTGGGGTGCGGGGGAGTCGGGAAAGGCGGCGGCAGCTTGGCGCAGCTGGGCTTCGGCTTTGTTCGCTTGGTTTTGGTTAAGGTAAAATGAGGCCAGCGCCCGGTGCTTGCCGATGTCTGCAGGCGGTAAAGCCAGGGCCTTTTGCAGGGCGGCTTCCGCCGCGGCGGGTTGTTGCCGGGCCAGGTAAATCTGGGACTGTAGCAGGTGCAGTCGGTCCAGCTCGGGGTGGCTCGCCAGCGCCTGCTCGACCACGGCGGCGGCCCGTTCCGGCTCACCCTTCATCAGGGTAATGGTGGCCAGCATGATCTGGGCTTCCAGGTGTTCGGGGTCGGCGGCCAGGACTTTCTCCACCCGCTGCAGGCTTTCCGCGTGTTGGTTGCCGGCCAGCAGCAGCCGGGCGGCGTGGAGCAGGGCGTCGTGGTTGGCGGGGTCCACCGAGACGGCCCGCTCAAAATCCTGGAGCGCGTTTTGCGCGTTACCGGTAGCCAGGTGGGCCAGGCCCAGCTGGAAGTAAGCGTCGGCAAAGCGGCCGTCAATGCGCACTGCGTTCCTGAACTCCAGAATGGCGGCCGAGTGCTCTCCCTGAGCCGCGTAATTAAGCCCTTTCTCGTAGTGGGCCTGCTTTTTCTGCTCGGGGTCGCCACAGCCGGCCAGCAACAGCAAGGACCAGGCCAGCAGAACAGCAAAAGACAACAGCTTGCAGTGCTTCATGAGTATTCGTGTTCCTCGTGGTTGGGTGGTTGCTCGCGGCTGGTTAACAAACAGGGGCAGGGCCAAATGCATGGTCCTGCCCCTGTTATAATGGCGACTTTTATTTGGTTTGGCAAGCTCAGGCTTTTTGCATCCTCCGCCGCCCCAGCCCGATCAGCCCGGCCAAACCGGTGCCCAATAGAAGAAGGGCCGAGGGAGCCGGAACGGGGGTGCTTTCGCCGTACAGGGCCACATGCGAAATGGCACCATTAACATCTTTCCAGAAATCCTCAAAAAACAGAGTGTCTATGCCGTTCCATCCGGCGGCTGTCAAGTCAAACAGGTACCAACCCGGAGGGCCTTTACCATCCTTGACCAGTGCGTACGCGTTGGGGCCGACGAAGTCACCTCCCACATACTCGATCGTGGCGCTCGTCGGGTCAGCTGCGGCTGGCCCAAAAATGGTGTTATAGCTACCGGACAAGGAACCTTGTTCCTGGCCCCATGCTTGTCCAGACACGTATTCCGCCTTATAGAGCTCTACGGATGGCTCAACAATCGGTTCAATAATATCTTTAATTTGGCTGGTCGAGGTCTCAAGGCCCGACCACGCATTCGTGCCATAGTCCCAAGCCGTGCCGTTATAAGTAGTTGGGGTGATGGTCAGGGCGTAAGCTGGTGCGGCAATCAGCAAGCCGCACAGGGCCACGAACAACATTCTTAAGGTTTGATATTTCATGGTATGTTCCTCCTTCCTTATCTATCAGCCATTAACCGCTAATGGCAACCTGGTTAAACCTGGCAGGGTTTATGTTTCGCAATCATGTTGGAGCAATATGCATGCCAAGCCGGCCAAAAAATAAAACGATGATCTTACGGTCAGTTGTTTGGGGAGCGGGGCCTGCGGCTTGATTCCGAGTTCGGAAAACCGAACTGCCCTGGTTCCGATTACCGGAAACGGAACCAAGCTGTTCCCCCTGATCAAAGCCTTTTAAGTCCAGCGGCAATTTGCACATTTTTGCTGGAGAAATTAAACTTCGCTTTTGGTATTGTTATTGTGGGCCGGGCAACGATGTTGTTGATCGGCTTAAAGGTCTGGAGTTCCGGAGGTCGTGAAAAATGTTAAAAACAACCTGAAACCGGGCTCGTCGACCTTGAAACTGTCTATCTTCGCACGCCTGCTTATCAGCTCCCTGGTCTTTTTCGTCATGCTGGCCGGGGTGAGCCTCTTTTTTATCTACCACCTCAATCGGTTCAACCAGGTGGTGCAGTCCATCGTTCAGCATGACGCGTCGGTGGTGGAGTTCTCCGGCCGGCTCTCCGACCTGTTGCTTTCCCAGGCGCGCAACGAGCGCCTGTTTGTGCTGCTGAACGATGAGCAGCTCTACCGCAACTACCTGGAGGACGGGGTCGAGTTTGCACGGCTGCTGCAGATCGCCCAAGGTGAGCTGGATGATCCCGAGATTAACCAAGCCCTGCAGGCCGTCACCTTGCAGCACCTTGAATTTACCAGGCTGGCCGAGGAGGAGCACCGGTTGCGCCGGAGCGCTACGGCCTATGACGCCGAGCGGTACGATGAGGAGAAGCAACAGGTGGTTGCCGAGTTGATTGCCACCTTGCAGGGCATCCGGCAGGCGAGCGAAAAGAGCGTGTTTGCCAAAATCTCCAACCTGCGAGAGACCGGGGAGCAGGCCGCCGTCATCGCCGTCTTGATCACCATCGGGGCGCTGTTTATCGGTCTGCTGGTGGCCGCGGTGGTCACTCGCAGCATCACTCGACCGCTGCAGGTCATCAAGGCCAAGACCCGGGAGATCGCCCATGGCAACTTTCAGGGTGATCTCCAAATCGCATCGCCTCCGATCATTAAAGAGTTGGCCATAGCCCTCAACAGCATGTGTCACAAACTACAGGAGCTGGACAACCTGAAATCGGCCTTTTTTGCCGACATGTCTCACGAGCTGCGCACGCCCCTGGCTTCCATTAAGGAAGGGACCCACATTTTGCTTGACCGCGTGGGCGGGGAGATCAATAATCATCAGCAGCGCATCCTGTTAATCATCTCCCAAGAAAGTGACCGCCTGATCAACCGGGTCAACTCCCTGCTGGACCTGGCCAGAATGGAAGCAGGGATGGTGGTCGATCATTACTCCCGGACCTCTTTGTCCACCCTGGTCCGCGATGCCCTGCAGGGGTTGCAGCCCCTGGCCGAGGCCAAGGGGGTACGCATAGTAAACCACATCGCCGCTTTGCCGCCGGTCAATGTGGACCAGGAAAGAATCATGCAGGTGGTGCGCAACCTGGTGGGCAACGCCATTAAATTCACCCCGGAAGGAGGTACCATCACCCTGACCGCCACGGTCCGGGACAAGATGCTGGAAGTGGCCGTGCAAGACACCGGCATCGGCATTCCCGAGGGCGATTTGGAGCGCATTTTTCTCAAGTTCCAGCAGGTGCTTCCGGCCCGGAGCGACAAGGTCAAAGGCAGCGGCCTTGGGCTGGCCATGGTGAAGCAGATCATTCTCGCGCACGGAGGCAAGGTGTGGGCGACCAGTCAAATCGAAAAAGGCAGCACTTTTTACTTTACCTTGCCGTTGGCGGAATGATCCTGGCCCTGGCGGGGGCGGCTTGCGCGCCGGTGCCGTCGCCCCCCGCCGAACGCCCCGCCCAGCATGAGCTGGCCCGCTACCGCGAGCACCTGGCCGCCGGCGCCTTCGACATCGTGATCCGGCAAAGCCAAGCGGTAATGGGGGCAAGCGAGGCCGAGGCTCCGGTCGACCTGGCCCTGTATGTCTTGGGTCTGGTTTACGCCGATCCCGCCTTCAAAGACAGGAATGCCCAGCTCTCGAGACAATACTTCGCGCAACTGATCCGGCACTTTCCCAACTCGCCGCTGGTCCCGGAGGCCAACATCCTGGTCGATCTATACGATGCCATGGCCGCCAGGGACCTGGCCATCGCCACCCTCTCGGAGCGGCTAAAAACAGCGTCCGAGGCGACGGCGGCCCTGCCCCGGCCGCTGGTTGAAGATCAGAATTTTGAAGAGGCGGCGAGGAAAAACGAACAAATTCTGCAGCAGGCCGGAGCCGGTCCGCCGGCCGACGAGGCGCTCTACAACCTGGGCCTGATCTACGCCCACGGCGACAATCCGGCCCGGGATTACCAGCAGGCCAGGGATTATTTCGCCCGCATTGCCGGCGAATTTCCCGACAGTCGCCTGGCTGAAGAGGCCCGGGTCTGGCTTGGGCTCTTCGAGGTCTTAGACAAGATGCGCCAGATAGACCGGCAAATCGAAGAGCAGAAAAGGCAGCTCACCCGTTGAGGTGCGAGAGATGGTAGCCAAAAGGATATTGCTGGTCGATGACGATTTGAACCTGCTGGATTTGATCCGGATCCGGCTGGAGGCCTCCGGTTACCAGGTAGCTGCCGTCGGCCACGAAAACGAGGCGAAAAGGCTGGTGGCCCAACAGCCGTTCGACGCCGCGGTAATCGACCTGCAACTGGTCAGCCAGGACGGTATTACCCTGATGGAGGAACTGCACCGGGATGACCCGGGGCTGCCGGTGATCATCCTCACCGCGCACGGCAGCATTGAGAGCGCGGTGGACGCCATGGCGCGCGGGGCCTTCACTTACCTGACCAAGCCCTTCGACTCCCGGGAACTGATCCTGCAGATCGAGCGGGCCCTGGAACAAGCCCGGCTGAACGGAGAGCTTCATCGGCTGCGGGAGCTGGTCGAGGAGAAACGCGATTTCGGCAACATCATCGCGCGCAGTGAGCCGATGCGCCGGGTGCTCGACCAGGTGGCGCGCATCGCCGATTCCGACTCCACCGTGGCCATCTATGGGGCCAGCGGCACCGGCAAAGAGCTGATCGCCAAAGCCATTCACCTGGCCGGCCCGCGTCGGGAAGCTCCCTTCCTGGCCATCAACTGCGCCGCCATCCCTGAAAACCTGCTGGAAAGCGAACTGTTCGGGCACGAGAAAGGGGCCTTCACCGGCGCGATCCGCAAGAAGCCGGGGCTTTTCGCCCAGGCCGAGCAGGGAACGGTCTTTCTGGACGAAATCGGCGAGTTACCGTTGCCCCTGCAGGGCAAGCTGTTGCGGGTGCTGCAGGAGCGGACCATCATGCCCCTGGGCGGCGAACAGCAGATCCCCATCGACGTTCGGGTGATTGTCGCCACCAACAAGAACCTGAAGGAGGAGGTGAAAAAAGGTGCCTTTCGTGAAGACCTGTTCTACCGGGTGCATGTGATCCCGGTGCATATTCCGCCTTTGCGGGATAGAAAGGAAGACATCCCGCCCCTGGTGGAGTACTTCCTCCGCCGGCACAGCGAGCAGACGGGTAAAAAGAAAAGGACCATCGCCCCCGCCGCGCTGCAAAAACTAATGCTGCACGACTGGCCCGGCAACGTCCGGGAGCTGGAAAACGCCATCGAGTTTGCGCTGGCCATGGCTCGAAGCGGCACCATCGGCGCGGAACTGATCCTGCCGGCCAATGCCGACCACAGTTCGCTGCCGACCCTGAAAGATGCCCGGGACGGTTTTGAAAAAAACTATCTGCGCGATCTGCTCAAGGCCACCGCCGGCAACATCAGCCGGGCGGCGAAGCTGGCCGGCAAATACCGGGCCGATCTCTATAACATGCTGAAAAAACATGGTATTTCGCCAGGTGAGTTCAAGGATTGAAATGCAAGCCTGGTGCAGTAAAATCCATACAACTCAAGCAACTCTCCGGTTTAACTGACCAATAACGTCGCGATCGCCTCGTTGGCCCCTCCCGAGTGTAGTTTATTCCCTTCACTTTTGGTCTTTTAAGTCTTTCGCCGCACCCTGTTGTTTCTTTTTTTTATCTTTAAAAATAAGACGTTATAAGCCACGGCTGCAGCCTGGCATCTGGCTTGCAAAATAGTCCTTGTTGATCAGACAAATTAAATAGCCGGAGAGAAAAACGACCGTCATGGTCGTTTTTTTTATACTGCAAACCGGGCTGACAAAAAATGTCACAGAGATCGGCAAATGTCGCCGTTGGGTGACATTTTATGTCAGGCAGCCAGGAAAACCGGGGTGAAAATTGCGGTCTTGGGATGGTGGCGGCGCCGGTTAACGCGCCGTAATAACGTATAAAATTTTAATCAAAACGGGGTTGGTATGCTATTTGCAATTACCAGTGAGCGCTACAAGCATTTTACCACGAAAAAGGCAAACCATCGCGAAAGCATGGGACGCAAAGCCACCGGCCTTCTTCCTGTTAAGACAGGAAATGGCAGCGGGGTTGCCGAATGGTCACTGTCAGCCAAGTGGGTGACAGACCATACGGCATCTAACTTAATGAGGTGCCGCTATGAAAACTAAAATCGCACGCTTTTTCCCCCTTCTTCTTCTCCTCTTGCTCCTGGCCGCCTGTAGTGGTGATTCCGGCAGTAGTTCCGGTGGCAGCAGTTCCACCAGCACGGAAGGCAGTACCGTCGCCGATTCTGATGACGGCTCTACCGTAAGCACCGGCAGCAGCGCCCCCAGCAAGGAAAGCAGTTCAACCATAACGGAAAGCAGTCCCGTTGCCGATTCTGATGAAGGTGCTGCCGACAGCACCGATGAAGGCAGCGACGAAGGCAACGACGAAGCTACTATTGCCGGGATTACCGGTGGCGTGGTGGTCGATCCTTACATTGTCGGCGCCACTTTTTTTGAAGATGTAAACGGTAATGGCCGCTGGGATGAAGGAGAGCAAATTTCTACGCCCTCCGACGAGCAAGGCCGTTTCGCCTTTGCCACCCCGGTTCCTGCCGGCAACGCCATTATCATGCTGGAGCGTGGTACCCACCAGGGCTTGCCTTTTGCCGGTCAGCTCATGCACCTGGTCGCCGAGGAAGACAGCGATACCGTGGTGGTAACCCCGCTGACCACCCTGTCGGCCCGGGCTTTTGCAGACGGCGATATTTCATCCCTGTTGACCGCGGTTAACGGCTATCGGGACTATGATTTAGCCGTCGATCCCATGGCCGGGCTGGTGGGGCTCAACGGCTCGGTAAACCAGGACGACCTGGTTGATCTGCGGGCCAACCTCTACGTGGGGGCACTGCTGGATCTGTTCCAGGTGGGTCGGACCATTGAAGAGCTTAATGGCTACAATCTGGAGCCCGACAACTATGAACTGCTTTATGGCCTGCGTGAAGGTTTGCTTTATGCGACGGACCCGGGGGCCCAGAACGATATCATCGCGCTGTTGCCCATGGGTTACGACCTGCCGCCGGTGAGCATGCGGGAAGTGGCTGAAACCCTGCCGGCCATCCTCAACTGGTGGAAGCAGGAATTGATCAGCAAGGCGCTGCAAGACCAGCCGGTGGCGGTTTCCGCTGATGATTTCATGGACATGGTCGACGCCGTGCAAGCCGAGCTGGGGCTGCATTACTACCTGCGTCACCACCAGGATGACGCCGGAGTTCAGAGTGCCATTGCCGCAGGGTTGCTGCCCGCAATCGAGACCACCTACGTGGCGATTGGCCGCAACAATACCGTAGGGCCGGTGGAAGCGATCAATTATGGCGTCCTGCTGGAACAGCCTCTGCTGCTGGGTGACAACGGTCGGCTCCGTTTCTCTAAAGATTCGGAAGGCGCCCAGGGCTTGGTGGAGCTCGTTTTGGGAGACAACAGCCTGAGCGGCACCTGGCAGATTGAGGAGGTCGGGGGCGAAATTTCGCTGCTGATCCTGAAGGACGATAATGCCAGCCTGGAATTGGAACTGGAAGCCAACCGTAACAGTCATCTTTCCCTGCGGATCAGGGCTCGGGCTGATGACTACGACGAAACAGGATTTCTGGGCCAGTTAATGAATGCCGCCGGTAACTTTCAGATTAGCTGATCCGGTAAAGACCCAAATGCTTTTCGGCCCAGTATAAGTTGCACTTTTTTGCTGGGGAAATTAGAATTCTTTCCGCCATCGTCAAGAATAAGGGCCGATCAACGAATTCGTTGATCGGCACAATGGCGTGGTGCTTCGGGGGTCATAACCAAAAAACGGTAAAAACAATTTGTCAGGGGGTGTCATGGGGAAGGGATGGCGGGTTTATGTAGCGCTGGTGGCGTTGTTTGCGGCGCTCACAGCCTGCAGCTCCGGTAGTTCCGGCAGTTCCAGCGGTTCGTCAGGCCAAGGGGGGGCGGTGGAGATTAACCAGGCGGTGGTGGTGGAACCTTATATCGTCGGGGCCACTTTTTTTGAAGATACCAACGGCAACGGTCGTTGGGATGCTGGGGAGCAGATTTCCACCACCTCGGACGCCGAAGGGCGGTTAAGCTTCGCCAAGCCGGTGGCCGCCGGCAGTCTCCTGGTCATGCGGGAGGGCGGCTATCGCCAGGGCCTGCCCTTCACCGGCATGCTGCTTTACCGGGTGGGGGAGGAAGCTGCCGATCCTGTGATTTTTTCGCCGCTGACCACCCTGGCCGCCCTGGGCTTCTCGGGCAACGACATTTCATCGTTGTTGTCCCCACTCAACGGTTACCAGACCTACGATCTTAATATCGACCCCATGGCGGGGTTGGCCGAGTTAACTGGCCCCGTTAGTGATGATGCCTTGGTTGATCTGCGGGCCAACCTCTATGTGGGGGCGCTGCTGGATTTGTTCTTGGTGGGCCGGGATTACGACGAGTTTAATGGTCAGGCGTTGGTATCCAGTGGAGGCCAACTGCTGGCAGGCTTGCAGGAAGGGTTGCGGTATGCGACGGAGCCGGCGGCCCGGAACGATATTGAGGCCCTGCTGCCGGAGGGCTACGATCTGCCGCCGGTGAGCATGCGGGAAGTGGCTGAAACCCTGCCGGCCATCCTTAACTGGTGGAAGCAGGAGCTGATCCGCAAGGCGCTTCAGGGTGAGCCGTTGGAAGTTAGCGCCAACGACTTCAAAGCTCTGGTGGACGCCGAGCAACCCCAGCTCGGGCTGCATTACTATTTGCATCGGCACCAGAAGAATGAGATAGTGATTAATGCCATTGCTGACGAGCTGTTGTCCCAAATCGAGACTGCTTACGTCGCGATCAACCGATTTAATAACGTCGAGCCGGTGGAGCCGATTTATCATGGCGCCCTGGTGGGGCAGGTGTTTGAGCTGGGCGAGGATAGCCAGCTCCGCTTTCTTTCCAGCGACAACGGAGTCGGGGGTAACGTGGAGCTTACCTTGGGCAATGGGCAAAGGTTCACTGGCAGTTGGCGGGTCGAGGAAGAAGTCGACAGCCCCGGCCTGGCGGTACTGATACTTAAGGATGAAGATGAAGGCGCCAGCCTGAAACTGGAGCTTGAAGCCAACCGTTCCAGTCATCTGGCCCTGCGGATCAGGGAGCGGGATGAGGCCTACGATGCAGAAAAGTTTATTGGCCGGCTGCTGCAGAAGACCGACAATTTTCAGGTAATTTAGGCAACCAGCCATGTACGACCCGCGCAGCAAAGAACTGGACCGCACCTTGTTTTCCTTGGATGTGGTCTGCACCGTGGCCGCCTTTTTGGTCGCGTTCTGGGCGCGCAACCTGCTGCTGCCCGAAGCCGGGCAGCTGAACCTCTATTCCCACATCTTTTTGCTGCCGCTGCTGCTGACGCTGCTGATCCTTTTTCTTTCCTATTTCGGAGCCTACCAAAACCCCCGCTACGCTACCTTTATGGGCTATGCCTGGGCAATCTTCCGCGGTATGGCGCTTACCATCGGCGTCCTGCTGTCGCTGTTGTTTTTCCTGGAGATTGATTATGTGAGCCGGATGGTGATCATTGGTTTTGCGGGCCTGGGTTTTGTTGCCCTGGTGATGGTCCGGGCGGCGATGCTGGCCCAGTTTCGCCAGTCCCTGCAGGATGGCAGCGGCGCCCTGCGGGTGCTGATCATCGGCACTGGCGAACGGGCCCGGGAACTGGCGCGCAATCTGCACGAGCAGGCGGAGTGGGGCATCAAAATTGTCGGCCACCTGGATCCTGAATCTCAGCGGATAGGCAGCGACATTAACGGCGTGCCGGTTATCGGCAATATTGATCAGATCAGCCAATGTCTGAAAAGCAATGTGGTGGATGAGGTAATCATCGCCATTCCCCGTTCGCTGCTGGAAGACGCCGAGCATATTGCCCATGCCTGCGAGGAAGAGGGGATCAAGCTGCGCTTCATGGCCGATATCTTCAACGTCCAGGTGGCGCGGGTCAGCCTCGCTCAGGTGGGCAACCTGCCTCTGCTGACCATGGAGCCGGTGGCCCAGGATGAAAGCAAGCTTTTTGCCAAGCGGGTTTTTGATCTCACGGTGACCCTGCTGGCCATGCCGCTGGTGTTGCCGCTGATGGCCGTGGTGGCCCTGGCGGTCAAGCTCGATTCCCCCGGCCCGGCCATCTTCGTGCAGCAGCGGGTGGGGTTGCGCAAGCACCTGTTTCCCATGTTTAAGTTCCGTTCCATGTACATGGACGCCGAGGAAAAGATGAAGGAGATCGAGCACCTCAATGAGGCCCAGGGGCCGATCTTCAAGATCAGCAACGACCCCCGGGTAACCCGGGTGGGCCGCTTTATCCGCCGCACCAGCCTCGATGAGCTGCCCCAGTTGTTTAACGTGTTGCGTGGCGAAATGAGCCTGGTGGGGCCCCGCCCCATGTCCATCCGCGATGTGGACCTGTTTGACCGTGGCATCCAGCGCAAGCGCTTCAGCGTTAAGCCGGGGGTGACCTGCCTGTGGCAGATATCCGGCCGCAGCGACTTGCCCTTTGAAAAATGGCTGGCCCTGGACCTGGAGTACATAGACAACTGGTCGCTCTGGATGGATATTAAAATTCTGCTGAAAACCGTGCCCGCCGTCCTGTTTTCCAAAGGGGCGGTGTAAGTGAAGCTGCACGATAGCCGCAAGGATGAGGTTGACCGAGACTTGCGGCGGGAAGTTTTTTGCCTCTTCGGGCTACCGGTGGACAACCTGACCCTGGTGGCAACCAAAGAGCTGTTGCGGGCCAATGCCCGCGGGGAAGGAAATAACGTGCTTTCCACCATCAATGTCAACTGGGTGGCCCAGGCCTGGTGCGATCCCCAATTCCGCGCCGCTGTGCTCAACAGCGACACGGTAACCCTGGACGGCAAACCCCTGCTCTGGCTGGCCCGGCTGCTGGGTTACCCCATCTCCGAGCTGGTGCCGGGCTCTACCCTGATCCAGGAACTCAACCAGGAAGCCAACCCCGCCCAGCCGTTGACCATTTTCTTCTTCGGCGGCGAAGATGAGGCCGGCCGCCAGGCGGTGGCCAAGGTCAATGCCCGTCGGGGTGGCTTGCGGGCGGTGGGTTTCCTCAACCCCGGCTTCGGCAGTGTTGAGCAGATGAGCAGCGAGGAGATTATCAACACCATCAACCAGGCCAAGCCGGATATCCTGCTGGTGGCTTTGGGGGCCCAAAAGGGCACCCGCTGGATCGAACATAACCGCCACCGGCTGCGGGCCAAAACCATCAGTCACCTGGGCGCCACCGTTAACTTCCTGGCCGGCACCGTGCAACGGGCGCCCAAACTGGTCAGCCGCATGGGGCTGGAGTGGGTCTGGCGAATTCTCCAAGAGCCGAAGCTCTTCTCCCGCTACGCCGCCGACGGGCTGCTGCTGCTGCGGGCCCTGGCCGGCCGCCTGCCCGGCTGGCTGCGCTATCGAGCCTGGGAAAAGCGTTTCCGCCGGCAACCCGCCGACCACCAAGCGCAAATAAAGGAAAACGACACCACCATTACCCTCACGCTGGGCCGCAACCTCCGGCTGACCCCGGACTCACCCCTGCGTGAGCTGTGCAGCCGCGCCGTGCAAAGCGGCAAGGACCTTACCCTGGATTTCCGCCAAACTGAATTTGCCGATGGCGCCTTCATGGCCCTGTTGCTGATTCTGGCCAGGCAGCAGCAGAAGCAAAATCGGCAATTGCAATTAACCAATATCCATGGCCGCCTGGCTCAGATATGCCGTTTTTTTGAGATTCAAGCCCAGCCTGCGGGCAGGGAGTGAAAAGCCATGACCCCGCTGGTTCCCATTATGCTTTTTGGCTGGGTGCCGTTCACGGTTATGCTTTTCTTCACCCTGAAGCCCCACCGGGCGGTGCTGGTGGCAGTAATCGGCGGTTGGCTGCTTTTGCCGGCCACCGGCTATAGCTGGGAGGGCATCCCGCCCTATAACAAGAATGTCGCCATTTCGATGGGATTGATCTTGGGCGGCTGGCTGTCTGGGCAATACTTTAAGGCCAATTTCAAATGGAGAATATATGATTTGCCCATGGTGCTTTGGTGCCTGGCGCCGATTCCCACGTCGTTAACCAATCAACTTGGCCTTTATGACGGGTTGTCCGGATTTTACAGCCAGATTATGACTTGGGGTATTCCCTATCTGGCCGGCCGTATCTACTTCAAGAACAATGAAACACTGCGTGATCTCTGCCTGGCCGTGGTCATTGGTGGTTTTGTCTATGCCATCCTGGCCCTCTATGAGATCAGGATGAGTCCGCAACTCAGTAATATGGTGTATGGTTTTTTTCCCCACTCTTTTCTTCAGCACTTCAGATACGACGGTTTTCGACCCATTGTCTTCATGCAGCACGGGCTGATGGTTTCTTTGTGGATCGCGCTAAGCGCCACCGTTGCCTTCTGGCTGTGGCGCAGCCGGGCGGTTGAGCGGCTGGGCGGGATTCCCATGGCCTTTATCGTTGCGGTCCTGGTCATCACGACCATCCTCTGCAAATCTGCCAACGCCTGGGTCGCGTTAGCGCTGGGCTGTGGCGGCTACTTTGTTTACCGTAAGCCGGGGCTGCATTTCATCTTCCCCCTTCTGCTGCTGGTGGTTCCGTTGTATATCGGCCTGCGTATCTCGGGAATGGTGGCCGCAGGCGACGTGGAGGTGCTGGTCGCCAAGGTGTTTGACGAAGATCGTACCAGCTCATTGGCGATCAGGCTTTTGCAAGAAGATCTGTTCTCCCAGAAAGCACTGGAAAGTCCGCTTTTTGGGTGGGGAGGCTACGGCCGTGGCTGGCCGGTGGACCCGGATACCGGCCGGAATGTGATACAAATGGTGGATGCCTTTTGGACCATCGTGTTCAATTCCAGGGGGTTTTTCGGATTAATAAGCATGGTTGTGGCAATGTTGTTAGGGCCATGGCTTGTTTTATGCGGTAAGGCCCTAAAAAGGGGAGTTGATGTTACAGAGATAATCACACCTGTCATACTAAGCATGGTGGTTATTCTTTTTATGTTAGACTCTCTCTTTAACGCCATGGTCAATCCTGTCTATCTTATGACTTCCGGGGCGTTGTTAGGCTGGTATTTATCCTTGGAAGGGGTTGTTGTTGGTAATAAGGACAAAAAATATGGCAGAAAAATAGAAAGAGAGGCCATTGAGCCCAGATTTGGTCGTGTAAGCAGACATGTTCATCTGATGCGAAGGTGTCAATAATCTATTGAACTTTGAACAGGTTTTTGTGTGAATATAATAAAGCGCCTAGAGCTTATGGTAACCGGTTTTGTGGTCAACTCGCCGGCGCCGATTTACAATGGTGCAAGAGTGATACAGAACCTTTTCGATTGCCGTAAAATCAATAAAGCGGTTCGTCAAGGCACCCCTTTGGTGCTGATTTATCAGTATGGTCGGGTGGCTTCTACCAGTGTTTATGCTTCAGTGCTTGCCGCAAACCTTGATATGCCGGTTTATCACGTGCATACCCTGTCGTCAGCACGAGCCGTAGAATGGATTGACAGAGCAAGGCGAAACGGGCGCCGAATAGACAGAAATTTTGTGCTGGGCAAATTGCTTGGAGAGGTTATCTCCAAAATTGGTGATGGTTCATATCCTAAACCCTGGAAAATTATTAGTATTTTTCGCGAGCCGATCAGTGTTTTTGTTTCCCTGCATTTTCTTAACCCCAAGGGGCAGTTTGTGGAAGTGCTGGAAAAATATTGTGAGGGAAATAAGAGTCCGGTAATCGATTATTTTCAGACCCTTTTTGACCGAGATGACCCCTCCGGTTGGTTGTTGAGCAATTGGTACGATGAGGTTTTTGGGGAAGAAACAGGTGTTAATGTATATGATCACCGATTTGATGTTGACCAAGGTTACCAGATAATCAAAGATGATCGTTTCGAAATTTTATTGTTGAGATTTGAAGATTTATCAAATGGCTTCAAGCAAGGTGCAGCACAACTTTTTGGTTTGGGAGAAGATCGTTTTAATCTGATCCACTCCCATCTTCATAAAAACGACAAATATCATGAGATACACGAGTATGTAAAAAATAATCTAAAGTTATCAAGAGAGACCTGTAATAAAATATATTCTACAAAGTTTATTAAACATTTTTATTCTGATGATCTAATTGACAGACTAACTGCAAAATGGTCAACTAACTCATAGTTGGAGGTGCGCCATGAAAAACTGTAAATGTTGCTTCTATGTCTTTGTTGTAACTGCGTTGATGCTTGTCGTTGCAAATAGTGCTTTATCCAGACCAATAGGCGTAATGGTCTGGCCAAGGCTACCCGCTGATATTCACGATTTTACTGGTCTGCCGCTTACAGAGGTTGGATGGACTAATTTTTCAGCGATGCTCCAAAATGGGTACGAAGATGCCCGGGTGATTTTTGTGTCCAGCTCAGAGGGCAATGACAGTACGGGCAAGCATTACGGTATTTCCGATATCACCTTTGATGTGAACGGGATGTTTCAGCCCAGTGGATCCGTGAACGCTTATGCAACGGTAGCCGCTGGCGTCGCCCAGGTCCGCAATGGATTTCCGGACATCCTGCTTCTAAAGCGTGGAGATAAGTGGAATAATGAAGTATTCAGTGGTTGGAGTAACAGGTCAGGCCCATCGACCCAAGCCCGTATTATCCTTGCCTCTTATGGAATTGGCCCCCGGCCAACACTTAACGTAAACGCCAACACTATCATGATTAATATAGGAAACTCGCAAAACCTTATAATATCAGGAATTACGGGGGCTCATGCCGAGTGGGAGGTTGGCAGCGCTTCAGGTGTTGTTACTACCGGTTCATCGGGCAAAGATATACTCGTTGAAGATTGTTTCTTCGACCGTCTAGGTAATACCGTGCAAGCATTTCCTCGCGGGAATCAACTAAAAGGGTATTCTTGGCGACGTAATATTTTTGTAGAAAACAGCCAGCAGGGTTCTCTTGGGGCCAAATTTTTCTCCGAAGGTGCTCATGATTTATTATTTGAGGAGAATCTGTTTTACAGCCCCGTGGCGGGCAACCGCCATGTATATATAGCCCATGAAGGCGACAACGGGCATATTGAGCTCCGCAGAAATATCTTTTACGCATCACAAAGGGTAGGTGTGACATTCCGTACAGCGGGGAGAATGCACAACAACCTTATTGTGAGGAGTGATCGTACCCAATACGGGCGTAACGCCTACGGTCCATTTTACGGGGATATGGTAGATTATAACGTGTTTCTGGAAAGGTGGCCAAAGGGGACTGATATCACTGGGCTAAGGCTTGAGCACATTCATGGTGTATCGGTTTTTGGCAATATTTTCACAGATGGAATAGGGGCAACAAATACTGAGCCGGCAATAAGAATTGAATCTGAGACTGATGCTGCAGAAATCTATGAAAATGTTGTTGGAAGATGGGGAACTGTAGAAAATAAGGGGACGGCTATATCTTTTTCTGACCGTGAGACCCCGTATAGTGCTATTAATGTATACGATAACGAGTTTCAAATGGGTGATGAGTCCGATAGGCTAGTGGCGAATTATTTTAACCCTGGCGGGATTACGTTTACCGATAACAAATTTTATAGTCCCTATCCCAGCAGCGCCTTCCTACCAGGCAATACAATTGCAGGATTTCAGGCAGAAATTGGTGAGAATGAGTCTGGCTCGGAGTGGGTTAAAATTGACTATCCCAATCCTGACAGAAGTTTGAGATCATACAATGAGTCCTTTGGTAGCGGCACGGCTTCTACCGAAGAGTTCATGCTAGAAGCCTTACAGCAATCCCGCTATAACTGGAGAGCTGAATACACTGCCTGCGCAGTTAATGATTATATCCGGGAAGGCTTTGGCAAAGATAAGGTAGAATGTGGATACTGACATATTCTTGATTTAAAAAAGTTATTAGCGTCCATTAGGACCTCATTAATGACCGAAGATCAACATGAAATAGTTATTGAAAAAGACTCGGCGGCCCGTGGATTCTACATTAGCCTGCGGCACGGTGTAGGAGCATGCTGGCCCAGGTTGGTTGTCGCCGACAAGGGGCATTCTCCTGTTTTTTGTGAAGATGAACAGAAATCGCTTTGTTTAATCTGTGTGGGGCATCTATATGCCAGCCGCGCCAAGAGTTTTGTGGTTAAAGAATCCTTGGCGCTGTTGGCTGAGGCTTACGGTCGAACGGGGCTTGACGGTGTACGCTTAGAAATCGATGGCGGCATGTTTGCCTTGTTTATTATAGATAAAGCTAACAATAAATTACTTGCGATAGCTGATTTTTTGTCTTGCATGCCACTTTATTGCAAAAGTGGAGAAAAAGAAACACTGATTGGCATCAACCAGTTCGATCTTGCCGATGGTGAGTCGCCCACAGACCTCGCTTGCGCTGAATATCTAACTTACGGTTATTTGCCCTTTCATCAGTCGCTGTTCGCTGAAGTCAAACGAATTGGCCCTGGCCAGTCCATTACTTTGCCGCTTAACAAGCCGGGGCGCCTCGAAATTTCGCAAGAAAACTATCCGACCTACCCTGATCCGGAACAACGGCTTACAGATGAAAGTCAAGCGATAGATTATCTTGATGCTCTATTCACCGACTACTTTGCCCGCTTGGGAGACGAGTCGATAGCGGCAGGGCTCAGCGGTGGTTATGACTCACGATTGATCGCTGCCTATTGCCGGGAGAAGTCCTTGCGACTGTGCACTTATGATAGCCCTGATACTCAAGAGGCCATGGTCGCACGTAGGGTTGCTGTGACGCTTGGACTTCAGACCGAAGTATTTCAGGTCGCAGCGAACTCTCCTTGCCGTTTCGCGGAAGACTTTTTGTACGGGACCGGGACTGGGGACAGTTTGGAAAGCAGCCACATGTATGCCATCCTGGAAACTTTGACCAGAAACAACCCGGCCTACATTATCGACGGCCACATCGGTGATGTCGTCCTGGGTGGCGGTTTTTATTACAAGTTGAAGCGCCGAAACGAGCCATTGTATAAAATTATTTTGGGGCTTGATCGGTACCAAACACCGCGCCTCCCTGGCTCGACTTATCTGGAAAGGCTGGCCACCGGTTACGGCCGGAAAATATCAGCACTGCCGACCCATTGGGTGGAGGCAATTGAAGTCCGCGAAAAACAGCACCTGACTGACCTAGTAAAACGGCTCCAAAAACATTGCCCTACAGATGCCGATATGATTGAAATGCTGTTGCACCGCTTCAGGGGAGCTCTTTTGACATCTGGCGGACCTGTCAGTTTTATGCGCAGAGCAGACACGCTTTGTCCATTCTACGACCGAAAAATTTTTACGGCTTGCATGGGGGTCGCGAAAATGCTTCGGGCCGGGGACAGATTGTATAACGCGTTCTATCGACGACGATTCCCGGAACTCGCCCGAATCCCGAAAGAGAACACCGGAGGATTTGCCGCACAAAATCTGGTAGCGTATCGTTTGACCCACTTGAAAAACGCGGTGTATCGTAAACTGGTCAATCGAATGCCCGAATGGCTGCGAAAAGATGGGAAAGCCGGGGGGGATATTGACAGTTTCATCGGCCAGTATGTCGATAACGCTGAAAACCAGGCGTTTTTCCAGGAAGTTTTTTCACAGACAAAAGAACAGTTTGCACGTTGTGGTTTTCAAACCATTGCAAGTTTTCCTCCCGATAACGAACAAAAAATTCTATTGCTGCGCATGGCGTCGCTGGCTTTTTTGTTGTCTGGACCAATAGTACAGAAATGATCACTGTGCTCTCAAATCGGGAGGATTGCTGAAGCCATGCGCATCGTTGCTTCATACCCAATACATATTAAAGCCGCCGGCCCAGGGTACGCGGCACATGCGATCATTGAGAGCATGATTGACAGCGGGGCAGATGCCACCTTGTTTTGCTACACAACCGAGTTGTCATTAAAGAGCAAATTTCATCGTTACGTTTTGCCCCCCCGGCTCAAGTCGTTGGGGTATCGTTTGCTCAGTCAGGAAACTATCCGGAAAATCATGGAAAAACGTTTCATTGGCGCTTTGGAAAAAAAGGATATAGCTTATCTCTGGCCAGGGTCTTCGGTTGAGCTGTTCCGAAAAGTCAAGCAACGTGGGAATATCATCGTAACCGAGAAGATAAACACACATCTGGCCACCAGCAAGCCAATCCTTGATGTGGAATACTCCCGGCTCGGCATACCCGTTGGTCACAAGCAGGATTTTGCCGGGATTGCTGTTGAAAATAGCAAATTTGAATTGGCAGATTATCTCTACAGTCCCAGTGAGCAGGTAACCGGCTCCCTGGTCAAGGCCGGTGTTCCAAGCAATAAAATTATTTCATGCAGCTATGGGCTCGCGACTTCAGATATCTTCTCTGATGATCTGATAGCGAAGCGGAAGAAAAAGGAGATCACGGCGGTTTTTATGGGGCGGATCGGCATTCGTAAAGGTGTGCTGTTGTTGCTGGACTATTGGGTGAAAGCCGGCGTTCAGGGAATACTGAAGCTGGTCGGCGCGATAGAACCCAATGTCAGGCAATTGGTCGCGCCTTATCTGGAGCGCCCAGATATCCAGCATGTTGGCTATTGCCAGGATCTCAAGCCGGTACTGCAAGAGGCAGATGTTTTTATGCTCCCGAGCCTCGAGGAGGGAAGTCCTCTGGTGACCTATCTTGCCATGGGGGCCGGGCTTCCATCGTTGGTAAGCCCGATGGGCGGAGGGAGTATTGTTCGCGATGGACAGGACGGGATCATTATGGACCCGTATGATTCAGACGCTTGGGTTGAAGCGATACGAAAGGTTTTTGCAGATCCAAAACTGAGGAAAGATTTTGGCAGTAACGCGCATGAGCGTTCTTATTATTATACCTGGCCGCTTGTCGGGCAACGCCGTTGGGAGGCCTTGCGAGACAGGCTGACGGGAAGGGTCGGCCACCATAATTCGCAAGTTCAGTGAGGTTATTGAATGGATCCCATTCGTCCCAAGGATCGTTTTCTTGTTTTTGGTTCCCCGCTGATTGAAGAAGCGGAAATTGAAGAGGTGGTTGCATGCCTCCGTAGCGCCTGGATTGGCACCGGTCCGCGAGTGGCAAAGTTCGAAGCCGACTTTGCGGCCTACAAAGGGGTGCAAAACGCGGTGGCGCTCAATTCTTGTACGGCGGCATTACATTTGAGCCTGTTGGCTGCCGATCTTGGCCCTGATGCCGAAGTCATTACAACCCCGCTTACTTTTTGTGCCACGGTTAATGCCATCATTTTTGCCGGAGCTAAACCGGTTCTGGCCGACATCGATCCCCATACCTGGAATATTGACCCCCAGGAGATTGAACGTTGCATCACACCACGCACCCGCGCCATTGTGCCAGTCCATTTTGCCGGGCGGCCTTGCGATATGGGAGCCATAATGGCTATTGCGCGGCGCCACAACCTGAAGGTCATCGAAGATTGTGCCCATGCTATCGAGACAGAATATGAAGGGCAGAAGGCCGGCACATTCGGTGATTTTGGCTGTTTCAGCTTTTATTCAACCAAAAACGTCGTTACCGGTGAAGGTGGCATGGTGTTGGCCAAGCGGGAAGAAGATATTGCCCGTATCAAGGTACTGGGCTTGCATGGCATGAGCAAGGATGCCTGGAAGCGTTTTGGCGACGAGGGTTTCAAGCATTATCAGGTGGTGGAGTGTGGTTTCAAGTACAATATGATGGATATGCAGGCTGCGCTGGGTGTACATCAACTTCATCGGGTGGATGACTACTGGCGCCGTCGCCGGCAGATCTGGGAGCGCTACATGGAAGCTTTGGCTCCATTGCCCTTGGGCCTACCCGCTCCGGTAATGGCAGATCAGCGCCATGCCTGCCACTTGTTCAATATCCTGATTGATGGAGCAAAAACCGGCATCACTCGTGATAGCTTTCTGGACCGCATGACTTTCCACGGTATCGGGGTGGGCGTACACTACCTCAGCCTTACCGAGCACCCTTATTATCAGAAAACCTTTGGCTGGAAGCCAGGCGACTATCCCAACGCAATGCGAATAGGGAGACAAACGGTTAGTTTGCCGATTTCCGCGAAGTTAACCGAAAATGATGTGGCCGATTGTATTCAAGCCATTTACACGGAACTGAACTTTCATATTTGATAGAAACCGATACGCCATTTACGCCTTTAATGTCAGTTGTTACGAGACAAGCATGAGTGAAACTGATTCCGAATGGGATGTTTTTTTGGCCGCTTGCCCACTCAGTCACCATGAGCAATCCAGCCAATACGCTGCCAACCGTAAAGCGTATGGATACCATTGTGATCGGGTGGTTGTGAGGGAAAACGGTGACATAGTTGGTGGTGTGCAGGTTCTGGTCCAATCCACCCCGGTGGGCAGGTTTGCCCATATCCAAAGAGGTCCTTTGGCGCTTGACGATAACCCCTTGCTAATGCGGCGGGTTGTGGACAAGCTGGAAGAGTTGGTGCGAGAGCGATCCTATGCCTCTGTACGAGTGGATCTGTTTCCAAACCAGGCAGTGGCCGCCCAAGCGCTGAAGGAGGCGGGCTTCAGGCCTTCCAAAGCCTGGGGCCGGGCTGGCGATTCTGTTATTGTTCCCCTTACCCTGTCGGATGATGAGCTTATGGGGAAGATGGACAAAAAAGTTTCGTACAATATTCGCCGTTCGCGTCGTAAAGGGTTGTCCGTTCAAGCCGAAGATGAAAAATCAATGGACGCCTTTTACGGCCTGCACCAAGAAACTGCCTCTTATCAGGATTTTCCGGTCTTTTCAGCCGAGTATTTTTCTTATGTCCAAGAGCTTTTCGGAAGGGCGGGCAAGGCGCAGCTTTTTGTTGCATGGCACAATGAAAAGCCATGTGCCGCGATATACAACACCATAGTTGGCGACCACATGTATTATGGCTGGGGTGGAATGCGCCGGGATCCGGAGGCAAAAACCTTGCGAGCCAACTATCTGCTGCATATGACCGCCATGGCCTGGGCACGGGAACATGGCTGTCGGCTCTATGATTTTGTGGGGAATCAACCCTTTAAAAGGTGGTTTGCCATTGAGGTCATCTCGTGGCCATTGCCTTTGCGCAAATTTTACGGGCCTGCTCAAATACTCAGGTGGAAACTGCTGGAAGGAACTGATTCCAGTCCGCTGTTGCGGCGTCTGATCAATAAGGCCTCACGGAAGTTTGGAATTGCGCAAACGATGCCCTGGTGAAATGATCCGGCGCCGGAACTAAACACCGCTGACAAAAGCTTTAAGTTTTTGAGCGTCTTAGGAAAAAGGGACATGGTGTCTGAATTAGATCAGGAATGGGACGCTTTCTTAGCGGCCAACCGGCATGGCTACCATGAGCAGACAGCGATGTACGGCCGGATTCGCACAGGGTATGGTTTTGAGTGTGAGCGGGCGGTTGTGCGTCAGGGCGGAATAATCGTCGGCGGCGTGCAAGTGTTGGCCCAATCCACGCCGCTGGGGAAATTCGCCAGGATTTTCGCCGGGCCGCTGGCCGCTGGTGATGAACCTGGAATTTTAGCCAGGGTGGTATCGGAGCTGGAGCAGCTTGTTAAGTCAAAGTCATATGTTTCACTGCGGATAGACACGCTACCGACCCAGCAGGCAGCCAGAGACGCTTTGTCGGCTGCCGGGTTCCGCGAATCAGATGCCTGGTTTGGCGGGAAACTGTCACTGGTCGCCCCGTTGGATTATACCGACGATGAATTATTGGCCAGCATAGACCGGAAAACCCGTAATTACATCCGAGGCGCTGAGCGGGCCGGGGTCGTGATTAGAGTTGGAGATGATGCCGATCTTGAAGATTTTTACAACCTTTACCTTATGACCGCCGCTCATCAGGGTTTTGAGCCGTTTGCCCGCGATTACATCAAGTATATAGCAAGTTTACTGGGACCGGCCGGGCGCTTTCGTCTTTTCGTGGCCTATCATGAAGGAGAGCCGGTGGCGGCGAAAAGCAATATGATCGCGGGGGGGCGTTCCTATGCCTCATGGGTGGGGATGCATCGCGGCGAAAAGCAAAGAAAATTGCGGGCAACGGAACTGCTGCACTATACCGTCATGCGTTGGGCGCGGGATCAGGGCTGCGATCTGTATGATCTGGGTGGTACGGAGGCGCAGAAGAAGAAGGTGGCGCGGGACACGATTGACTGGCCAGTGCCGATGCGTAAATTTTACGGGCCATTCCGTTATGTTATGCGACATGGTATGCATCTCGGGTGGAGCATTCCCTGGGCTCATCGAAAAATAAATAGTGCGGCCTGGCGGATGGGTTTACTGCCACGAATGCCCTGGTAAGCCATGGCGATGTCTGCCGGTCGGCCGGCCCTTTGTCCACTATGAATTTACTCAGCTCCGCCAAACAACGTCTACGCCGGACCATCGGGCCCTACATTCAGGCCATGGGTTATGCCACGGGCCTTATGAATCTCGATGCCCGCCTTCGGGGGGTGAACGGGGCGATCGTTCTGATGTATCACAGCGTCGCTGATCATACGCTGTCCAGATGGATCGACCCTCGCAACCATGTGTCGGCCGATATTTTCGCTCAGCAGGTCTCATTTCTTGCTCGGCATAAAAGGGTGATCGCGCTGGATGAGTTGGTCGTCGCCATTGGCCGGGGTCAAGCTGTGCAGGAGGGGACCGTGGTGATCACCTTCGATGACGGTTATCTTGATAATCTCACGGTCGCCGCCCCCATCCTCCACCGTTACCAAATGCCGGCCACCCTTTTCCTTCCCAGCAGCTATATCGACCGGGGGGAAACCCAGTGGGTGGATCAGGCCTATACCGCTTTCCAGCGGCGCAGCGAACGCTGGCTGAGATGGGAAACCGGGGTTGAGGCCAGGTGGGATCTTGGTGATCCCGAGCAGAGACGGGCAGCCTACTGGTGCGTTTGCCGGTATTTATTACAGGCGGGAGCCGAAAGGCGCCGGATGCTGTTGAACCTGTTGTATGAACGGCTGCAGCCGACCGCCAAGCCGCCTCGCCTCACCCTGACCTGGGACGAGGTGCGGCGCCTGCTGTCAGATTACCCCCGTTTCAGTCTTGGCGGGCATACCACGGAACACCTGGACCTGACCGCCGTGCCTGGAGGGGAAGCAAAAAAAGAGTTGACCCAATGCGCCCAACGGATAAAAGAAGAAACAGGCGTTCAGCCGCGCCACTTCTCTTTTTGTTATGGCCGCACTTCGGAGCCTCTGCGCTGTTTACTGGTTGAAGCCGGGGTTGAGGCGGCCTTCGGTGCCTGCGGTCACGAGCCGGTGGTCAACGCGGCCTCAGACCCTCTGAACTTGCCCAGGGTCGAGGCCCCGGCCGCGATGGACCATTTTGCTTTGGCCACCAGCATCGCCAACAGAGGGCTATGGAGAAGATTGGGCCGATGACCAACATCGCAGAGGCGAAAGTTACTGCCGTTATTGTCACCTATAACTCTCGCGGGCATATCCACAGCGCCTTGGAGGCGCTGCGAGAGGCCCACGAGGCCGGTGAACTCGCCTGTGTGGTAGTGGACAACGTCAGCAGCGACGGCACCGCTGATTTTATCGCGGCGGCGCATCCCTGGGTAGAACTGGTGCGCAGTGAGCGGAACCTGGGTTTCGGCCGAGGCTGTAACCTTGGTTTTCAGCGGGTTCGGACCCCTTATGTGCTGATCCACAATCCCGACGCAGTGCTTGACCACCAGGCGCTGCGGACGCTTTTGGAATTTATGGCATCCTGCCCTGCGGCAGGAATCGTCGCCCCGGCCATTATTGAAGGCGAGAGCAGCCTGCAGGAGGCGGGTATGATGACCACACCCGGCTCCCTTGTGCGAAGCGCGCTGGGCATTGGTAACGCGTTGCCGCAAAAACGGCCGATTGTACCCGGCAGTACGCCTTTCCGGACGCCCTGGGTTTGCGGTGCGATGATGTTGATTGATGCGGACCTTTTTCGCCGCCTGCAGGGTTTCGATCCCCGCTTTTTTCTCTACTTTGAAGAGACAGATCTTTGCCGCCGCGCCACCAAGGTGGGGTCGGAAATCTGGGCGGTGGGCCGGGCGGTGGCCCACCATCTGGGCGGAGCCTGCGCCAAGTCCACCGGTCAGGGTCTGGAGGCCACCTGTATTGCCGAACATTTTTATCGCAGCCGTTTCTATTATCTGGTGAAACATTTTGGTTG
Organism: Desulfurivibrio alkaliphilus AHT 2; assembly: GCF_000092205.1. Lineage (GTDB taxonomy): Bacteria > Desulfobacterota > Desulfobulbia > Desulfobulbales > Desulfurivibrionaceae > Desulfurivibrio > Desulfurivibrio alkaliphilus. Next base: position 2,057,085 of record NC_014216.1, on the reverse strand, counting down.
GTTGCCGGCGGTGGGTACCGAGACGCTGGTGCGACTTTTGCGGGAGATTCGCCATTGGCGTCACCGCTTGACCGGCCGGCAACCCCGACCGGAAACGGCTGGCAAACGACCATTTCTCCGGTTCCCCGCCCCTCCGGGAGACCTTCCATGAAGTATTCGGTTATCCCTGCCGGCGAGTTAAGCCCCGACCTGATCGCCCGCTGGGCTGAGATCCAGGAGGCCGATCAGGCCTTGGCCAGTCCCTATTTTCGTCCTGAATTTACTCAGGCGGTTGCCGAGGTTCGAGAAGACCTCTTTGTTGGTTTGATGGAGGCGGAAAACCGGGTGGTGGGTTTTTTCCCCTTTCACCGTCGGTGGGGTGGTGTTGCCCGCCCAGTCGGGCTTGGCCTTTCCGATTATCATGGGGTCATCGCCGAGCCGGAGGCCGACTGGACGGCGGAAGGACTGATGCGCGGCTGCCGTCTGGTCCGCTGGGAGTTTGACCATCTGCTGAGCGGGCAGGCCCAGTGGCAGACATACCGGCAAAACCTTGAGCCGTCCCCGACCATCGATACGTCACAAAAATATGAGCATTATGAAGCGATCCGAAGAAAACTGGGCGGAAAACAGTTGTATGAAACCAACCGGCGTATAAGAAAACTCGCCAGGGAACATGAACCGCACCGTTTTGTTTTTCATACCGATGACGCCGCAGCGTTTGAGGCAATGATCGCCTGGAAGCGTTTGCAATGTCAACGCACCGGGGTCCATGACTATTTTGGCCTTGGCTGGACCGTGGAACTGGTGCGCCGAATAAATGCCCATGATTCAATACATTTTGGGGGTGTGCTTTCTGCCCTGTATGTGGGCGACAAACTGGCAGCCGTCCATTTCGGCATGCGTACCAAAACCGTATTGCACTCCTGGTTTCCAGGTTATGACGATGAGTTTCACCAGTATTCGCCCGGCCTGATCCTGTTGGTCGAAATGATTCGCCATGCCTGTGACGGCGATATCTCCTATATCGATCTGGGCAAAGATGTATTGCCATATAAAGAGAAGTTTATGACCGGCGCCATCCAGGTTGCCGAGGGTTGTGCCGAATTACCGTCGGCGGTCAATAACCTCTACGCTCTGCGCCGAAGGGCGGAGCGGTGGAGCAGACAGTCCGCCCTGCTGCCGATTTTGCGGATTCCCGGCCGATTTATTAAGAGATTGGAACGCAAAGGGCGCTATGAATAATCAGGTGTCGCAATGAGCGATCTGGGGGTGGTGGTGATCGGCCGCAATGAAGGCGAGCGGCTGCGGCGCTGCTTTGCGTCGATCCCGGCGTCCGTTCCCCGCGAGGCGCTGGTCTATGTCGATTCCGGCTCCACCGATGGCAGTGTGGCGTTGGCGCACTCCCTGGGCCTGTTGGTCGTAAAACTGGATATGAGCACCCCCTTTACCGCCGGCCGGGCAAGAAATGAAGGGTTTAATCACCTGATCTCCCGGCATCCTGACTTGCGTTTTGTCCAGTTTATCGATGGTGATTGCGAGCTGTGCGAGGGTTGGCTGGAAGCCGCCACTGCATGTTTTGGCCAATATCCCCGTTGCGGGATAGCGGCAGGACGCACCATCGAGAAATACCCGGAAAAGAGCATCTACAACCTATTGTGCGATTTGGAATGGAGGGAGGCCCCTTTCGGCCGGGTGGCCACCTGTGGCGGCATTTTTATGATCCGCCAGGGTCTCTTCATGCAACTCGGTGGGTTCAACCCGCAAGTCACCGCCGGCGAAGAGCCGGAACTCTGTTATCGGCTCCGTAAGCAGGGTTGGGAGGTACGCCGGCTGGATTACCCCATGGTGCTGCATGATGCGGCGATGACCAGATTTTCCCAATGGTGGAAGCGTGCCGTGCGCGGCGGGTACAGTTATGCCCAAGGTTGCACGGTGGATGAGAAGACCCGGACCAGGTTTTGCTTTATGTACTCTTTGCGGCTGTGGATTTGGGGCTTAGTGTTACCTGGCATCATTCTGTCGCTGGTTCTGCTGTTGGGCCCTCAATGGCTATGGCTGTTTGCCGTTTACCCCCTCCAATTGGCTCGGGTGGCCCTGAAGGCCAACCAGCGCTTCGGCCGTTGGCGGCACTCACTGACCTATGCAATTTTCAATACGATTGGTAAATGGCCGCAGTTGTATGGCCAGATGAAATTCTGGGTCGGGAAAGCTTTCCGTAAACCATCTTCGCTGATTGAATACAAATGAGTATGGGCGAGTAAAATGGGTTCCAGCGCTTATCACCGGCCTTTACAAGCGGCGGCTACATCCGGCTTGGATGACCGTTTGCCCCTGTTCGTCGATCTGGACAACACGCTCATACTCGGCGATACCCTGTGGGAAAGCTTTGCCATGCTGGTGCGGCAAAACCCGGTGGCGGCCCTGACGGCCCTGTTCAGCCTGCTGCGCGGGCGGGCCGCTTTCAAACGCACGGTTGCAAGGCAGGCGCCATTTTTTCCAGATTTACTGCAGTATAATGATCAGGTGGTCGCCTTTGTTTGTCAGGAGGCGGCATTGGGGCGGCCGACAGTGTTGGCCACCGCGGCCGACGCCCGGATTGCCGACGCCGTGGCCGCGCACCTGGGTTGTTTTACCCGGGTGATTGCCAGTGACGGCACCCGCAACCTTAAGGGACATCGCAAGCTGGAAGTAATCGCCGCTTTCGCTGAAGAAGCCACCGGCAAGAAAGCCTTTGACTATATCGGCGACAGTCGGGCCGATCGGCCGATTTGGCAGGCGGCCGGCAGGGCCTTGGTGGTGGCCGGTGATCAAGCGACGGCCCAACAAATTGCCGGCCCGACAGAACTCGCCCTTTTTCTGCCCAGACCGCTCAAAGTATGGCGGGATCTGTTGAAGGCCCTTCGTCTCCACCAGTGGGCCAAAAACATTCTGATTTTTACCCCGCTGTTGCTTTCCCATCAATACAGCGACATCGACAAAGTTTTTGCGGCGCTGGTCGGCTTTGTCTGTTTCGGCCTGTGCGCTTCGGCCACTTACCTGTGGAACGATATTCTAGATCTGCCTGCCGACCGCGCGCATCCCCGCAAACAGCATCGTCCCTTGGCGGCCGGCAGGATCAGCATCGCCGAAAGCCTGGGCTTGTCGGGCCTGCTCCTGGGGTTGAGCTTCGGCTTGGCCCTGCCGGTATTGCCGCCGGTGGCGGTACTGTTGCTGGCCGGGTATATTGCACTTACTCTTGCCTATTCTCTTTTGCTTAAGGAAAAACTGCTGCTGGATGCGATGATGCTCGGGTTGTTGTTCGCCTACAGGATCCTGTTCGGCGGAGTGACAACCGGCATTATGGTTTCCGACTGGCTGATTGCCTTTTCGGTTTTTTTCTTCCTGGGACTGGCGCTGGTGAAAAGGTACTCCGAGATCATCACTAAAATGCAAAACCAAACCGGAAAAATTTCCGGCCGCGGTTATTATACCGAGGATCGCGAGGTCATCGGGGTGCTGGGAGTGGCCTCCAGCTACATGTCGATATTGATCATGGCCCTATATATCACGTCACCTGCAGTGGTGGGGCTGTATAGCCATCCCCAGGCCCTGTGGGGGGTTTGTTTGGTGATGATTTACTGGATTTCCCGGATATGGGTGCTTTCTCACCGCGGCCACATGCCTGATGACCCAATTGTTTTCGCGCTGCGCGACAGGGTCAGCCTCCTTGCCGGGGCGGGTTGTGTTATGGCTGTACTGATCGCGGTTTGAGAGTTGAGCGGGAACCCATGTACACTGCATGCAAATATTTCGTGTTCGCCCTGATCGCAACCGGAATCAATTTGCTCACCCAGTGGCCCTTCTTTCTGCTGCTGGATGGTTTCTGGGTGCTTTACCTGGCCTTGTGCTTCGGCACTTTGACCGGCTTGATAACTAAATATACTTTGGATAAACGATGGATCTTTTATTATACGGCTCACAGCCGGCGGGATGATTTGTCACGCTTCGGTCTCTACAGCCTGATGGGAGTGTTTACCACGGCCGTGTTCTGGGGGACCGAAATGGGGTTTTATTACACTTTCGAATTTGCCGGCGCCCAGTACGTCGGCGGAGGTTTGGGTTTGATGGTGGGTTATACCATCAAATATCTGCTGGATAAAAAATTCGTCTTCAAGGTCGCTTGATGAAACTGTCCGGCTGGGGTCGTTACCTTTCCGCAGAGTCGCAACCACTCTTTTTCCGGGATACTGCCTCACTGGCGCAACAGGTGCGTGGTTGCATCCCGTTGATTGCCTTCGGCAATGGCCGCAGTTATGGGGACAGTGCCCTGGCTGCCAATCATCTGCCCATGCAGCAACTGAAACGGATGCTGGCCTTTGAAGAAGCGACAGGCCTGCTGACCTGTGAGGCCGGAGTGTTGCTGGCGGACATCGTCGAATCTTTTTTGCCCCGGGGCTGGTTTCCCATGATAACACCGGGTACCAAGCTGATTACGGTGGGAGGGGCCATCGCCTCCGATGTGCACGGAAAAAACCACCACATAGTGGGCTGTTTCAGCGAGTGTCTGGACCATTTTCTTCTAATGTCCGCAGATGGTTCGATTAAACGCTGCTCTCGCCGGGAAAATCCGGAACTTTTCCATGCCACCTGTGGAGGAATGGGGCTGACCGGCGTTATTATGCAGGCAAGTTTTTATCTTAAACCGGTTAGATCGAGTACGATCGAGCAGACCACCATCAAGACGGCTAATTTGCATGAAACCTTTGCAGCATTCGAGGAATACCAGGGGCAGCCCTATTCGGTGGCCTGGATCGATTGCCTGGCCAGGGGGGATAAGCTGGGTCGCGCTTTGTTGATGGTCGGGGATTTTGCCGAGGACGGCAACTTGGAATACCGGCCCGGAGGCACTTTGAATGTTCCCGTGGATTTTCCGACCCTCACCTTGAACAGCTTTAGTGTGAAAGCGTTCAATGCGGTTTATTATGCTCGGGCCGGTTCAGGTGTGTCTCATCGGCGCGTTGGCATTGACGGTTTTTTCTATCCTCTGGACGCCATTCGTAATTGGAACCGGATTTACGGTAAACGAGGATTTGTGCAATATCAGTTTATTCTGCCCAAAACGGCAGGGTATGAGGGACTAAAGCAGATTCTGCAGAAAATCAGCGCCAGCGGCATGGGCAGTTTTCTGGCCGTCCTCAAGTTGTATGGCCCCGCAAACAAAAACTACCTGTCGTTTCCGCTGGAAGGATATAGCCTCGCCCTGGATTTCAAGATGCAGCCCGGTCTGGTGGAGTTGCTGGCGGAGTTGGATCAATTGGTCGTCGAGTACCGGGGCAGGGTTTTTCTGGCCAAGGATGCAACCACCGGTCGGGAATCTTTTGAAAAAGGCTATCCGAACGTGGAACGATTTCGGGCTTTGCGACGTTCGCTGGGGCTGAATCAGGTGTTCAACTCATTGCAGTCACAGAGGTTGGGGCTATGAACAATGCCTGGATACTGGTGCTGGGGGCAAACAGTGATATGGCCCTGGCCACCGCCGGTCGTTTCGCCCGGGCCGGCTATAATCTGTACCTGGCGTCCCGTAACCAGGTGGAACTGGAAAAAAACGCAGCCGACTTGACCCTGCGGTTCGGGGTTCAGGCCAGGGCGCTGCCTTTTGACGGACGGGATTTTGTTACCCATCAGCATTTCTATGCAACTCTGGCAGAGAAACCGCAGGGAGTGATCCTGGCTTTCGGCACTATGCACGATCAGGGGCTGGCCCAAAAAGACTTCGAACTCGCTCGGGAGATGGTGGAAACCAATTATCTGGGCGCGATCAGCATTCTTGAAATTGTCGCGGCCGATTTAGCCGCGAGGAAGAGTGGCTTTATTGTCGGGGTGAGTTCGGTGGCCGGGGACCGTGGCCGCCAAAGCAACTATCTGTACGGCAGCAGCAAGGCCGGACTCAGCGCTTATCTGGGCGGCTTGCGTCACCGCCTGCATAAATTCGGAGTGTCGGTATTAACTGTAAAGCCTGGTTTTATCGCCACCAAAATGACCGCCCACTTGGATTTGCCGCCAAAACTGACCGCACAGCCGGAAGATGTGGCGGAAGCCATTTTCAAAGGGGTGGAGAAAAAGAAAAACATCATTTACGTCAAACCCATCTGGCGCTTGATCATGCTGATTATCGTGCATCTTCCCGAGTATGTTTTTAAAAAGACTAATCTTTAAAAAAACTTGGCAACAACCAGGGACGCCATTGCGCATCTTACCTGTCTATGTGCCCCTGCAGTGATGCACTGGGCGGTACCGGTGTGACTCTCCGCAATACCCCCAAATTCTGCTCAGGGTCATCGACCATGACCTCGAAATGCTGATTTAGGGGTTCATGTACGATCCACCCGGCGATTCCCCAGTCAGCCAGATACTGGATTGGGCTTTCAACGACATAATGAGGAATTTGCTGGTCGATCTTGGCTGCCAGGGCGTAGGGATTCACCTTGCCATCCAAGTTGACCGTGCGATCGTGAAAAAATCCAAGAACACCAGTTTGGACCGCGCCGACCCAGATTTCCGGTGCGACATGTATTTCGACCCACTGTTTGACTTGGATGTGGTCAATGGCGCTGCCACGACCCTTGTTCAGGTAGGTCCGCGTGTTCAAGCCCAGCACAAGAACCACAACCACAATGGGAATCATCGCGCTTGACCAGCGGGCCAGCATCATTTTCGGACCCCATTGATGGACGGCAACCATCCCGATGGCCACGGTCAGGATGGCAAGCAGCGGCGAAACCGGCGACAAATATCGGCCCATGAAGTGTGCGGCCCCGAAAAACAGGCCATAATAGCCGGCCAATCCCAGCAGAAAGAGGGTTCCGATCATCAGCACACTGAATTGCTGTCTGGACATATATCTGGCCATAGCGGCAGTGACTGCCGCGTACAGCAGGATGGCCAGTGTGGACATGGCAACTAGGGCAGGTGCGGTCAGTATGGCCTTGGGAACGGGCAGCAGGGTTATAGTCAAATCTGGTGTATGGGATAACTGAGGAAAATGGCGTATCATCCAGGTTGATTGATCACCACGACGATCACAGCCAACACAGGAGGATACGCCATGACCAAGTCTACCCCAACCGCTCTTTCACAACAAGGAAACAATGTCGCCGACCCGCTTACCGACCTTTTGCGCGATGGTGCCAGGATGCTGATTGCCCAGGCCGTAGAAGCTGAATTACAGGCCTTCATGGCCCAATACTCCAGCCGCTTGGAAGATGGCCGCAGGACAGTGGTCCGAAACGGCTATCTTCCCGGTCGCACGATCCAGACCGGAATCGGCGATGTCGAGGTCAAAGTTCCCAAGGTGCGAGATCGTAGCGGCCAAGGCCTCAAGTTCAACAGCAGTTTGTTGCCGCCTTATCTGAAGCGGGCGCGCAGTGTCGATGAGTTGCTGCCCTGGCTTTACCTGCGAGGAATTTCCACCGGCGATTACCAGGAGGCCCTGGCCGCACTCCTCGGGGAACAGGCCAAGGGGTTGTCGGCCAACACCATCTCCCGCTTGAAAGCCAAATGGCTGGCCGAGCACACCAAATGGCGGCAACGTGACCTGAACGGAAAACGCTACGTTTACTGGTGGGTGGATGGCATCTACAGCAACGTCCGCATGGATGACAAGCTTTGCCTGCTGGTGATCATTGGAGTTACCGACCAGGGGCACAAGGAACTGATAGCGGTGGAGGATGGCTACCGGGAGTCAAGCGACAGCTGGTATGAACTTCTCGCCGGGCTGCGGGCTCGGGGCCTGACCACAGGCCCCGAGTTGGCGGTTGGCGATGGTTCCTTGGGGTTCTGGAACGCCTTGGGCAGGGTCTATCCGAAGACCCGCCACCAACGCTGCTGGGTTCACAAAACGGCCAACGTGCTGAACAAGATGCCCAAAAAGCTTCAGCTCAAGGCCAAGGCTGATTTGCATGATATCTGGATGGCTGAGACCAAGGAAGATGCCAGCCAGGCTTTTGATCGTATGCTGGCCCGTTTCGAAGACAAATACCCCAAGGCCATGGAGTGCCTGGCCAAGGACCGGGACGAGTTGCTGGCTTTTTACGATTTTCCAGCCGAACACTGGGTGCATATCAGGACCACCAACCCCATCGAGTCGGCCTTTGCCACTGTGCGCCTGCGCAGCAAGAGATCACGGAACTGCGGTTCCAGGGACACCACCCTGACCATGGTCTTTAAGCTGCTGCAAAGCGCTGAAAAAAGATGGAAAAAGATCAAGGGATTTCGCCGGCTGGCTGAGGTCGTCACCGGCATACAATTCAAAAACGGAATCAAGGTGTCAGATCAACCTATGCGGATGGCCGCCTGAGGACTCCGTACACCAGATTTGACAATAACTCCGGGCAGCACGAGAGTTACATATTCAAAAAGATTACCGGGCACATATGCCAGATTGGCGCCGATCTGACTGGCCGATTGAGCTGTGCCGCTGATTGGCATAAAGCTGCCGAAAACCAGTTTGTTGTATGCAAGCCATGGGCTGGCCATAACCATGCTGGTCAGGCCCATCACCAGGGATTCGCCCAAACGGCGCTTGAGTTCGGCGAACTGCTGACGAAAACCCAGTAAGGTATGCCAGACTGTAACGGCGGCGATGAAAAAAACCGCGTCAATACGGGTAAGGAAACAGAGGCCGAGTAGCGCCCCTACCCCTAGGGCGAAACCAGGAAAAGGGCGCTTGGCGCCACGCTCCCCGGCCAGCCAGACGAGCAGCGTCAGCAGAATCATAACCATATAGTTGCCCGTCTCCAGCCCATTCAAGGTGCGGTTGATCACCACCGGACTGGCAAACCATAACCCGGCCGCCAATGATGCAGCCCCCTCGCCCCATCGGTACTCACTGAGCAGGCGGCGGGCCAGTAGAAACAGGAGACCGGCTGCAACGATGCTGAGCACAATTTGCAAGATCTGGATCAACAGCACCCCGGTTTCCTTGTCACCGTCAACCAGCCAGAATACCCCGGCCCACATATAGGTAGTTAGCGGTTGGGTACCATTGGTGGCAATCTCGGCGTCAGAAACCGTCATTCCGTTGCCAAGGGCAATGTTGCGAGCGATGGTCTTCATTAAATAGCCATCTTCCGTCGGCCACTGCCAAAGCATACGATCGCCATGGTCCACAAGGGGGGCGATTCGGAAACCTACACCAATCACGAACAGCAGCGCCGCCCCGAGCAAGCATATTTTACGTACCCGTGCTTCGTAGCTATTGTTAATGCCAGTCATCAGGGTTTTTGTGGTTTCCATTAGAAATGTCCCGCTTTGTTTACACCCTTCGCGGTTTGTCCCGAACCTATATCCCCAAATCTGTGTGCCAAGACAGCTAAGATCAACTGTTCCGACAATCAACTTCATACACGAGAATTAATTGTAGCTCAAGAAAAACAGGATATTTAACTACTTGTTTATTGCTCTTCGGTAGGTTGTTCGATAGTATTTACTTTCAACGGAAAAAGTACACAGGCCATTACTTGATTGGGCGATATGTATGGTACGAGCAAAGCTCCTGATAATCTCACCATGCCGCAATGAAGCCGATTACATGCGTCACACTTTGGACAGCATGGTCGCCCAGACCGTGCGCCCTGATTTGTGGGTGATCGTCGATGACGGTTCCACCGATCAGACTCCGCAGATTCTGGCCGAATATGCCGCCAAATACGACTTCATCAAGATCGTGCCCAAGGCTAACCGGGGGCACCGCAGTGTGGGTCCGGGGGTGATCGAGGCCTTTTATGCCGGCTACCGGGCGGTGCGGCCCGATGACTTCGAATATATCTGCAAGCTGGATCTCGACCTGGAACTGCCCCCCCGTTATTTTGAAATTCTCCTTAAGCGGTTGGAAGAAAACCCTCGTATCGGCACCTGCAGCGGCAAGCCTTATTTCCTGGATAATGAAAGCGGCAAGCTGATCAGCGAAAAATGCGGCGATGAAAACTCGGTTGGTATGACCAAACTGTTCCGTAAAAGGTGTTTTGATCAGATCGGCGGATTTGTACAGCAGGTGATGTGGGACGCCATCGATGGGCATCGCTGCAGGATGTTGGGCTGGATCGCAGTCAGTTGGGATGAGCCGGAGTTGCGCTTTGTCCACCTCCGCCCCATGGGTTCCAGCCAGCAGAATATGCTGACCGGTCGTATGCGGCATGGTTTTGGCCAGTACTTCATGGGCACCGGACTGGCCTATATGGCCGCTTCCGCCCTCTACCGGATGACCCGTCCCCCTTATCTGATCGGTGGCATGGGGATGTGGTGGGGCTATTTGAAGTGCTTGCTCACTCGGCACCCGCGCCTTGAAGATCCTGCCTTTCGGGCCTTTCTGCGTCGTTATCAGTGGTCATGCCTGTTGCGGGGTAAAAACAAAGCCACCGCCATATTGAATAAGCAGCGTGCTGCTGTTTGGCGGCCAGAAGCCACCGAAACCGTCTTTACCGGGGACCGATGAGCGACCCCTCAGTTAAAGCCCGCGCCCTTAGCGGCTCGGCCTGGACCATCGGTGGTTACGGTCTTAGTCAGGGGCTGCGTTTGTTCAGTCATCTGATCCTGGCCTGGTTGCTGGCCCCGGAAATCTTTGGTCTGATGGCCTTGGTAATGGTGCTCATGAACGGGCTTCAGTTGTTTGCCGACTTTGGTATCGGCCCCAGTATAATTCAGAACAAGCGGGGCCTTGACCCCGCTTTCCTCAATACCGCCTGGACCATTGAAATTATTCGTGGCTTTGTTCTGTGGATTATTACCTGCTTATTAGCCGTACCTTTTGCCTGGTGGTATGCGCAGAATGATCCCGCTGCCTGGCAAATTTCCTATCTGCTGCCGGTGGCGGCTTTGGTGAGCGTTATTTCGGGTTTTAATTCTCCGGCACTACATACGCTGAACAAGGAACTGCGGTTTGCGCGCCTGACCTTAATCGAGCTTGGTGTTCAACTGATTTCCTTAGTGGTCATGGTGGGATGGGCCATGGTGCATCCTACGCCGTGGGCAATGATTGCCGGGGGGTTGACCGGTGCCACTTGTAAAATGATCAGCAGCCACTTGTTGATACCGGGATATCGGGTCCATTTGGGGTGGTGCAGACAGTGTTTCCATGAATTATTTAAATTCGGCAAATGGATATTGCTAAGTACTGCCTTTACCTTTTTGGCTTCAAACTTAGACAAACTGGTGCTGGGCAACCTGTTGACCCTGGCTGAATTGGGTTTATACTCAATAGCTCTGGTTTTTGCGCAAGTGGCTTTACAGGTGGCCTCAAGATTGGGAAGCGTCGTGATGTTCCCAGTGTACTCCAAATTTCAAGACGATAAGGATCGGCTGATGGTGGTGGCCTTGCGCGCCCGCAAAGTCGTTCTTCTGGTGGGGATGGCTGCCTGCGTTTCCATCGCGGTTGGGGCGCCGCTTTTCTTCGAGACCTTGTGGGATGCACGCTATCATGGGATAGGAGTGATCGCCCAATGGCTGACAATTTACATTTGGATGCAGATTTTGTTGTTTACCATGGATAGAATTCCGTTGGCCCTCGGGAACTCCAGAGCGCTGTTTTTCTCGAATGTTGTCAGGACATGCGGTGTCATGCCGGCCATGGGAGGATATTGGCTGGCGGGACTTCCCGGCTTCATTGTTGGCTTGGCGCTTGGACCGATGGCTGCGCATCTGTTTTTGGTAAAATATCTACCCTGCCAGCAGTCTGAGATGGTTCGCCAAGGGATACGTTTCACCGCCATTGCCGGCTTGGTCGGAATGTTGGCTGTGGGGTTTACCGTTTGGGTCCGCATGATGTTCTCTCCAACGCACTGGGCTGTTTCGGTTATCCTGAGTGTCGGCATTCTATTACTGGTCACGTCAACAATAGCCTACCGGCGAGTCTGGGGCGAGGAACTCCGACATGGAAAGTGAGCAATCCGGTATGAAATTCGTCGAAACGTTAAACAAAGATGATGATCGAAGCTGGGATGCGGTATCGTCCGAAATCCCCGATTGGAACCGTGAAGTGAATGAGCACTATTGGGAACCGGGAAAACAACTGCTCAAAACAATTAGAAGCTACCAATACTGGCGTGCACGTGGCGGGCCGGTCGCTTTTTTGATGCGGCGTATGGCGGTGTTGCGGCACCGTTGGTGGTCGATTGTCTCCGGGGCGGATGTTCCACTGAGTACCTCCATTGGCGGCGGGCTGCTGTTGACCCACCCCACCGGCGTGGTCATCCATCCCGACAGCGTTGTCGGGGTCAATTGTCTTATTTTTCAACAGGTTACCCTGGGCGCCGGGGGAAAAAAACCGGGGGCGCCCATCCTGGGTGGGCATGTTGATGTTGGGGCCGGGGCCAAGATACTGGGGGGCGTTCGCATCGGTAATGGTGTTCGCGTTGGCGCCAATGCCGTGGTCCTCGATGATGTGCCGGATCACAGCACGGCGGTGGGTGTTCCGGCGCGGGTTATCGCCAGGCAGCAGAATAACACTTCCGGCAGGGCATTATAAATGTGTGGAGTTGCCGGAATTTATGTGGTGGGCAGGGGCGCCCTCCCTGAGCGCCGCGAGCTTGAGGCGATGGTCGGTCGCCTGGCGCACCGAGGCCCGGACGGAACCGGCTTTCTTGTGGACAAGCGGATTGGCCTGGCCCACTCCCGCCTGAGCATTATTGATCTTGCCGGCGGTCAGCAACCGATCCACAATGAGGATCAAACCGTGTGGGTCGTGTTCAACGGTGAGATTTTCAATTATATCGAATTGAGACGGAAGCTGGAAGGGGAGGGGCACCGTTTCTATACGCATTCCGATACCGAAGTCATCGTTCATCTTTATGAAGAACATGGTGAACGCTTTGTCGACTATCTGAACGGGCAGTTTGCGATCGCGTTGTGGGACACTCGCCTTGGCCGTTTGCTTCTGGCCCGAGATCGTACCGGCATCCGTCCTCTTTTCTATACCGAAAACTCTGGCCGCCTGTTGTTTGCTTCCGAAATTAAAGCCCTTTTTGCCCTGCCGGAAGTGCCTCGCCGTTTTGACCCCCGGGCGCTTGCCGAGATCTGTGCCTACTGGGCGCCGCTGGCCCCGCGTACCGCCTTCGCCGGCGTATCGTCGCTGCCTCCGGGCCACCTGATGGTTGTTGATAATGGTCGGGCCAGGGTACAACGTTACTGGGACTGGAAGTTTCCGGAAAAGATCTCCACGGCGCAGTTGCAACGCAGTGCGGAGGACTACGCCGAGGAGTTGCGCGATTTGCTGATCGACGCGGTGCGACTGCAGTTGCGCGCGGATGTTCCGGTGGGCGCCTATTTGAGTGGCGGCCTTGATTCGTCGATCATCACCGCTTTGATTCGTCATTTTACCACCACGCCTTTGCGCACTTTTTCTTTAACTTTTGAAGACGACGAGTTTGACGAGAGCGCACACCAGCGGGAAATGGCCGCTTTTCTCGGCACCGAACATACGTCGATACGATGTACACGAGCTGACATCGCGGCCGCCTTCCCGCAAACGATTTTCCATACCGAAACCCCGATTGTCCGTACTGCCCCGACCCCGCTGATGTTGCTCTCCGGTCATGTGCGGGCCTCGGGCTACAAAGTGGTCTTGACCGGTGAAGGAGCAGACGAAGTCTTTGGGGGGTACGACCTGTTCAAGGAGGCTAAGATACGTCGTTTTTGGGCTCGGTTTCCGGAGTCGAGAATTCGTCCCCTTATCCTTGCGCGCCTCTACCCTTACTTGAAGAACTCGCCGGCAGGTGGCCGGGCGTTCTCCGAGGCCTTTTTCAAGGAGGGGATCGAATTCGGCGATCAGCCCTGGTTTGCGCATCTGCCGCGCTGGAGGACCACCCAACGCATCAGGCAGTTTTTTTCCTCGGAATTGCGCGCTTCGCTTGCCGACTGGGACCCCTGCGAATCTTTGTCGGCAACCATGCCGCCGGATATCCGGAGTTGGATTCCGCTGGGGCGGGATCAGTACGTGGAAGCGCATACCTTGATGAGCGGCTACCTGCTGTGTTCGCAGGGCGACCGGATGGCCATGGCCAACTCCATCGAGGGGCGTTTCCCCTTTCTCGATCACCGACTGATCGAGTTTGCCAACCAGTTGCCGCCACAACTCAAAATTCAGGGGCTGACCGAGAAATACCTGTTGAAAAGAGCGATGACCGGGCTTATCCCCCCATCGGTGCGCAAGAGAACTAAGCAACCCTATCGGGCCCCGGACAGTCAGAGCTTCTTCAATGATGAAGGCCACCCGGTAGATTATGTTGCTGAACTGTTCAGCCCGGCCAAAATCGCCGCCGCGGGGTATTTTGATGCCAACGCCACCGGCAAGCTTTACCGGAAGTGCCAGGCGGGTCGCGCAATCGGGTTTGCCGACAACATGGCGTTTGTTACCATTCTTTCGACCATGTTGCTCCACGAGCAATTTATTCTTGGCCATGATACAGGAACGGAGTCCAAAAACCATGCTGCTTCATCACTTTTTTGATGACACGGTGCGCCGCCTTCCCGACAAAGTGGCCCTGGTTTGTGAAGGAACGAGTTACACTTATGCCGACCTCGACACCCGCGTGGGCCAGTTGGCTGGCCGGTTGAGGGCCGGCGGGGTGACCCGCGGCGATCGCGTGGCCCTGTTTCTTGATAACGGCGTTGAACTGGTGGCCGGGGTCCTTGCGACGCTGCGTATCGGCTGTGTGTTTATGCCGATTAACCCGATGACCAAACAGGAAAAGCTGGCTTACCTGCTCAACGACGCCCGGGCCGCCGCCCTGGTGACCCAGGTCAATTTGCGCAGAACCTGGGAGCCGGCCCTTGCTGCCAATGGCACGGTGCGTGCCTGCCTGGTTGCCGGAACATCGGCCACCACGCCCTTGCCGGAATGTTGCCGGCCATACCCGTCGGCAGATGAACCTTGTGCCGGCCCCGAAAAAGAACCTGCCACCTTCGATCACGACCTGGCCGCCATTATCTATACGTCGGGCTCCACCGGTGACCCCAAGGGCGTTATGCTGACCCACATCAACATGGTTGCGGCGACACGATCAGTCAGTACCTACCTGGGACTGCGTGAGGAAGACACCATCATCTGCGTGTTGCCGCTGGCTTTTGATTACGGCCTGTACCAGCTGTTGATGGCCGTCAAAGTCGGGGCGACGCTGGTTCTGGAGGCATCATTCGCCTTTCCCGTCAAGATCCTGGAGTTGGCGGCGCGGGAAAAGGTCACGGTGCTGCCCGGTGTGCCGACGATTTTTTCGCATTTAATGCATCTGGATAATCTGGAACGGTTTGATTTGTCGAAACTGCGGCTGATTACCAATACGGCGGCGGCCCTTTCCGAAGAGCATATCCGTCGCTTACGTGGGCTGTTTCCACAGGCCGCCCTGTTTTCGATGTACGGCCTGACCGAATGTAAACGGGTGACCTATCTACCGCCGGAACAGTTGAACATCCGACCAACCAGTGTCGGACGTGGCATGCCAAATGTGGAGGTCTGGCTGGTTGATGAGTCGGGGCAACTTTTACCCAACGGCAGCATCGGGGAATTGGTGATTCGTGGTCCCAACGTGATGCGCGGTTACTGGGAGAAACCGGCCGAAACGGCAAAACGGCTCAAGCCGGGGCCTCTGCCCGGTGAAATGGTGCTGTATTCGGGAGACATTTTTCGCACCGACGAGGAGGGATGGCTCTACTTTGTCGCCCGTAAGGATGACATTATCAAGAGTCGCGGTGAGAAGGTAAGCCCCCGGGAAGTGGAGAATGCAATTTATTGTTTAGAGGGTGTGCAGGATGTGGCGGTGATCGGAGTTGGAGATGAGGTGCTGGGGCAGGCGATAAAGGCCTTCGTTGTTCCAAGGGAGGGGCATACCTTGACGGAAAGAGAGATAATCAGGCATTGCCTGGCCCATCTCGAGAATTTTATGGCTCCCAAGTACGTCGAGATAGTTGCTGATTTGCCCAAGACCGAAACCGGCAAAATTAAAAAAACCGGTCTTCAATAGCCTCTGCGAGCATAAAAATGGTGTATAGTTTAACCGTTGTTTCTCTTTGCGTCATTGGCCATGATTCCAGACGTTGATAGCCAAGGCCGCCGGGGCAACAGCCTTTGCTAAAAAAGAAGGATATGGGGGCATCATGCAGGAACCCAAAGCTGTGGTTCGCCGATTTCTGCTGGATAATTTCGTTATGGGTAGTGATGCTGACATCGCCGACGATACTTCTTTTATGAAAGAGCATATCCTAGATTCCACTGGTTTTATTGAATTGGTCACGTTTCTGGAGGAATCTTTCGGGATTGTGATTGATAACGATGAGATGTTGCCGGAGAATCTCGACAGTTTGCTCAATATCGAGTTGTATTTGAGCAGGAGGCTTGCGGCGGCGGAGGGTTCAGGTGGGACGACGGGTGCGGGGGGCGGTCATAATGGTTGAAGCCAGACTCCATGACGGCGTGCTTAAAATAGATTGTGCGGTTGAAACTGACCGTATCGCCAAATGGATGATCGGGGTCGTTGGCCGGGATTTGAGACGTCGGGGAGTAGTAGTAGCATTATCCGGCGGGGTGGACAGCTCGGTTTGTGCGGCGTTGGCCGTGAGAGCATTAGGTGCCGGCAAAGTTTATGGCCTGATGTTGCCGGAGCGCGACTCTTCGCCCCTGAGCCTTAAGCGGGGCAAGCAGGTGGCCGACTGCTTGGGTATCGATTATCTCGTTGAAGATATTGGGCCGACGCTTGATTCCCTGGGTTGCTACCTCCGACGGGATGAAGCGATTCGCCGCCTGTTTCCGGAATACGGCCCCGGGTGGAAAAGCAAGATCGCCATTGCCGGTGGTCGCGATGGGAGCTTCAACTATTTCAACCTGGTTGTGCAAACGCCCGGCGGCGAGTTGCTGGAAAAACGCATGCCGCCGCGGGAATACCTGCAGATTGTGGCCGCGACCAATTTCAAGCAGCGTACCCGCAAGATGATCGAATATTTTCATGCCGATCGACTTAACTATGCGGTTATCGGCACCCCGAACCGTTTGGAGTATGACCAGGGCTTCTTTGTCAAAAACGGTGACGGCGCTGCTGACTTGAAGCCGATTGCCCATCTCTACAAAACCCAGGTGTACGCACTGGCCAGCCATCTAAGAATTCCGGAAGAGATCAGCAGCGCCGCCCCGACCACTGATACCTACAGTCTGGAGCAGGGGCAGGATGAGTTCTACTTCTCCTTGAGCTACGACAAGATGGATGTTGCCCTGTGGTCATTCAACCACGGGGTTTCGGAAGAAGCACTGGCTTCTCATTTGGGGTTATCGCCGCAGCAGGCGGCGTTCGTATATAAAGACATTGTTGCCAAGCGGACAGCCACTCGCTATCTGCACGCCCCGGCGAAACTGATGGAACCGATTATGGAACCGATTTATGAACCGGCGATGCCTGCACGATAACCTTGTTCAGGAGTATGGTGACTCCCATGTTTGAAAACCTGAAGCGCGACAGTGCCAGATACGGTCCCAACTGGTACAAGCGAGGTGGATTCTGGATAGGAGCGATCTACCGGTTCGGTAATTGGGCGGATGGGTTGCCGTATCGGTTTATAAGGTTTCCCATGTGGATCCTTTATCGTCTCCTCCGGCTGCCGACCCGTCTGTTTCATATCGATATCTGGGCGGGTCGCAAAGGGGCGCGGATTGGCCCCGGTTTGTGCCTGATCCATCCATGGAATGTTGTGATTGGCAGTGGGGTGGAAGTAGGAGAAAATTGTTTAATCTTTCACGATGTGACGGTTGGGACCGGGCCGACGCCTGGTCAGCCGAAAATTGGCAACAACGTTGATCTTTACGTGGGCGCTCGCATTTTGGGGGGGGTTGAGATTGGTGATGATTCAATGGTGGGGGCCGGCTGCGTGGTCGTTAAAGACGTTCCTCCCGCCTCCGTCACAGTCCCGCCCCCCCCCCGGGTGCTTCCACGTTCTCTTTCGCCGGTGGCAAGCGGCGCAGACCTCAATAAGGGGAAAGTTTAAAGCTGGATGGTGATGGTTACGATAACCCCTTTGTTTACAACGTCGTCCCGTTGCCTGGATCTCCTGACAAGAAACGTTGTTTTTTGGGTTCTATGGCACGGTTGATATCAAAGAGTTCAACCACCAACCGGCGCCCCTTGGCGGCCATGGCTATGCATTGATCGGGGTTGGCTGCGGCGTATGCGATTTTTTCGGCCAAATCCTGCCAATCTCCTGTGTTAAACAGCAAGCCCGTATCACCATGAAGGACCAGTTCGGGTATACCAGCCACGCATGGCGCAATTACCGGTACCTGCATGGCCAATGCTTCCATTAATACCACCGGCAGACCCTCCAGAAAGCTGGAAAGGACGAAAATGTCCGCCTTTGCCAACTCCTCCAGAACTGCATCCTCCGGCTGTTGACCGGCCAATATGCAATGATCCTGCAGGTCCAGATCGCTGACCATGGCTTCAAGTTGCTCTCGGAGCGGGCCATCGCCGATGATGCGGAGGTGTGCCTCCACCCCTTTTGCACGTGTTGCGGCAAATGCCTCGATCAGGCCAAGTTGCCCTTTCTCTGGTGAAAGCCGGCCCACGGTGACAATCCGCAGCGGCTGGCTGCGTTGGTGTCCGTGAGGGCTTTTGGGGAAAACGGACAGCTCGATTCCGCAACGGGCGATGAAGATTTTGCGCCAGTAAGCAGGATGACTGATCCGCATCGCCTGGGAGCGTCCATAGTTTGAAACACAGGCGACAAAGGCGGCTGCCTTGATTTTTTCCGCTAACAGATAGCCTGCGGGATAGGCCCAGTCCGCCGAGCCATGGAGCGTCAGGCTCCATGGTATGTTAAGAAAGTGGCTGGCCAGCATGCCGACGTCCGCGCCCGAATTAGCGAAATGGTTGTGGAGATGAGTGATCCCGCGCGCTTTGAGTTTGGCCGCCAGCATAATCGCTTCCGCAAAATAGAACAGGGACCAGAGCAGGCCGCGTGATCCTGGGGGGCGATGGCCCAAGGCTTTGCGCAGCGTTGAGAGATAGGCGACTGGTCGGCCGCCGAGTGCGAAGAGATGGTTCTTCAATAGCTCAAATGGGCCGGTGGGCAGTAGGTAATCGGTAGTGCGAAGGGCTTCCTGGTCCGGAGTGGCGAGGCGGGCGCCAGCGTCCGGTCTGCGAATGCTGAAAGTGTCGATAGCAATCCCTTGTGCGCGCAGGGCCTCTACTTCACGGCGTATAAAGGTGTGGGAGGGTGCTGGGTAGACACTGGTCAGATAAGCAATGTGCTGTGCGGTCATCGTTGAACTCCTTGAGCCCAGCCGGTCATGCGCATCGCCATTCGGGCCGAGGAGAGCCGGCCGTGGCGATCGCTGGCGTTGGTTGCTACCATGTCGTGTCGTTGTAGCGCGTGTGGGGCAGTCCCCGGGGCGTTGCTCCCCCAGTGGGTTGTCACTGCCAGGGAATAGCCGGCTTGCGCCACGGCATCGACCACACGCTGATCGTGATCGCCATTGGGATAACAAAAAGAGAAAATGCTCGAACGGGTTTCCGCTTCAATGCGTTGTTTGGAGGTTGTAATTTCCCGTTCCAGATGGCTGTCATCGCACTGGGTCAGCAACGGATGGCTGTAGGAGTGACTGCCAATTTCGTGGCCGCGCCGGCTGAGATCATGGATCTGCTCCCAGTTCATCATGCCGTCCCAGTCAGGTATAGTGGTCGGCAGTGTCGCTTCGGCCTTTTTGATCCAATTCAGTCGCGCTTCGGGGGGCCAGTGCTTGGCTACCGTCACCCCGGCTTGCGGCGTTGCCGGCTTCTGGTTGTCATTATGCGCCAACTGAACCAGCAAAGCTGATTGTGATTCAATTTCTTTCAGCAGTTGAATGGCATAGCCCATGCGATCATGCCAAAGCATTTGTTGCGTTTCCACCGCCTCAACCGGGATGAAGAAGGTTGCGGAAACACCCAGACTATCCAGAACCGGGGCGGCGTGCAGATAGTTGTCGAGTTGACCATCGTCGAAGGTAATGGCCAGTCTGGGCAGGTTGGATGGCTTGCCTGCCGAGTATTCAAGCCAGGCAAGATCCAGCCTTTGGCAAAGAAAACGCTGTTGAAAGAAACGGACAAACCAGGCCAGTTCCTCAGGGGTAACCGCCAGGCCGGGGAGGGGGTATTGTCGCCGCTGGGATTCCGGCAGCACTCGGTGGAAGGTGGCTATGAAGAGATGATCGCCAAATCGGCGTTGGGGCTCGGTAATGCCGGTTGCCTGAAGAGTGTATGCCAGCAAATCCCTGATCAACGGCTTCACGGCTGGTAGTCTCCCCATAATTCTTTGTGGGAGCCGGGGGGGGGGGCCGGAAAAAGCAGACGGTCCAAAGCCAGCCAATGGATTCGCCAAGAACCGCCCTGGCACCGGCGCTTGTTTGCCACCACCGTCGCGGGTCGTAGTTGGATGGTTTGGCCGCCAGAATGCCGATCTTGATCTCCGGGCCGAAAGCCATGCGATAGAGCAGGTGTGAACGCCGGGTGTGGGCCCCGCTGGAGAAGAGATCGAAGGCTTGGTATTGCTGATTTTGCTCCTCCATCCAGTTGCGCACCATGACGGCACTTAGAAAGGTGCGATTCTGGGCCGAGGCTGGCGCTGGTATTGCCGTTATAGGCACCTCTGTCAGTCCGTGAGTTTGCAGATAGTTGGCCGCAAGTTCGGCATAGTCGGTGTTGCCGGATAATCCCAGCCGTCTCTCCACCGGACCACCGGTGGTGACGACGTGTTGGTAATCGCTTCTCCGGTACGCGTCAATAACCTGGTCTAGCTCTGTTGCATTCATCCAGCCCTCCACCACCAGTAGCCGGGCTCCGGCCGCGGGGCCGTTGGGCGCCAGAAATGGATAAACAGTGAGGCCGGCCATCACCACCGTCGCCAAGCCGCAAACGATCAGGACTAGCCAGCCGGCCAGGGTGGGGACCCAGAGTTCACGGCGTTGTATCAGGGAGAATCCAGCCATTCGCAAATTAACAATGTCCGTGCCGGGTTCAAATTGCGGTTAGATACTTAGGAGAGGGTATCCGATCATCAAATGGCTCGGAAGTTATCTCTTAGCGATTGCAATACCGGTTGTCAACCGGAAAGGTCGGCAAGAAACACGCTGTTTTGCATTTTTCTGTTGACCACTTGCAGGCAGTGAGGTCAACTAATGAGAAGAGTCGCTGTCAAAACCAGCTATTATATGGTTATCCACTTTGTTGGTTCTCCTCATGTCAACCAGTTCATCCAGCTACGTCAATCTGATTGCTACCCCCGGTAATCCGCTGGAGCTAGCTCATTTTCTTGCATCCCTCACTTTGGTGGGATCGGGGAGTGTTCGGTAGCATGGCAGCAACGGTTGCCGGAAGGGCAGGCGGGGCTCGCGCCTGGACCGTGCCATGGAGGGCCCTACTGGCCACGATTCTGGTGCTGATCGCCGGCGCAATTGGGCTGGAGCCGATCTGGCGCTGGCTGCATGCCCAATGGAGCAGTGTCCACGGCATCTATTCGCATGGCTACCTGAACCTGATGCTTAGTATGTGGATGGGATATCGATACTGGCGCCGCGATCCACCAGACAGGCTGAGGCCGGACTGGCGCGGGGCTGTCCCACTGGCCGGGTTGGTTGGCCTGCTGGCGATCATGGGGCTGGTATTTATTGATGCTAGCCGTTCATTGCTTTTACCGCCGGTGTTTTTGTGTTGTGTCTGGTTGTTGTTCGGTGCTCCGGCTGTTCGCCGGTTGTTGTTGCCGGCGCTGTTCCTCTATTTTGCCATTGCTCCTTTCTGGCTTTTCAATGTGCCACTCCAGTCACTTGCCGCTGTGGTTGTTGGCCAGGTGATCGTGTTTAGTGGGTTTACAGCATACCTTGACGGTAAATTTATTCACATCCCGGCCGGCATATTCGAGATTGCCCAAGGGTGCAGTGGTGTGAGTTATTTTGTTGCCGCCCTTACGCTGGCCTGCTTCTTCGCGCTGATGTATCTCCGCAAGAAGCGCTACCGCCTGTTGCTGGTCGGCGTTGCCGGACTTGCGGCAATTTTCTCGAACTGGGTCCGCATCTACACCCTGATCCTGATCGGACATTTCACCGACATGCAGCACAGTTTGGTTGCGGAGCACAACACTTACGGCTGGATTGTATTCTTGGTCTTTTTCGCGCCGGTGCTCATGCTGGCGCGATGGCTGGAGGGTCGGGAACTGGCGACTGTTGGAGCATCCGCTGCAACGAATGCATTCGGTGCCAGGAAGTTGGGTTTTGGTGCCACGTCGCCGGGTTCACAGTCATCGGGTGTAACATCCCTGGCCGGTTCTCTCGCCTCATGGAGTGGTGCCGCGGTTTTGGCGTCCACCTTGCTGCTTGTGCCGGCTTTGGTTGGCTGGGGCGGTTCCCTGTCGTCGTCTCCGGCAGGGGTCGGTTTGCTGCCGTACGTTTCGTCAACTGCTCGTGAGGTGGATCGTTTCCCGTCCGCCTGGTCACCGGTCACGCAACAGGCCGTTGAGCAGCGTCTTGTTGATAAATGGGGTGGTGGTGAGACGTTCGAAGTTTATCGTGCCCTATATCCGGTTCAGGACTGGGGTGCGGAACTGTTTACCTCCGGCAATTCTGTGACCGGTGAAGGGTGGAGGCAACTCGGAGTAAGCTTGGTTGAAGTCAATATCGCTGGCCAAAAAATGCAGGTTGTGGAGCATGTTGGAATACTTTATGGTCAGCGCCGCCTGATCTGGTCTTGGTATTACGTTGCAGGCACGCCGGTGGTTAATCGTCAGTACGCCAGGCTCGTCCAATTGAAGGGGATCTTTGCCGGACGGAGGGATGCGGGGGTGCTGGCGGTGTCATTGGTCTGCGGCTGGGGGTGTGACGAGTCCCGTGCCATACTGCGAGGTTATGTTGAGGAGGCAGGTGCCGGATTGCTGGTGGATCACCAATCGTTCACCAGAACATTTTAGTACTCCTTTACTCTTCACAATATATCGCAACTTTGCCGCCGTGTTTGTCTATGGTTGCCAGGGGGGTGATGTCAGGGTGCTTGGGTTCAGTTAAAACAAAACAAGCCCCGCCACCAAGTGGCAGGGCTTGTTTGCAGTACGATGTTTAATCAGCGGGCTACAGCTGGATGCGCCGGCGGGCAATCCCAACCAGCCCTGCCAGGCCGGCACCGAAAAGCAGCAAGGTGCCGGGCTCGGGAACGGTGCCGATAACGTCGTTGGCACACCAAGGCGAGTAAGCGATCATGTAGCTGTCACCTAAAATTATCTCGGCCAGCCCAGCCGTATAAAGATAGGAGAAATTGTAAACCAACTCGGATCCATTATAGGTGATAAAATCGTCATTTATATCCAGTTCCACCCAGGTCAGGTCGCCGACGTAAATGCCGTTGGCATGCCCCTCGCGAGCGTTGGGTCGGGTCGCGGTAGTATAATTGTAATCGCTGGCAACTTCGTAAAATCCCATGTCACTGCCCAGATCAGTGAGGTAGCCGGCCTCTCCTTTTTCCCAATACCCGGCTTCTCTCTGATCTCTGACCATGTAATCCCAGGCATCCCATATTTCGCCATTGGACTTGTCGTAATCAGCATTGATGAACAAAGAGTCCCACACCAGGCGATCTTCCAAATAAATCACCACCGAATCCAGGATCCTTTCCCCCGCTACCTCTTGGTAGACAACATCCATTTTTGAAATTTTCGGATCACCGTACGAATCAACGCCACCCATAAACGCTTCCCAGCCAGGGAAGGTATTCCAGGTGTCGTAATACGTTTCGGTGCTGGGCGCAGCCGAAGCCTTGCCCGCCAGTAGCCCGCAAGCCAGGGCTGTTAGCGCTATGGCGGTAATTTTTTGTTTTTTGTTCATTTTTTTCCTCCTTGCGTTTTTTAAAGACCGCGCTTTTTCCCATTCTCCCAAAGGCAACTCGTGCTTTACCCAGCAAAAGACAACCTTTATTAAAATTACATCCGGTGCTTGGTATACATGCAGCAACCATGCCAATTGTTTGTTTGTGGCTATGATTCTGAATATATGTGAAATATGGCTTGTGGTGGTGTGGTGTGGCAGGGCGGGGGCGGAGTTCGCTTTCCGGGAAACGGGACTTGTGTCTGAAAAAGAATGATCTAACGACCAGTTCGCTTACGGCAGGCGTTTCGTAAAATAGAACAGGTGAAGTAGGTCAATCCGTAATGTGTTAAGTTAACGACGTTTTTGTAAGGGTGTTCCGTTTTTCGGAAAACGGAACTTGTGGGGGTAAAAAAACGATCAAACAGTAAGTTGAGGCGGGAGTTGGTAGTTCAGAAAAGGGAACTCTGTTGTAGCTCAGCGGAAAGGGGCAGCGGTCAGGCCAGCAGCAGTGACTCGCCAATGGCCCAACGGGCTTTCTGGCCAACAAAAATCAGGCCAAGTCGGTGATGGCCGGTCTTGTCGTCTTGCGATTGCCAGAGTATCCTGGCTTCACCGGTAAAGCCGGGCAAGGGAAAATCTTTGCCGAAGCAGAAAGAGATCTTATCCGTCGCCGGGGCGCCGGCTTTGGTTTCGATCTTCATGCCGCCCTGGCTGATGTCCAGGGTTTGGGCATGTAGGGTACGGGGGGCAGGGTCTGGTCCGCCTGGTTGTTCCTTAAGTTTCAGGGTTAGTGGATGGCGACGAACAAATCTTTGGTGCCGCCGCCGGCCTTGGTCCAGGGATGAGGGTGGGGGGACTGCCTGGCTAGTCAAAGCTTCACAGCCGCGCTGGTACTGGGGGCATCTTTCCCAGTGCCGGGAGCGGCAGAATTTAAGCGTGTGCTCCAGTAGTGGCAGGTAAAGGCCTCCTGCCGCGAAAGTGCAACGTTGCAGGCAGTTGGGGCACCAGTAAGGGCAGGTTGTTATTGGTTGAGTATTGATCATGATTTCTGTCGATCAATAAGTGCAAAAGTGATGAGGTAGTGGCAAGAGGCCTTCCTCCTAAGTTATGAAAAGGCTTGTTGCAAAATCAATGCCGGTTTTGTCGATTTCCGTTGTCGGTCAGGCCGTGGCGTTTCATTTTTTCATAAAGCGTCGTTTTGCCCAGCTTGAGAACCTTGGCCACGACTTGCGGGTTGTACTGATACTGCTTTAGGGCAGAAGCCATGATTTTGCCCTCCAGTTTGGCCAATGTTTCCTTCAGTGGTTGTTCCAGCATCCAATTTTCAAGGATCGGCACTGCGTTGTCTTGCGCTGGGCCGTCCTCGTGCGACTCAAAGGAAACTTCTTTTTCGGTGATGATGTTATTTCTGGCCAGCAGGATGGCCCTCTTGATGACGTTTTCCAGCTCCCGGATGTTGCCCGGCCAATTGTGCTGGAGAAGGCGGTCCATGATCCCATTGGGCAGGTAATCGATGTTTTTCTGAAAAGCGGCCCGGTATTTCGTTACGAAATGGGTGACCAGGGGGACGATGTCTTCCCGCCGTTCTCGCAAGGGTGGGAGGTGAATGTTGATGACATTGAGCCGGTAGTAAAGGTCTCGCCGGAAACGACCTTCTTCCACGGCGGCGCCCAAGTTGACGTTGGTGGCGGCGATGATTCTGGCATCGGTTTTGATCGTTTCGTTGCCGCCCACCCGGACGATTTCACCGTTTTGCAATACCCGCAACAGCGCCGCCTGCATTCTGGGGCTGATGTCGCCTATTTCGTCCAGGAATATAGTTCCACCATTGGCTGTTTCGAACTTGCCCCGGTGCCGGGAAGTGGCGCCGGTGAAGGCCCCTTTTTCGTAACCGAAAAGCTCACTTTCCAGCAGGTTTTCGGAAACCGCGGCACAGTTGAATTTGAACAGCGGTTTGTTGTGTCGCTGGCTGCGCTTGTGGATGATGTCGGCCACCAGCTCTTTGCCGGTACCGGACTCCCCGGTGATCAGAATGGTGGCTTCGGAGTCGGCCACGTGACTGGTCAACTCCCTTAATTCCTGGATTCTGCGAGATGATCCTACCATTCCGTCCTGCTGCTGGCAGTGCCGGTCCAGTTCCTGTTTGAGGATGTTGACCTCCTGGCTCAGTTCCTGCCGCACCCGCTCGCTTTCACGTAGTGCCTGGATCTTTTGCTGCAGGACCGTCTCGATGTCGTTGTGCATCTGGGCCAGTTCGGCCTCCTGTTGTTTGCGGGCGGTGATATCACGCATGACGATCATCACCAGCTGGTCATTGCGGTAACCTTGAAAGGAAACGTAGTTGTACTCAACGTAAATCTGTCCCAGTTTGCGCTCAAAAAGGCCTTCGGCCGCTTTGCCTGCCGATGAAATGGTGACCGGGCAGTTGGGGCAGGGGTCGTGGCGTCCTTCCAGGGCCTGGTGGCAGATGCGGCCGCACTGGTCGCCGAAGG
The DNA here is from genome assembly GCF_000092205.1 of Desulfurivibrio alkaliphilus AHT 2. Classification (GTDB taxonomy): domain Bacteria; phylum Desulfobacterota; class Desulfobulbia; order Desulfobulbales; family Desulfurivibrionaceae; genus Desulfurivibrio; species Desulfurivibrio alkaliphilus. The sequence continues at coordinate 2,030,781 of NC_014216.1, read as the reverse complement.
TGCGAATGGCGCTGGCGTTCATGTACTCAATCACATAGTCGTCCCGAATCAAAAAAACCATGTCCAGCATCACGTCGAACAAGGCAATTCGATTCTTTTTCAGCCGCTCCACTTCCAGGCGGGCCCTGGTCAGCTCCTGTTGCAGGGTGCCGGGGTCAGCGGCGGGGCCGGGAGTTGATTGAGGGTTTTTGAGTTTTTCCTGCTGCATAGCACTGCTCATTTTAGGTTTTCCTGGTAAGTCCGGTAGGTTGAGTAATAGCCACCGTATGGTTTGGTAATTTTCCTCTCCAGCAGGTTGTGCTGGTAGGCGTTGAAAACCACCCCGACAATTTTTTCCGGCCCGATGGTAGCCACCAGTTGTTCAATATCATCCCGCCGGGATCGGCCTTGCCGCACCACCAGGACGACTCCATCCACCAGCCGGGCCAGGATGGCGGTTTCCGCCGCTTCCCGCAACGGTGGGCTGTCGAAGATGACATAGCGGTCCGGGTAACGCCGTGACACCTCGTCGACCATCGCCTCAAGTCGGTCCGAGCCAAGCAGTTCCGCCGGGTTGGCCGGCGGCAGGCCGCCGGGAATAAGGGAAAGTTTGGCCAGCTCGGTTTTGCGGATCAGACGGCCGAGGTCTATCCCGCGGGCCAGATGATCTGCCAGCCCCAAGTCGTTGTCCTGGCCGAACATGGAGGCCAGGGCGGGGCGCCGCAGGTCGCAGTCTATGGCCAGGGCATATTCTTCCACCCCTTGGGCCAGCGAGATGGCCAAGCCGGAGGACACCAGGGTTTTGCCCTCGGCGGGTACCGCACTTACCACCATGATGGTGCGCGGCGGATCGATTTCTCCGGCGGGGTGCAGAATTTGGGTGCGCAGGCGCCGGAACTCTTCCGATACCTCCGAGGCGGTGCCGATGGCACTAAGCAGCCTTTCATCCCAGCCGGCAAAGGTTGGCGGTTTGGCGCCGGCGGGGGCGGCGGCAGGAGAGGGTTTACCGGCCGGGTCCTGCGGGGCAGATGGTCGGGCCTTGGGCGGCCGCGGCTCAAACTGTGGCTTAAAAAGATCAGTCGTTGGCCTGACCGAGGCGGTGGAGTGACCGGCCGCAGGCGGGTCGGCAGAAGGTATCTCTCCGTTGATTACACCGCTTCTTTGCAGAGCCTTGTGGACTTTTCCCATGCCGGGTTGCTCCTTTTTTATGACCGTACCAGGGCCCGAGCGGCCTGGAGCAGTTCTTTGGTTTGCTGTAAATATTCCGGCTGCCACAGGATGCCGCCGACCAGCAGCAATGACAGCAGCAGCCCGGCCCCAAGCATGGCCCGGGCCCGGGTGGTGAAAAGCCAGGCCGGCGGGGCCAAAAGGCTTTTTCTGGGCAGGGGCAGCCGGCGCCCGGCGCCGGGCAGGCGCAGGTCCTTGATGCTCTCCCGGATCGTGCCCACGTTGATCACCGGCCGGCCGTCGGCAAAGCCGGTGAGCAGGGCCTGGCCGCAAATAAGATTGATCACCCGGGGCACTCCCCGGCTGGCCTTGTGAATCAGGCTGAGGGCCGGCGCGGTGAAAAGATCAAAGCGGCTGGCGCCGGCCTGCCGCAGGCGGAAACTGATATAGGCCACGGTGGTGTCGCGGTCGAAGGGTTCCAGGTGATAACGGGTGGCGATGCGCTGTCTTAGCGCCAGCAGCTGAGGGTCGGTCAGGCGCTGGTTGAGTTCCGGCTGCCCCACCAGGAAGACGCTTAAAACGCCGCCGACGCCGTTGTCCTGGTTGGCGAGCAGGCGAACTTCCTCCAGCAGCTTCAGCGGCAGGACATGGGCCTCGTCGATGATGAGAATCACCCGCTCATCGCGTTGCTGGCAGTCGGCCAGCAGCTTCTTGAACTCCTGGAGGAAGCGAGCTTTGCTGCCGCCGGGTGAGGGCAGCGAGAGCTCCTCGGCCAGGGTCTGGTAGAAGTCCTGGACCGACAGGGTGGGGTTGCTGATCAGGCAATAACGGATCCGGTTGCCAAAAGAGGCGACGAAGAACTGCAGCAAGGTGGTTTTGCCGGTGCCCACGTCGCCGGTGAGCAGCAGAAACCCTTTGCGGTCGATTACCCCGTAGCGCAGAACGGAAATTGCCTCCTGGTGGGATTCGCTCATGAACACCGCGCTGGGGTTCGGCGCCAGGTCGAAAGGGTTTTTGTGCAGGCCGTAATATGATGTATACATGGCGCGGTCTCTACAGAATTATTTCGCCTCGGAGCCAGAACAGCACCATGCCGCCGCCCAGCAGGGCAAAGCCGGTACCCAGCGCAATGAACCAGAAAACATGGCCCAGCCGCGCCCACCTTTTTTCGCGGGCGGTGGGCAACAGGGGGATGGTGCAGGTTACTGAAAGCCCCAGAAAATTTTCCAGATCCTGGACGTTTTTAAAGGAGCTGTCCATGAAATCCCGGGCGTAGCTAAGCATCAGGCCCATTCCCAGGCCGGCGGCGGCGGCCATGATCATGATTTTGCGGAAGTTGGGGCTGAAGGGTTGGTTGGGCAGATGGGCGGACTCGATGATCCGGAACTGGCTGCCGCGCTGTCGCTGTTCCAGCAATTCGGCGGATTCGGCCTCCAGGCTGCGGGCGACCAGGTTTTCATAATGTTGCTGCAGCTGCCGGTAATCGCGGGTCAGGGCGGCCCATTCCGCTTCCCGAACGGGGGTTGTGTCCACCCACTGCTGGACCAGGTCAATTTGCTGCCGTACCGCTTCCTGCTCCCGGGTAAGACGGGCGGCGCTGATTTCGATTTCCTTTAGCTGCAGTTCCAGTTGCGCCAGCTGGGTGTCGTGTGCCGGCTGGAGGGGGGCAGAAGGTGCGTCACTTACAGTTTCATCCTTCGGGTCGGCGATGGCTGCAAGCTCTGCTTTCAGGGCGCTGAGACGGTTTTGCAGGCGCCGAACGTCGGGGTGATTGTCGGTGTAACGGTCCTGGAGGTTTTGCAGCTCCTGGCGAATCCTTTCCAGTTCAGTGGGGGGAGCCTCTCTTGGAAAAGCGCCGCCGGTCTGGCCTTCGGCTATCCTGGCCAGGATGTCCTGGCGCAGGTTAATCTGTTCCTGAATTAATACCTGGGTGCGTTTCAAGTCTTGGAGATTGTTCTGGATATTCTGGTACTGGGTCTGCAGGGTGTTGAGGCGGGCGATATTGGCAGCTCGCTGCTCGGGCATTTCATTGTAGTAGCGCAGCTTGTAGTCGCGCATGCCTTGTTCCTGTTTGTCCAGAGAGGCCTTGGCGATGGCCAGCTCATCTCTAATATAAGCCAAAGTCTCGCTTACCCGCTGTTCCCGGAAACGGATGTTTTCCTCCACAAATTTGGCGGCCAGGGCGTTGGTGGCCAGCATGACCTGTCGGGGCTCGGAGCCGGTGAAGGAGACCCGGAAAACAGCGGCATCTCGCTGAGGTTGAATACTGATATTTCCCCGCATGGCCGCCACCACATCGACCATGGGCTGGCGTTGCCGCCGCTCCGGGTAGAGGTTGTTGGTCTCGATTATCTCTTCAAGATTGCTTAGGCTGGTGACCTGCTGGCCCACGGTATTGACCATTTCCTGGAGGCGGGTTTGAACATCCGGGGACATCCGGGAAGGGTTGATTTGCTGCTGCTGGTACATGAGCAGCGCCGAGGCCTGGTATACCTTGGGTTTCTGCAAGTACCAGGCGAGACCGGCGGCCATGCCGATGAGCAGGCAAAAGAGAATGAGCCGCAAGTGGTCGAAAAGAAAGCCGATGGCCCGGGATAGTTGTTGCTGCTGTTCGTTCATGATCTTCTGCTTACCATTGCATAAGAGGGTAGGTGCCGCTTAGTTCCACAAACCAGCGGTGCACCTGGTAGTCGCCAAGGTTTTCGTCGGTGTCCAGCTCCCGGAAACGGTAACGGGTGGCAATGGTGTAATTTTGGCCCAGGCGGTAGTTCAGGCCGAAACCAGCTTCGTGGATTCGTTCGCGGTACTCCAGTGGCCGGTCCACATAATCGTTGTCGCGCCGTGAAAGGGTGAGGTCGGCGTGCAGACGTGCGGTTAACTGATAACGGCCGGCGGCGTTAACCTGCCGGTAGCGGACCAGGTCGCCCTCGTCCCCCCCGCTGAACTGCCTTTCATCGATGCCGCGACTGCCGCTTAGGGAAAGTGAACCCCGCTGCAGTTGCCGCTGGAGCCCCAAGGCGTAGGTAGAGTGGTCATGCGAGGCCTGGTCCCGGCGTTCCAGCCTGGTTACGCCACCGCTTAAGGTTAGGGAGGTGTGCGGGTTAAGATGATGGGTCCAGCCGCTGCTGAGGCTGTGCAACCGGTAGTCCGGGGTGTCTTCCCGGTAGTTGGTCTGGTTGTAACCGTAGCCCAGGGTGAAGCGGTTACGCACGGACGGGCGGTGGATGATCTGCCAATTGCCGGTGTAGGTTTCCAGGTCATCGGCCCGGTCGAAATCGCCCCGGATATAACCGGCTGCAACCTCCGTTTGCCAGCGCGTGTTAATGATCACCCCTATGGAGCCACTTCGTGATCAGCTAATGGAGCCAGTTAAGGATCAGCTTAATGGAGCCATGGCGTGATCAGCTAATGGAGCCATGGCGTGATCAGCTAATGGAGCCACTTGCGGATCAGCTAATGGCGCCACCCCTTCCCTTAAGTTCATAAACGGGTCCCGGACTTTCTGCGGATCGGCTATATCCCCCTGAAAAACCCATTTTCAGGAGGGATAGCCGATGGCCAACAGGAGGTTCGAGATGTTTCAATACCGTCAAGTTCTTACCCAAATGCGGTCGGTTCAATCCGACCGCCAGATCGCCAAGGCTAAGCTGATGGGCCGCCGCAAGGCCGCGCAGTTACGGGCCTTGGCTCAGCAGCAGGGCTGGCTCGATCCCGCCCAAGAGTTGCCGGATGATGCCGAGCTGGCCAAGGTGCTCGCGCTGCCGGCCCCGGGCGAATCGGCGGTGCCGATGCTGCTGCCGTACCAGGAGCAGCTCAAGACCTGGCAGGCGGCCGGGATCAACGGCACCACCATGTACCAGGCCCTGGTGCGTGAGCATGGCTTTACCGGCAGCTACTCCTCGGTCAGACGTTTTCTTAAGACCCTCAAAGAGGACAACCCTCAAGCCACGGTAATGCTGGACTTTGCTCCCGGCGAAGCGGCCCAGGTGGACTTCGGTTCCGGCCCCAAGCTGCTTGATTCCCAGACCGGCAAGCCGTTTTCCACCTGGGTGTTCGTCATGACCCTGGCCTTCAGCCGGCACCAGTACGCCGAGATCGTCCGCGACCAGAAGGTGGCGACCTGGCTGGGTTGTCACCGCCGGGCCTTCGAGTTCTTCGGCGGGGTGCCGGCCAAGGTGATGATCGACAACCTCAAGGCCGGGATCATCAAGGCCTGCTGGCACGATCCGGCGGTGAACCGTTCCTACGCCGAGTTTGCCGAAGGTTACGGCTTTCTGATCTCGCCCTGCCCGCCGCGCCAACCCCAGATGAAGGGGCGGGTGGAATCCGGCGTCAAATACGTCAAAAACAACTTCCTGCCCTTGCGCGAGTTCCGTAGCTTGGTCGACGCCAATCGTCAGCTTAAGGAGTGGGTGCTGGCAACGGCCGGCAACCGTAGCCACGGCACCACCAAGCAAAAGCCGCTGGTCATGTTCGCCGAGGCGGAGAAGGCTTTTCTTAAACCTTTGCCCGCCGTGGCCCCGGAGTTGGCGGTTTGGGCCGAGCACAAGCTGCACGGCAACTGCCATCTCCAGTTCGACAAAGCCTACTACTCCGCCCCCTTCAAGCTGGTGCACAAAAAGCTGTGGGTCAAGGCGACGGAAACCACCGTCAAGATCTACCACCAGCATCAACAGGTGGCGGTCCATCCCCGCTGTGCCCGACCCGGCCAGAAGGCCACCTGTGTCGACCACCTACCACCGGACGCCGTCGCCTACCTGATGCGCGATCCCCAGTGGTGCCTCAAACAGGCCGGTGAGATCGGTCCCCGCTGCCACCACCTGGTCAAGCGGCTGTTGAGCCACCGGGTGGTTGATCATCTCCGGGCGGCCCAGGGGGTGCTCCGGTTGGCCGGCAAATACGGCCCGGAGCGGCTGGAAGCCGCCTGTCACCGGGCGCTGATCTACGACAGCCCCCAATACATCACGGTCAAAACCATCCTCGGCAAGGGGCTTGACCAACAGCCCCCGGAAACGGAACCGGTGGCGGCCGGCGTGGCCTACCGCGGCCAGGGCCGCTTCCAGCGCCAACAACTTTTTCACTGATAAGGAGGAAGCTTAATGAACCCCATGCCCGAACTGATCCCCATGCTCAAACAGTTGCGACTCTCCGGCATCCTTGATTCCCTGGAAGCCAGAAACCGCCAGGCCATCGAGGAAAAGCTGGCCTACACCGACTTCCTGGCCATGCTGGTACAGGACGAAGTCGCCCGCCGTTCCCAGCGCAAGTTCGCCATGCGTGTCCGCCGGGCCAACTTCCGTAACCACAAAACCCTGGAGGAGTTCGACTTCTCCTTCAACCCCAACATCAACCGCGCCCTGATCATGGACTTGGCCACCTGCCGTTTCCTGGAAGAGGGCGCCAACCTGCTGGTGGTCGGCCCCTGCGGCACCGGCAAGAGCCATATCGCCCAGGCCATCGGCCACTGCGCGGTCAGAATGGGCTACGATGTGCTCTTCACCACCCAGACCAAGATGCTGGGCCAACTCCACGCCGCCCGCGCCACCAACGCCTATGAACGGCGGCTTAACGCCCTGGCCAAGGTCGACCTGCTGATCATTGACGACTTTGGCCTCAAACCCCTGCGTACCCCCCAGGATGAGGATATCCATGATCTGATTGGAGAACGTTACGAGCGCCGTTCCACCATCATCACCAGCAACCTGGATCTCAACGAGTGGGGCGACGCCTTCCCCAATAAACTGCTGGGCTCGGCCACCATCGACCGCATCCGCCACGGCGCTTACTCCCTGCTCTTGGACGGCAAAAGTTTTCGAGCGGCCAGGCCGCTGCCCAAATACCCCAAAAACGAGGTTGCCGAAAACGTTAAAAAAGGCAAAAATTAAAAACCGTCCGGAGCCCCAAAATGGCCACTTGAGGGTGGCTCCATTAGCTGATCATGGGTGGCTCCATTAGGGTGATCATTAACAGCGCGGGCTGAAACCGTAACTGACGATAAGCCGGGGGTGATGGCGCATGTAATCATCCCGGGTGCCGACCCGGTTATTGAGAACCCGGTTTTCATAAGCCATGGTCACGGTGCCGCGGGCGGCAAACTGGTAACGGCTGTTCAGGGAAAAGGTGTTCAGCAGGAAGCGTTCTCTGGTTCGCCGGGGTGAGAGTTGCGGGTCCACGTCGGCCACCGGCTCGTCGCCGAAATCTGAATCGTCGGACACGTAAAAACGGTTTACCACCGCGGTCTGCCGGCGAGCGGAGTGAGCCTTTTCGCCAGACAGGAGAAAATTGTGATCCAGCGACTCGCCGCCGGTGGTGTGGTTTTTTCTGAAGCCCAATAGGTACCTCGCTTGCCACTGATCTGTGCGGCCTCGAGACGAAAACTGCAGGCCCGGTCTTAGCACCGAATACCAGCCGGACCTGCGGTCAGTCTCTCGCAGTTCAAGGTTTGAATCGTATTCCTGGCGTAACGCCAGGGTGGCGGTCAGATTGTTTTCCCGGGACCATCCCGGCGCCGGCGCCATAAGCAGCAGGCAAAGCAGCGGCAGCAGATTTTGCCATCGACCTTTTATTTGCACCGTTGCTCCCGGGGCCAGGTTGGTTCAGTTGCCTGTTGTTCAAAATGCTTAGGGGGCATGCCGATGGTTGTTTACGGCACGACAATGGTATCGCCGGGGGCAAGTGGCAGCGCAGCCTGGCGGCCCCTTTTGCTGGTGATGGCGTTGTAGTTAAACGGGATAATCTGCTCGCCTTTTTCGCTCGGGCGAATCACGGTTATATCGGAAGTCTTGGCCCATTCCAGGAAACCGCCGCTTCGGGCCAGGGCTTGCAGCACGGTAAGGTTGCCGTCCAGGGGAAATTCTCCGGGTTGTCTTACCTGGCCGATGACATAGTAGCGGCGCTTGCTTTCTGCCAGGATCACCGTGACCTCAGGGTCGGTTAATTTTTGGCGATAATGTTGCTTGAGTTGGTCGGCCAGTTGCTGGGGCGAGTGCCCGACGGCGGCGATATCGCCGGCCAGGGGCAGGGAGATGCGGCCATCCAGCCGGACCCGGGTGGTGCGGGTTAATTCCGGCTCTCTCCAGACTTGAATTTCCAGTACGTCGCCGATGCCGATGAGGTATTCCGGGGGCAGGTTGTCGGCGGTTGCTTGTGCTGAAGGGTCGTTGCCGGCCCAGGCCCAAAACGGGGTGGGGGGAAAAAGAAAAAACGCCACCAGCAGGGTCAGAATTTTCACCCCGTAAGAAACTTTCATCTTTTTGCTCCCAGTGCCAGTTGATAAGGTGTGATGAAACCTGGTTGATGAGACTATAATGTAAATTTTTTTTAAATTAAATTAGTTTTCAGTTCATGCTCTCTAACATATATGTTGCGGAAAGACAATGGTAACTATAGGGAAAAGCGTATTTTCTGTTTACCTTCGGTTTACAATGGGTGGCGCCCTTACTATATCTTGCTAGGCGGTGGACTCTCCGGTATGATTTGGCGACATTGTCATATTCTACATTTTTTGATGGCGTGAGGTAAAATTATTTTATGATCGTTCCCATTATTTTGTCAGGGGGTTCCGGAACCCGGCTCTGGCCGCTTTCCCGGGAGCTTTATCCCAAACAGTTTCTTCCTTTGGCCGGTGAGCGGACCATGCTGCAGGAAACCGCCCTGCGGGTGGCCGATTTTGCCGGGGCCGAAGCGCCCCTGGTGGTCTGCAACGAGGCGCACCGTTTCCTGGTGGCCGAACAGTTGCGCCAGGTGGGGGTGGAGCCGGCGGCGATTATGCTGGAGCCCTGCGGGCGCAACACCGCCCCGGCACTGGCGGTGGCGGCTTTGCAGGCCACGGCGGAGGGTGATGATCCCCTGTTGCTGGTGTTGCCGGCCGACCATCTGATTGGCCGCCCGGAGGTAATGGCGGCGGCGCTGGCCGTGGCTGCGCCGATGGCCGAGCAGGGAATGCTCCTGACCTTCGGTGTTTTGCCCACCGGCCCGGAAACCGGTTACGGCTACATCAAGGCCGGGGAAGAGCTGGCCGGCGGCGGGGAGGTAAGCGAGGTTATTCCCGCGGTCTGCCGGGTCGAGCGGTTCATTGAAAAGCCCGATGGCCCGACGGCGCAGCAATACCTGGCCGCCGGCGGCTATTTCTGGAACAGCGGCATGTTCCTGCTGCGGGCTTCGGTCTGGTTGGCCGAACTGGAGCGGTTGGCCCCCGACATCCTGCAGGCCTGCCGCCGGGCCTGGGAACAGGCGGCGCGGGACCTCGATTTCATCCGCCTGGGGGTAGCGGAATTTGCCGCTTGCCCGGCGGATTCCATCGATTACGCGGTGATGGAAAAAACCGATGCTGCGGCGGTGGTACCGTTGCCCGAGGCCGGCTGGTCCGATGTCGGCTCCTGGTCTTCCCTGCTGGCGGTGGCGGATCATGACCAGCAGGGCAACGCCTGCCGGGGTGATGTGCTGGTGATGGACAGTCGCAACTGCTACCTCCATGCCGATCGCCGTTTACTGGCCGCCGTCGGGGTCGAGGATCTGGTGGTGGTGGAAACCGCCGACGCGGTGCTGGTGGCCCACCGGGGCCGGGACCAAGAGGTTAAGGCGGTGGTGGAGCGATTGCGGGCGCAGAACCGGGAGGAACTCCGGCTGCATCGGGTGGTTCACCGACCCTGGGGTACTTACGAAGGGCTGGTCCAGGATGAGCGTTTCCAGGTCAAGAGGATCACCGTTAAGCCGGGCGCCAGCCTCTCGCTGCAACAGCATTATCATCGAGCGGAGCACTGGATCGTGGTTAAAGGCTCGGCGCGGATTACCTGTGACGACCAGGTGATGCTGCTGAGCGAAAATCAGTCCACCTATATCCCGCTGGGGGCCTCACACCGCCTGGAGAATCCCGGCAAGATCACCCTGGAGCTGATCGAGGTGCAATCGGGCAGCTACCTGGGTGAAGATGACATTGTCCGCCTGGAGGACAAGTATGGCCGCTGATCAATCCCCCCCCTGGCCGGTTTCGGCCTTCAAGGCCTATGACATTCGGGGCAGGGTGCCGGATGAGCTCAATACCGGGGTGGCTCGGGCCGTTGGCCGGGCCTTTGGCGAGATTTTCGGCCCCGGGCAAGTGGTGATCGGCCGTGATGTGCGCCTTACCAGCGCTGAGTTGAGCGCGGCCCTGGCCGATGGCTTGTGCGACGGCGGCTGCGGGGTGACGGATATCGGCCTGTGCGGCACCGAAGAGATTTATCATGCCGGCTTCAGCGGTGATTTTGCCGGCGGGATCATGGTTACCGCCAGCCATAACCCGCAAGACTACAACGGCATGAAGCTGGTGCGGCAGGGCGCCCGGCCCATCAGCGGGGAAAGCGGCCTGCAGGCGATCAGGGATCTGGTGGCGGGCGGCGGTCTGCCGGCTGCCACCCGCCGGGGGGAGGTGAAGAGCGGCAGTTTCCGGGAGCAGTACATTCGCCACCTGCTTTCTTATGTGGAGCCGGAGCAACTCCAGCCCCTGCGGGTGGTGGTCAACGCCGGCAACGGCTGTGCCGGCCCGGTGCTGGACGCCCTGGCGCCGCATCTGCCGTTTGAGTTCGTCCGGCTGCACCACCAGCCGGACGGTACCTTTCCCCACGGCATCCCCAATCCTTTGCTGCCGGAAAACCGGGAAGCCACGGCGGCGGCGGTGCGTGAACATGGTGCCGATGTCGGGATTGCCTGGGATGGTGATTTCGACCGCTGCTTCTTCTTCGATGAAACCGGCCGCTTCATCGAGGGTTATTATCTCGTCGGCCTGCTGGCCGAGGCCTTTCTGGCCAGGCACCCAGGGGCAAGGATTATCCATGACCCCCGCCTTACCTGGAACACCATCGAGGTGGTGGAACGAGCCGGTGGCGTACCGGTGATGAGCAAAACCGGGCACGCCTTCATCAAGGAGCGGATGCGTATCGAGGATGCGGTGTACGGCGGCGAAATGAGCGCCCACCACTATTTCCGCGATTTTGCCTATTGCGACAGCGGCATGATCCCCTGGCTGCTGGTGCTGGAGTTGATCTGCCGCCGCCTGCAACCGTTGTCGGAACTGGTGGGGGAAAGGATGCGGCTGTTTCCCGCCAGCGGCGAGATCAACCGCCGGCTCAAGGACCCGGCGGCGGTGCTGGCAGAGGTGGAAAGGCATTTTGCCCCGGCGGCCTCGGCGGTGGATCGCACCGATGGGCTTTCCATGGAGTTTGCAAACTGGCGCTTCAACCTGCGTTCATCCAACACCGAGCCGGTGGTGCGGCTCAACGTGGAAGCCCGGGCCGATGAACGGTTGCTGCAAGAAAAGACCGCTGAACTGCTCAGGCTGATGGAACAACCGACTTAGGGGTCACAACCGACTTAGGGGTCAAGTCTTGACATGACAGCCTGAGGCAGACTGTCATGTCAAGACTTGACCCCTAATTGACCCCTAATCAACCTGCTGCCTAAAGCAGCACCACCAGGCCTAGCAGCAACTGCACCGGGTAAAGGGAGAGCAGCAGGATGCCCAGGCGGCGGTGCCGGTGCCGCCAAAGGGTTTCCCGGGGGCGAATCTGCCGGGAAGCGGCGTAAATGCCCCCTAAAGTAAGGATGATGGCCAGCCCCAGGAGCAGGTGGGGTGGATGGACGGCAACCCGGCCCATGTTCATAAAGACGATGAGCAGGCCGCCGCTGAAACCCAGCAGGCAGAGCAGGGCCAGCCATGGGCCCAAGCGGCGGTGCCGGCGGATTATTGCACCTTCGGGCGACTCGCCGGCCTGGCGCCGGATGCGGATGCGGCGGCCCAGGCGGGCCTGATAAAAGAACATGACCAGCAGCAGGGCCATGAAGATGCCATGCCCCAGGCCCAGCCAGGGAATGAGCAGCCGGACGGTCTGGGGCAGTTCCTCACCGATGGGCAGCATGGGGCTCCTCCTTAGCAGAGATGGTGATTATTCCACGACCTTTAAAATACCATGCATGCCCCGATCCCGGTGGCTTCTGAAAAAGAGCAGGCGCTTGCTGCAGTCAAATTCATACTCGCCGACCTTGGTGGGGGTAAACTCGATGGTTACCGGTTCCCGCCCATAATTAACCGCAAAATCGATTCCCGCTTCCGGGGCATGGAGCACGATATCGTGGGGGGCAATGCCGCCGACATCGCGGATGCTCAACTCCACCGGCACATTGACCTTGACCACCACCACGTTGGGGTCGAAATAGTATTCACCCCCCTCCATCTCCACGCGTTGCACCCCGTCTTCATCGATGGTGGCCACATGGCGCTTCTCGACAAAATCCGCCAGGGCCGTAGCGGCCCCGAACAGCACCAGCAGCAAAGCCGGCAGCAGCATTTTTAACGCAGGCATAAGTCACCTCCCGGTGGATTGGTGGTTTAAAAGCGATCAATCTTAAAGGCACTTGCTTCGAAAATGATGCTCGTCCGGATAATGTTTGCCGGAATTATAAAAAACGTTAGCCAGTCTTGGCGATGATGTCAACACCCTCGGCGCCCACCAGTTTCTTCCCCGCCAGGGCCTCGCGGGCGGCGGTTACGGCCGCCTGGGCCAGGGGGGCCCCGGTCTGGGGCGGGATGTCGGTGCCCAGGATGAGATCCAGCACCTCGGTGGGCTCGACCTTTTCCAGCGGGGTGCCGGGCAGGTAACCGTGGCTGCCGCTTGCGGGATCCTGGTAGTAGCGCAGCAGGCCCCGGTCGGCCAGTTGCCCCGCCACCTGGGTGATCACCCCCTCGGGTTGATGCAGTTCGGCGGCCAGCAGGGCCGGGGCGGCGGGTCGGCGGTGCTGGAATTGGTTGTGCACCCCCATCAGCATGGTGAAGGCCAGGGTGAGGCGGTTGGCCGGCGATAGTTCGTCGTCGTCCCAGCGGTAGTTGCGCCGAACCTGAGTGGCAAAGGACATCTCCGCCCCGGCCAGGAAGATGATCCAGCACAACTGCAGCCAGACCAGAAACAGGGGCAGGGTGGCAAAGGAACCGTAAATGGCGTTGTAACGGGCCACCCCGATCTGCATTTTAAGGTAAAGCCCCTGCACCACCAGCCAGAGCACGGCCCCGAAAAGCCCGCCGATCAGGGCCGGGGTGAAATTGACCCGGGTGGCGGGGAGAAAGCGGTAGAGTAGAGTGAAGGTAAGGGTGAGCAGCAGCAGGGGCAGCAGGTCCAGCAGTATGCTTTCCAGCAGCCCCATGGGCAGGAAAAATTGCAGGCGCTCCTGCAGGGCCTCGCTTTGCAGGGTGGCCTCGGTGGCCAGGGTGAGGTTGACCGCCAGCGGCAGCATGATCATCAGGGCCAGGTAATCCATCATCCGCCGGCCCATGGGGCGGCCGCCGCCGGCTTGCCAGATGGCGTTCATGGAACGCTCGATACTGCCCAGGACAATGATCACCGCCGCCACCAGGCCGACCACCCCGAAGGCGCCCAGGGTGGTAAAATCGGTGCGGTCGACGTAGGCAAAGATCTGGTCGACGGCCTCGCGCAGGTGGTCGGTGGTGCCCGGCAACTGTTCTGCGGTGGCCGGTGGGGCGGAATGATCGTTGCCGTTGGGAACCATTTCGCCGCTTTCCCCCCAGATGGCGGTGCTGGCCTCCATCTGGTCGATAAAGCGGTGGGCCGCCTGGCGCATCTGGTCGTCGGCGCCCAGGCCCTTGAGCACCGCGGTGCCCAGGGCCAGGGTGGGCACCAGCGAGAGCATGATGGTGAAGGTCAGGGCGCTGGCCCGCAGGGGGATCCGGTCCCGGTTGAACTCGCGGCCAAAGATCAGCAGCACCAGCAGTAATTCGCGCAGTCGGCGCACCCAGGGGTTCTCGCCGACTTCCGGTTCCCGGCGAATCCAGGCCGGCAACTGCTGCGCCTTGCGATAAAGCTCACCCGGCAGGGGGATCATATGGCCTCGGCCCCGCGCTCGCCGGTGCGCACCCGGATCACCTCCTCCACCGGCAGCACGAAGATTTTACCGTCCCCGATCTTGCCGCTGTTGGCCGCCTCCCGGATGCAGGCCACCACCGCTTCCACCTGGTCGGCGTTAACAATCACCTCCACCTTGACCTTGGGAATAAATTCCACTTCATACTCGGCCCCGCGATAAATCTCGGTATGCCCCTTCTGCCGGCCATACCCTTTAACCTCGGTAATGGTCATACCTTGCACCCCCAACTCATGCAGGGCCTTTTTAACCTCATCCAGCTTAAAGGGCTTAATAATCGCTTCCACCTTCTTCATGGCCATCTCCTCCATTCCAAGTCGTAATCGTTCAGCAGTGCCGCAGGTTGCGGCAAGCGGACCGGCGCCGCGTACCTAAGTACGCAAGCCGGGCCGATCGCCGCAAGATGCGGTGCTGCTGAACGATTACTAGTTTACTAGTTGAGCCAGTAGCGGTCAAAGGATATGGCATCGGCCTCCAGTTCCGGGTGGTGTTCTTCCAGCCAGAAGCGGAGATCTCGTAGCATATCTCCCCGGGCCAGGGAATAGCGGCGCAGGTCGGCGGGGTCCCGGCGGCGATAAAAGTTGTAGATGCTTTCCCGGAGTTGGGCTTTAAGCACCGGGTTCAGTGGTTCGCCGGGGGGCGTTTGGACGGTGAGGGTCAGGTCGAGTTGCAGGAAGATGTCGCCATGGCCGGTATCGCCGGGCACGGGAATGAGAAAATCAGTCAGTGATATCCGGTGCCGGTCGGGTTCGGTGGGCGGTGGGTGCGGCACTTCCGGCTCGGCAACGGATACGGCTGGTTCGGCCGGCGGTGCGGCATCCAGGGGCTCCTGCAGGCCAAAGGGGTCGTCGGGTAAAACAATTTGCGGCCCAGGGGCGCGGCTAAGGGTGGAGAAGAGCAGCAGGGAAAACAGCAGGGTGAGGGCGATGGCGCCGGTGACGATTTTTTGCGGCCGGCCCATGGCCCGGAAGGAGCGCCACAACTTAAGGGGCAGCTGCGGCAGTTCCCTGCCAAGGTTTATCAGGGTTGTTGCCGCGGCGGGCAGGATGTCCGTCAGTCGGCTGACCAGGCCGGGTCCGGCGGCGGCATCACTTTCCGGTTCGCCGGTTTCGGCGGCGGGTGATGGTCCGGTGCCTTCCGCCGCCTGTTCCTGGTCGTCGGTGAAGCTGAACTCCTCGGCCAGCGCCTCTTCGTCGGCCGCCAGGTCCTCCGATTGAAAGGCGGCTTCCCAGTCGTCGCCCCAGTCGTCGTCATCCAGCTTGTCCAGGATTGGCGGCGGAGAGCCAAGAGTGTCCTGGTCGGAACCTTTCCCCTGCGCCATGGAGGTTTATCCCGCAGCCTCAGCTGCCGAAGATCTTTTCCAGCTTTTCGCCCAGTACTTCGGCGGTAAAGGGTTTAACGATGTACTGGCTGACCTTCGCCTTGACCGCCAGGATGATGTTGTCCTGCTGGGCCTCGGCGGTAACCATGATAAAAGGGGTGTCGGCCATGTTGGCATCGGCCCGCACCGCCTTGAGCAGGTCCAGCCCGGTCATCTTGGGCATGTTCCAGTCGGAGATGATCAGGTCCACCTTTTCACTCTTCAGGGTGTTCAGGGCAGTGGTGCCGTCGTCGGCCTCGATAATGTTTTTGAAACCCAGTTGGTTGAGAATGTTTTTGACAATGCGGCGCATGGTCGCAAAATCATCCACCACCAGGATTTTCATGCTCGGATCTGCAGCCATAACTCCTCCGACCGGTTTTTTTCAGGGCGGGGCCAGGCAACGATTGCCCGCTGCCCCAAGCTTAATGATTACTAAATATCCAAATATATTGAGAAGCACCATAAAGCACAAGCGAAAATTATGGCCTGCACCCTATGCGTCAAGACTCTTTTTCAGCTTGCCGCGCAACCGCAGCATGGCCTTGCTGTGCATCTGTGAGATCCGGCTTTCGGTGTAGCCCAGTACCTCGCCGATTTCCCGCATGGTCAACTCTTCGTGGTAGTAGAGAGCCACGGTGAGTTTCTCCTTTTCCGGCAGTTCGTTGATTGCCTTGGCCAGCAATGCCTTGGTTTCGCCCAGGTTGAGGGCGGCAAAGGGATCTTTGTCGTCACTGGCGAACACTTCCGCCAGGTTGCCTTCAACCTCCGCCGGCGCCTGGCGGCGCAAGTATTCGATGTCGAGAAAACTGACCGATTTGGTTTCATCCAGCAGGCGGTGGTACTCTTCCAGGCCAATGCCCAAAGCCGTGGCGGTTTCCTCGTCGGTGGCCGGTCGGCCCAGTTTGACCTCAAGCTCGCTGCAGACCTGTTCCAGCTCGGTGACCTTGCGCCGGATGGAGCGCGGCACCCAGTCCAGGGCCCGCAGTTCATCAAGCATCGCTCCTTTGATTCGGAACTCGGCGTAGGTTTTGAACTGGACGTTCTTGGCCGGGTCGAACTTGTTTATGGCGTCGATCAGCCCGACGATGCCGCAACTGATCAGGTCGTCCACCGCCACCTGGGGCGGCAGCCGCGAGGCCAGGCGAGAGGCGATGTACTTGATCAGCGGGGTGTAGTTCAGGATCAGCTCCTCGCGCTTGGCCGGGTCGAGCTGCTCCCGGCGATCGAAGTAGGCGCTGGTGTAATCCTTGAACTTGCTCGGGCCTGGTTGTTTTTGCATCATTATCAACCCCCGAAAAGTCCCTGCCAGAAAAATTTGATGTTGCCGTCCTGGTCCCGGTGCGGTTTTTCTGCGGCCATGGCTTCCGCCAGGCGGGTGAAGGTACGCCCCGCCGGCGAGTCCGGGTAAAGGTCGCAGACCAGCCGCTGGCTGCGCACCGCCTGGGGAAGTTTGGTGTCGTAGGGGATGTAGCCCAGGAAATCCAGCGACAGGCTGCCCAGGAAGCGGTCGGTGACCAGGCAGAGTTTGCGGTACACCGCCAGGGCCTCTTTTTCCGAGCGGGCCTGGTTGATCAGAAAGCGGTACCTTTTAATGTCGTGCCGGGTGCTTAAAACCTTGATCAGGGCGTAGGCGTCGGTGAGTGAGGTGGGTTCCGGGGTCAGCACCACCAGCCGCTCCTGGGCCGCCAGGTTGAAGTAGATCACGTTGTTGTTAATGCCGGCGGCGGTGTCGATGATCAGCACATCGGTTTCGCTTTCCAGGGCCTCCATTTCGGCCAGAAAATAAAGGCGCTGGTTTTCGTTGAGGTCGGCCAGCTCCATGATCCCCGAGCTGGCCGGCAGGATCTTGATATTGCCCGGACCCTCGATGAGGATGTCGCGCAGCCCTTTTTCGCCGCTGAAGACGTGCTGGAGGTTGTACTTGGGGGTCAGGCCCAGCAGGATATCGACATTGGCCAGGTTGAGGTCGGCGTCCAGAACCAGGGTTTTGAGGCCTTGGCGCCGCAGGGCGTAGGCCAGGTTGGTGGCGATGTTGCTCTTGCCCACCCCGCCCTTGCCGCTGGTGATCGAGATCACCCGCGGCGGCCGTTTGCCGGGTTGGCGGCCCGGTGCCGGGCCGGCG
Source organism: Desulfurivibrio alkaliphilus AHT 2 (assembly GCF_000092205.1). Classification (GTDB taxonomy): domain Bacteria; phylum Desulfobacterota; class Desulfobulbia; order Desulfobulbales; family Desulfurivibrionaceae; genus Desulfurivibrio; species Desulfurivibrio alkaliphilus. Next base: position 2,013,244 of record NC_014216.1, on the reverse strand, counting down.
GCGCTTTTTTTGTCCATCATTTTTTCCAGGGTTTGCGCTTGGGTCATCTTAATATCCCCTGCTTGTGCTTATTTCGTAAGGTCTTGAAAAATAAACAATTTTAACTAAGCCAGCCGTCGTCGGCCATGGCTGCTTCCTGTTGCCGCATGGCGGCGTCCCAGCCGTCGCCGAACAGGGTTTTTAAAAAATTCTTGTCGGCGGGCAGGAAATCCTCCGGGACCTTCTGGCCGGTGCAGAGACAGGCGATGGGCAGCTCGGCCCTGGCCATCTGCTGGCACAGTGCCGCGTAAGCCCGGGTTTCGTCCAGCTTGGTCAAGATCGCCGCCGGAACCCCCAGGGGGCGGTAGGTGGCGATGATGTGGTTGATATCCTCCTTTTTGGCGGTGGCGCTGAGCACCAGGTAAGGAGTGATCCCGCCGTGGTCGGCAAACCACTGGCCCAGTTCCGGAATGTGATCTTCATCGAACGGGCTTTTGCCGGCGGTGTCGATGATGATCAGATCTTTTTGCCGGTGCTTGTGCAGCGCGGCCTGCAAGTCCTGCCGGCGCAGGACGATCTCGCAGGGCAGCCGCATGATCCGGGCGTAGGTGCGCAGTTGGTCGGTGGCGCCGATGCGGTAGCAGTCCATGGAGAGCAGGGCCACCCGGGCATTTTCGTGCAGGCTGAACCAGGCGGCGATCTTGGCGGCGGTGGTGGTCTTGCCCACCCCGGTGGGGCCCACCAGGGCGATCACCAGGGGTTCGGTGCGGCCGTTAAGCTGCAGGGGGCGCACCGCCAGTTGCTCCAGGATCTGGTTGCGCCAGTTGATGACCTCTTCCGGGGTGGGGCGCGCTTTGGAGCGCTGAGCCATCCTGTTCAGTGCCGGTGCCGGTGCCGGTGTCGGAGAAACTGACATGGCGTTGGTGCTTTGACGCTTTTGCTGGTCAAGATTGCAACCGGCAAAGCGTTGTTGCAGCAACCGGGCCTCGCGGCTCAGGTTGACGCCGGCCGCCGGTTCGGCATCGGCGCTTAAGGCGGCCGGCCGCCCCTGCCGGTCGACCACCGGTGGCCGCCAGGCCCCGCGGCGCACGGCGGGGGCGGCCGGCGATAAGTGTGCGCGGGGCACCACGTTCTCCACCGCGAAGTCCACCGCCGCCACCACTTCTACCACCGGGGCTCGGCCCGGCTCCCGGGGCAGGGTTTTGGTCGAGAGAATGACCGCATCCGGCCCCAATTCATCCTTGACCAGAGCCAGGGCGCTTTTGGTGTCCGGAGCTTCGAAGCGTTTGACTTTCATGGGCTTGCGTTACCGTTACTTTTTGGGGTTGATTTCAATGGTCCCCAAAGACCGGATCCTGGTCTGGGTGGTGACCTCGTTGTGGGAGAGCACCATCACGTGGGGCATGAAACGTTCCAGCAGGCGCCGCAGGTGGCGGCGGATGGCGGGTGAGCAGAGAATGATGGGCTGGTAGCCGTCGTTGGCCGCCTGTTCGGACGCCTGCTGGATCTGTTCAAGCAAATGCTGTGCCAGGTTCGGTTCCAGGTTAAGATAAACCCCCTGGTCGGTCTGTTGCAGGCTCTCCCGGATGATGTCTTCCGTCTTGGCCGCCAGGGTCAGCACCGACAGGGTACCCTCCTGGTCCACATAGCCGCTGACGATGGAGCGGGCCAGTTTCTGGCGCACGAATTCGGTGAGCAGATCCGGGTCTTTGCTGCGGCCGGCGTTGTCGGCCAGGGTTTCACAGATGGTGAGCAAATCACGGATGGAGACCCGTTCCCGCAGCAGATTTTGCAGCACCTTCTGCATGCCGCCCAGGGTGAGCAGGCCCGGTACCAGTTCTTCCACCACCTTGGGATGGGTCTTGGCCAGGTTGTCGAGCAGTTTCTGGGTGTCCTGGCGCCCCAGCAGTTCGTGGGCGTTGGCCCGCAGCACTTCGGTTAAGTGGGTGGCGATCACGGTGGAGGGGTCCACCACCGTGTAGCCGGCCACCTGGGCCTCTTCTCGAGCCTCCTCGGTGATCCACACCGCCGGTAGCTGGAAGGCCGGTTCGGTGGTGGGGATACCATCGAGTTCCCGTTTGGCCGCTCCTGAATCCATGGCCATCAGGTGGCCCATCATCACCTCGCCGCGGGCGATTTCCACCCCTTTGAGCTGGAGCACGTATTCGTCGGGTTTAAGTTGCAGGTTGTCCCGCACGTGCAGCGGCGGGATCAGCATCCCCACTTCGGTGGCAAACTGGCGGCGGATGGCCCGGATGCGCTCCAGCAGGTCGCCCTGCTGGTTCTCATCCACCAGCGGGATCAGGCCGTAGCCCACCTCCAGCTCCAGGGTGTCCAGAGGGAGCAGGGCCTCCACCGCCTCCGGCGAGCCCGGTTCCGGGCCGGCCTCTTCCTGGCGCCGTTTTTCCGCCGCTTCTTCCTCCTCCTCCAGGGCCGCCTCGCCGCTTTTTTGGTAGGCCAGCCAGGCCAGGCCGCCCATGATGCAGCCCAAGGAGATGAAAGGGAGGGTGGGCAGGCCGGGTACCAGGCCCAGCAGCATGACAATGCCCGAGGCCACGCCCAGGGCCTGGGGCTGCATGCCGAACTGGCGGGCAAACTCCTTGCCCATGCTCTGGTCGCTGGCCGCCCGGCTGACGATGATACCGGTGGAGGTGGAGATGACCAGGGCCGGGATCTGGGCCACCAGGCCGTCACCGATGGTCAGCAGGGTGTAGGTGACGGCGGCGTCGCCGGCGCTCATCTGCATCATGAAAACCCCGATCATCAGGCCGCCGATGATGTTGATGGCCATGATCACCAGGCTGGCAACGGCCTCGCCGCGCACGAACTTGGAGGCACCGTCCATGGCGCCGTAAAATTCCGACTGCTGGGAGATCTCCTTGCGCCGGGCCTTGGCCTCTTCCTCGTTGATCAGGCCGGCGTTAAGGTCGGCATCGATGGCCATCTGCTTGCCGGGCATGGCATCCAGGGTGAAGCGGGCCGCCACCTCGGCAATCCGGCCGGCACCTTTGGTGATGACGATGAAGTTGATCAGTACCATGATCAGGAAGATGATGATACCAACCGCGTAATTGCCCCCCACCACGAAGGTGCCGAAGGCCTGGATCACCTGGCCCACCGCGCCGGGACCCTCGTGGCCCTGGAGCAAGATCAGGCGGGTGGAGGCGATGTTCAACGACAGCCGGAACAGGGTGGTGACCAGCAGCACCGCCGGGAAAGAGGAGAAATCCAGCGGTTTTTGGTTGTACATGGCGATCAGCAGAATCACCAGCCCGATGGTGAGGTTGGTGCTCAGCAGCAGGTCAAGGACAAAGGTGGGCAACGGCAGGATCATTACCGCCAGTACCGCCACCACCCCCAGGGCCACCGCCATGCTGGGCGCTTCCGCCGCCAGTGCTTTGAAATCGATGCCGCCTGCTTTTTGTTCCGCTTCCGCCATGGTGGTTTACTTTCTCAGGTTATAGACGTAGGCCAGTACTTCCGCCACCGCCTGGAAGAGGTTCTCGGGGATGGTCTGGTCGATCTCCACCGTTTGGTACAAAGCCTGGGCCAGGGGTTTGTCTTCCACGATGGGCACCTCATGCTCCTGGGCGATCTCCCTGATTTTACCGGCCACCACCCCGGCGCCTTTGGCCAGCACCTTGGGGGCCGGCATGGTGAGGGCGTCGTACTTGATGGCAATGGCCAGCCGGGTGGGGTTGGTGACCACCACGTCGGCCTTGGGCACCTCGGCCATCATCCGCTTGCGGGCCATTTCGGTCTGGATCGCCCGGATCCGCCCCTTGACGTGGGGGTCGCCCTCGGTCTGCTTGCCCTCGTCCTTCATGTCCTGCTTGGTCATCTTCATCTTTTCCATGAACTGCCAGCGCTGGAAAGCGTAATCAATGGCGGCGATGATGGCGATGGCCAGAGCGCACTTCAAAAAGATCCAGAAGGCCGTTTCGGTCATGAACATGACGATGGGGTAGGGGGCCTTGTCCATCAGCGGCAGGATTTCATTGAGCGCCCTTTTTACCTCACTGTAAGCGACATAACCCACCACGCCCATTTTGGCCATGGATTTAAAGAAGTTGGCCAGGGCCTGCTTGGAAAAAAGGCGACCAAACCCTTTTAAGGGGTCGATTTTTTCCAGCTTGGGCTTCATCTTTTCGGTGGTGAAAAGCACCCCGATCTGCATATAGTTGGCCAGCAGGGCAACGATGAAGACGGTGAGCATCAGCGGCCAGAGCACGTCGAAGATGCTGATCAGGGCTTGGCGGGAGATGGCCGGCATGTTGCCGGGGCTTAGGTTCAGGGTGTCCAGGTTACCCAGGTAAAACTGCATCATGCCGGTGACCTGGTTGAACATCCGCTCCCCGGTGAAGTAGAGCACGATCACCCCGGCCAGCAGCACTGCCGCCGAAGGCACCTCCATGCTCTTGGCCACATCCCCCTTCTTGCGGGCCTCCAGCAGTCGCCGTTCGGTGGGTTTTTCAGTTTTCTCTTGCCCGGATTGCTCTTCGGCCATCCTGCTTGCCCTTGACTGTTGTTATGCCTGTCTTTGGCTGTTGCCAGGCTTTCCCGGTAAGGGGGTGGATTACCCCAGCCCGGCCCCGATGCGCGGCAGCAGGCGATGCAGCATTTCGAAGTGATTCAGCATCACCGGCACGAAATAACCCATGGAGAGCCCCGCCATCATCATCCCCAGGGCGATGTTCATGGGCATGCCCACGATGAGGATGGGGATCTGGGGTACCGTTTTGGCGATGATCCCCATGCCCACGTGGGAAAAAAAGAGGGTGGCGCTGGCCGGGGCCATGATCTTGATGGCCAGCACGAACATCTGGGCCGCCCCGTCCATCATGCCCTGGTAGGTCAAATGGCTTACCGCCGCCAGCTGGCCGGGGCCCACCCACTGGTAGCTTCTGACCATGGCGGCGAAAAAGAGATGGTGGCCGTCAATGGCCAGAAAGAGCAAAATGGCCGCCACGCTCCAGAGCATCCCCACCGGTGAGACCTGGTTGCCGAACTGGGGGTCCATGACCCCGGCCATGCCCATGCCCATCTGCACCCCCACCACCTGGCCGGCGGTTTCCACCGCCGAGAAGACAAAGCGGGCAAACAGCGCCAGAATGGCGGCGAAGGTGATTTCAAGGGCGGCAAAGACCCCGAAACCCACCGCGGTGTCCGGCAGGTCGGCACTGCTCACCGGTACCACCGGCGCCAGCACCAGCGAGGTCATTACCACCAGCAGGATCTTGACCTGGGCCGGCACCCCGCGGGCGCTTAAGACCGGCATCAGAAACAGCAGGGGACCGACCCGGGTCATTACAATCAGCACCCGCATGAGCTGGTCAATGGTCCAGTTGAGCAGAGCCGCGTCTACCATAAGCTTATTTCAGTGGTGCCCGGTTATCGCTTATCTGATCAGGCCGGGGATGCTGACGATCAGGTTGTGGGTGTAGTCCACCATGACCGTGATCATCCAGCCGGCCAGAAAGAGGACGGTGAGCAGGACGGCGAAGATCTTGGGTACAAAGGTCAGGGTCATTTCCTGGATCTGGGTAACCGCCTGGAACAGGGCGATGGTCAGCCCCACCGCCATGCCCATGCCCAAAATGGGGCCGGCCAGGGTTAGGGTAACCTTCACCGCCTGCTGGATCAAAACCGCCACGTCCGCCGGACTCATAGCAACAACCTCCTAGCCGAAGCTTCTGACTAACGAACCCACAATCAAATACCAGCCGTCCACCAGGACAAAGAGCAGGATTTTAAAGGGCAGCGCCACCATAATCGGCGGCAGCATCATCATGCCCATGGAAAGCAGTACGCTGGCCACCACCATGTCGATCACCAGAAAGGGCAGAAAGAGCACGAAACCGATGGTAAAGGCGGTTTTCAGCTCGCTGATCATAAAGGCCGGAATCAGGATGTGGGTGGGGACATCATCCTTGGTCTGGGGCCGGGGGGCCCGGGCCAGCCCGAGAAAAAGCTCCAGGTCCTTTTCTCGGGTCTGTTTGAACATGAATTCCCGGATCGGTTCCGCGGCCAGTTGCAGGGCTTCTTCGGCGCCGATTTCTTCTTCCATGTAAGGGCCGATGGCGGTCTGGTTGATCTGGGAGAAGACCGGCGCCATGATGAACAGGGTGAGAAACATGGCCAGCCCCACCAGCACCTGGTTGGGCGGCATCTGCTGGGTGCCGATGGCGTTGCGCAGAAAGGAAAAGACCACGATCAGGCGGGTGAAGCAGGTCATCATCAGCAGGATGGCCGGGGCCATGGCCAGGACCGTGAAGACCAGCAGCAATTCGATGAGCACCGATACTTCCCGGGGGCTGGTGGCCTCCTCGATGCCGATCTGGATGCTGGGCAAGGGGATGCCCTGCTGGGCCAGAGCCGAGGCGGGCAGCAGCAGGATGGCAAGGGCTAAAAGAACTTTAAACATGGCTCAGTCCTTTCGCTCCCGGCGCTGTTTTAGAGCCCCGGCCAGCAGGCCGGCAAAGCCGCCGGGGCCGGAACTGCCGGGGCCACCGGCGCCGGTGGCCTGGCTCTGGCGGATCAACTCATCATTTTCCAGCCTGGTCAGCAGGTTGATCTGCTGGTCACCGATGCCCAGCAATAAAAACTCGCCACCAACCTCCACCACCGCAAGATATTTTTTGGGGCCGACGGAGCGGGTCTCGATAACCCGTATCAGTTCGCCCTGCCCCCGGAACCCGCCCTGGCCGAAGCCCAGCCGCTTGAGCAGGGCGGCCACAAAGAGCATCAGGCCGATCATCAGCAGCAGCACCCCGAAGGCCTTGAGCAGCGACATGGTGGGGGAGAACACTTCCCCTTCCTGGTGCTGGTAGTAGTCGGCCGCCCAGGGGTCGTCGGCAACCGGCTGGGGCTGGTCGTTTGCGGTCGCTGCTGCCGGCAGCTTTTGGGGTTGGTCGGCCACCGTTGCTTCCTGCTCGGCTTTCGGGGCCATGAGAGCGGTTGCCCCGGTGTCGCCGGCAGCAACGACCGGGGCCGGCCACAGCATAACCAGCAGCACATACAGCAGCAGCAACGGCAGGGTGGACCACAGGGGCCGCCGCCGTAACTGTAACCGTTCACCAGGGGTACTAACCTGCCAGCATAACGGGCCGTAAGCGAACAGCCGTGCCGCAGGTTCGGGCAAGTAGCCAGGCGCCGCGTACCCCCTGTACGTAAGCCTGGCTGATCGCCCGAAGATGCGGTGCGGCTGTTCGCTTACGAACAGCGGTTTTATGCTGGTGCGATGGTTGGGCATGGGTATTAGCCGATGTTTTTGATCCGGTCGGCCTGGCTGATGATCTCCGTCACCCGGATGCCGAAACGTTCGTTAACCACCACCACTTCGCCTTTGCCCATCAGCTTCTGATTGACAAAAATCTCCACCGGCTCGCCGGCGGCCTTGTCCAGTTCGATTACCGACCCCTGGGTCAGTTGCAGCATTTTGTTGATGATCATGCTGGTGCGACCCAGCTCGACGCTGACCTCCAGCGGCACGTCAAGCAGGAAATCGAGGTTCTGGCTGCCGGTGGACGCCGTGGAGGGGGCGGGGCTGCCGGCATCGGCCGAAAGCTCGTCAAAGTCCGGTTTGTCGTTCTGGTCGGCCAGGGCCGAAGTCCAGTCGTCGCCAGCTTCTTCCGGTTTGTTGGTGGTTGCCTCGTCTGCCATCGCTTTCTCTCCTGTCTCAGTCGCGGTTGGGGTCCAGAACTTTTTTCTTGATCAGCACGGCGTTGTTCTTCCGGTGCACGCCGGGCGTGGCCATGTATTTGCGCTTGCTGGCCACGAATACCGGCAGTTGTTCGTCGGTGCGGCGGTCCAGGGTCAGGGTGTCGCCCACCTGCAGGTTGATGATCTCCCGGGCCGGGACCGTGGTGCGGCCCAGTTCCACCTTGAACTCCACCTCGGCGTTTTTGATGTTTTCGGTGATGGTGCGCTGGATGGCGATATCCTCTTCGCTCTGCTCGCGCTGGAAGGTGGTCATCAGCCGGTTTCGCACCGATTCCAGGTTGCTCATGGGGATACAGGTGGTGATGCTGCCCACGGCCCGGTCCATATCGACCTCGTAGCGGTTGATGATGACCACGTCTTCGGGCTGGCAGATCTTGGCAAATTGCGGGTTGATTTCGCTGCGTACGTACTGCACCTTCAGCGGCTGCAATGAATACCAGGCCTTTTCCATGTCGGTGAGCAGCAGGTTGACCACCCGGCGGATCAGGCGTTGTTCAATGGCGGTGAAGTCCCGGCCTTCAATGCGCACATTGCGGGAGCCGCTGCCCCCCAGAAAGCTTTCCACCAGGTTAAAGACCAGGCGCGGCTCTAAAACGATCAGGGCGTGTCCCCGGAAGGGGGCCATTTTGAAAATCTGCAGGCTGCTGGGCACCGGCAGGGTGCGGACAAAGGCCCCGAAGCGCTCCAGTTCCATGGGTACGGCGGTAACGTCGAGAATCCGGCGCAGGGCCGAGGCCAGCGAGTTGCGCATGCTCCGCATGAAAGCGTCGCTGATGGCGTCCATGGCCGGCATCCGGGTCTGGACGATGCGCTGCTGGCGGGTGAAATCGTAGGGGGTATAGCCCAACCCATCGGTTTCCGCCGCCTCTTCGGGTTCTTCGATTTCGCCGCCGGAGATCCCCTTGAGGAGGGCATCGACCTCGTCCTGGCTGAGAATTTGTTCCGCCATGGGTTACTGTACCACGAATTCGGTGAAGTAAATATTACGCACCCGATCCGGGCGCATAACCACATTGAAGCGTCCCAGCAATTCATCCCGGATGCGGATTTTTCCTTCCGGGGTCATAACTTCTTCAAACGAGAGGGCGGTGAGCATGGTAATCACCGTGTCCCGCAGCTTGGGCTCGGCCCGTTTGGCGTTTTCCACCGCCCGCTCGCTTTCCAGCTCCAGGGCAATCTGCACCTTCAAGTACCGCTTGCCGGTGGGGTCGGCCAGGTTGACTACAAAAGGTTCCAGGGCAAACATTTCCCCCAGCGGTTCCCGGGCGTCTTCATCATGCGGTGGCGCCAGGAAGGTGGTGTAGGTGAAAAAACCGCCGCCGGCCAGCAGCAGCAGAGCAACGCCGACAATAATGAAAAAAAGGGTCTTGGACTTCTTTTGCGGCACCTCTTCTTCATTGTCGGGGGCTTCTTTTTCTTCGGCCATGGATGCCTCCATAAAACGGATTTTAAAGTTGTCCCTGTTCCGGTCGGGTGGTGTTGCAAAGGGCGTGCCGCTGACCGTAAACAGTTGCCACTGTACCGTCGATTTTCCCGTTATTCAACGATTTCCTGCCGGCCGGGCCAAAAAGAAAAGGGCGCGGCCGGCTGCTCCGGCGCGGTCATTTTTTTGACCCGGGCGGATATTTGACTTTGACCCGAGGGGCTAAGGCAGGTGATGTACAAAAGGTGGGAGATATGGTAATAGTCAACGGTTTTGTGTGGCGAATTATCCGGCCGGTCCGTTTTTTGGTGCGGGCCGGCCTACTGTGATGAAGACCAAGACGGGGAGCAACAGCATGGGACAGACGGTTACGGAAAAGATTCTTGCCGCCCACCTGGTGGAAGGTGAGTTGGTGAAAGGGCAGGAAATCGGCATTCGCATTGACCAAACCTTAACCCAGGATGCCACCGGCACCATGGCTTACCTGGAGTTCGAGGCCATCGGGATTCCCCGGGTGCAAACCGAATTGTCGGTCTGCTATGTCGATCATAACCTGATCCAGTCGGATTTCCGTAACGCCGACGACCACCGCTTTCTGCAATCCGTGGCCCGCAAATTCGGCCTCTATTTTTCGCCGCCGGGCAACGGCATTTCCCACCAGGTTCACCTGGAACGTTTCGGGCTGCCGGGCAAGACCCTGCTGGGTTCCGACAGCCATACCCCCACCGGCGGCGGTCTGGGCATGCTGGCCATGGGGGCCGGGGGCCTGGATGTGGCCATGGCCATGGCCGGCAAGCCGTTTTATCTTGTAATGCCCAAGGTCTACGGGATCAAGCTCACCGGCAAGCTCTCGCCGTGGGTGTCGGCCCGGGACGTGCTGCTGGAGGTGCTGCGACGGTTGTCAGTTAAAGGTGGGGTGGGTTACGTGATGGAATACTTCGGTCCCGGCGTGGCCGAACTGTCGGTGACCGACCGGGCCTCCATCACCAACTTCGGCGCCGAGCTGGGGGCCACCAGCTCGGTCTTTCCCTCCGATGCCAACACCCGCGAATTTCTGGCCAGTCAGGGCCGGGAAGAGGGCTTTGTGGAGCTGGTGGCCGACCCCGACGCCGAGTATGACGAGGTGATGGAGATTGATCTGGGTGCTTTGGAGCCGCTGATTGCCTGCCCCTCTTCGCCGGACAACGTGGTGCCGGTGCGGGAAGTGGCCGGCAAGCCGGTGGCCCAGGTGCTGGTGGGGTCCTGTTCCAACTCCTCGTTGCGCGATTTGATGGTGGTGGCCAAGACCCTGGAAACCAGGGAGGTGAGCCGGGATCTGAGCTTTGAGATTAACCCCGGCAGCCGTCAGGTGCTGGAAAACCTCACCGCCCAAGGCGATATGCTGACTCTGGTCAAGGCCGGCGCCCGGGTGCACCAGGCCGGCTGCCTGGGCTGCATCGGAATGGGCCAGGCGCCGCCCACCGGGGCCATCTCGCTCCGGACTTTCCCCCGCAACTTCCCGGGGCGCAGCGGTACCAAAGATGATCAGGTCTATCTTTGCAGCCCTGAGGTGGCGGTGGCGGCGGCGATTACCGGTAAAATCACCGACCCCCGGGAGCTGGGCGAATATCCCCACTTTGCCATGCCGCAAAAGTATCTTCCCGGTGATTCCCGTATCGAGCCGCCCCTCTCTGCTGGCGATGGTGCGGCGGTGGAGATCGTCCGCGGGCCCAACATCGCCCCCTTTCCCGCTTTTAAAGCTCCCCCCGCCGACTGGCAGGGTGAGGTGCTGCTCAAGGTGGAAGACAACATCACCACCGACCATATCATGCCTGCCGGGGCCCGGGTGCTGCCGCTGAGGAGCAACGTGCCGGCCATCAGCGAGTTTGTTTACGAGGCGGTGGATGTTGATTTCGTTAAGCGGGCCCGGGAGCGTGGCCCCGGCCTGGTGGTGGGCGGCGACAACTACGGCCAGGGCTCGTCGCGGGAACACGCGGCCCTGGCGCCCCGCTACCTGGGGGTTGAGGTCAAGCTGGTCAAGAGTTTCGCCCGCATCCACAAGGCCAACCTGATCAACTTCGGGATTATTCCGTTAACCTTTGCCGACCCGGCCGATTACGACCAGCTGGCCCAGGGTGAAGCGGTGCGCATTCCCGGCCTGTGCGAGCAGTTGGCGGCCGGGGCGGAAAAGCTGACGCTGGAGGCCGGCAGCCGGCAGATTCCGGTGCGCCTGGAGGTTTCCCCCCGCCACCGGGAAATTTTATTGGCCGGGGGGTTGCTGAATTGGGCCTCCCGGCAATAACGGCAAGCGCTCATCAGCACCGCATCTTTCCGCGATCAGTCACGGCAATATAGCGCTGCTATAATTGCCGTGACTGCTTGCGAAAATCTGCGGCACTGCTGAACGCTTGTCGTCATTGCCGTCCTTTTTGTATGTAAGCGATTTGCTTGACCCTGCGAGCGTTTACCGACTAACTCTTTTGGCGGTTTTTTGCGAGGCCATCTTATTTGGTGATTGATGTTTAGGAATTTGCAACCTCTGGTTTTGGCTTCCGGTTCGCCTCGGCGGCGGGAGATGCTGGCTGAGCTGGGGCTTGAGTTTACCGTGGCGGTCGCGGCTATTGCCGAGGTGGCCGGGGCGGGGGAGGGGCCGGCTGACTTTGCCCGCCGCCTGGCTCTGGAGAAAGCCGCGGCGGTGGCGCCCGGGTTTCCGGAGGCCTGGGTGCTGGGGGCGGATACGGTGGTGGTCCTGGAAGACCGAATTCTGGGCAAACCTGCCGACGCGGGGCAGGCCGAGGCCATGCTGGCGGCCTTGAGTGGCCGGGAGCATACGGTCTGGACCGCTTTTGCCTTGTGCAGGGGCCGGGAGCAGGCGGTGGCGGCGGTGTCGACCCGGGTGTGGTTTGCCGAGCTTGACCCGGCGCTGATCCGTGCCTATGTGGCCACCGGCGAACCGCTGGACAAAGCCGGCGCCTACGGGGTTCAAGGCCGGGGTGGGGCGCTGGTGGCCAAGATCGAGGGTTCGGTGAGCAATGTCATCGGCCTGCCCCTTGCCGAGGTAACCACGGCCTTGATTACTCATGATATCATTGTCCCCTCCTGAGTGTTGCGGTATCTTTTTGTAATGTCGCTTTTTCTGTTGACCGGCCGGCGGCTCGAGCGTATCATGAAAGTATGCGCTGACTTGTAAATAATACTTGTCATCAGTAGTGTGTCACATAGTGCCGCCCCGGCCTGGTGATGTTCCCGGAAGTAAGCCTGCGGGGCATTGATTGTAACGGCGCCGTGAAGCGCCACTGCCGAGTTAATCCGGTCATGGGTAGCGGGATTAAAGCTGCAAAAGAATTTAACCTGTGGCGCGAGCGGGAGCGTCTGATCGCCGGCATTTATGCCACGATCACCGATCCCGCCGGCTGGATGACCTTTTTGCGCGAACTGGTGGGGCTCAGCCAATCCCGCTCGGCCCGGCTGCTGTTGCTCAATGCCGGCGCCGACCAGGTGCTTTCCAGTTTCAAACTCAATATCGACGATGACTATCATCGGCGCTATGTTCAGTACTACGTCAATGCCTGCCCCTGGCGCCCGGAATTGCGGCGCAAAGAACCGGGCCGGCTCTATTCCACCTACCTGCATTTCAGTTGCCGGCAGCCGGATTATTACCGCACCGAGTTTTTCAACGAATGGGCCGGGCCGCAGAATATCCATCACGGACTTTGCGGCACCGTTTACCAGGATGACGAGCGCTCGGTGCAACTGCTGATTCAGCGTACCCGGGGGCAGGGGCATTACAGCGAGGCGGAAACCGAATTTATCAACGACTTTGTGCCCCATCTGCAGCAGTCTTTGGTGCTGGCCGGGCAGGTAGCGGCCGGCCGGGCCCGGGACGAGGCAGTGGCCCTGGCGGCAGGGCGGGAAACCCTGCCCTTTGTGCTGTTGAACCACGAACTGCGGGTGGTTTACACCACGCCCGGGGCCGAGGAACTGTTGGGCGGCGGCTGGCTTACCAGTCGGGATGGGCGCCTGCGCTTGGGCGACGAGCAGGCTGACCAGCGGCTGCAGAAGGTGCTCCGATCAAGTCTGCAGGCGGCGGCCAGCCGCTTGTTTGATGATGACGGCGGCACGGTGGAGATACCGTCGGCCGACGGGCTGGGTCGGCAACTGCTGGTACGCCCCATTCACCCCGAGGTGCCGGTGGTGGTGGGTGAGCCCCCGGCCCATGTGGCGGTCTATTTTTATGACCCTGAAGGCGGCCTGGTAATTGACCCGGAGCGGTTGCGCCGTCTTTACGCGTTATCGGAAGCGGAGATCCGGGTGGCCCGGGCGCTGGCGGTGACCCCCGAGCCGGCGTCGGTGGCAAGGCGCTGCCACCTCAGCCTGCATACGGTGCGCTCCCACATCAAGTCGATTTTTCTTAAGACCGGCGCCGGCAGCCAGGCGGCCCTGATCAAGCTGCTGCTCGCCGGCCCGGCCCGCCGCCGCTGACCCCGAACTTTCCGGCTAGCTATAACCAGCGATATCAATTGCTGGTCAGGCCTGAAAATTCTGAAATTATTGCTTGAGGAGGAACATGTCTGTGATTAGTGAGCCGCTGACCGAGCCGACCGGTTGCACCCTGCGGGGGCATGACGGCACCCCGTTGGCCTGCGACTGCCTGGGGGCGGGCGAACCGTTGCTGCTGTTTGTGCATGGCTGGACCTGCCGCCGGAGCTACTGGGCGCCCCAGATCAGCTTTTTTGGCCGCCGGCAGGCGGTGGCGGCCATCGACCTGCCGGGGCATGGCCATTCCAGCCCCGGAGAGCGGGAAACCTGGACGGTAAGCGGGCTGGCCGCCGATGTGGCGGCCGGGGCCAAAGAGCTTAAGGCCGGCCAGGTGATTCTGGTGGGCCACTCCATGGGCGGGGCGGTGGCTATGGAGGCCGCCCGGCAGCTTGCGGGTCTGGCCGCCGCCGTGGTTTTGGTCGATACCTTTGTTATTGATTATGGCGGGTTGGCCCCGGAAGTGGTGGAGAACATCTTCGCCCCCTTTGCCGACGATTTCCCTGCCGCCATCGCCGGCCTGGTGGAGCAGACCTCCACCGCCGCCACCCCGCTGGAGCTGAAACGGCAACTGATCCGGGAGATGTCCCAGGCCGATCCGGCCTGGGCCTTGCCCCTCTGGCGCGATCTGCTCAACTGGAATCCGGCCCCGGCCTTCGCCGAACTGCAGATCCCGCTGCACGCCATCAACGGCGCCCTGATTCCGGAATCAGCCCGTCAGCGTTGCGCTCCCTTCGTTGGGGAAACCATCGTCCCCGGCGCCGGCCACTTCCTGCAAATGGAAGATCCCGCCGGCTTTAATCGAGTGCTGGCGCAGGTGCTGGCTGAATCTATCCTGGCCTGATCAAGCCCAGGGGCTAACGGGGAGGAGTCGGGCCGGTTATATATCAAACTCCTGGTAAAGCTCCGGGATCTCGATGTTGCTGAAGCCCAGTTCTTCCTGCAGGGCGGAGGCCAGTGCCTGGGTGGCCTCCGCTTCGCCGTGGACCAGGAAGGTGTGGGATGGTTTTTTTTCCATGGCCCCGGCCCAGGCTAGCAGGCCCTCCCGGTCGGCATGGCCGCTGAAGCCGGTGAGTTGTTCCACTTTGGCCTGCAAAGGGAACTCTTCACCGAACACCTTGACCGTTTCCTGCCCTTCCACGATTTTGCGCCCCAAGGTGTTGGGGGCCTGCCAGCCGGTGACCAGGATGGTGTTTCTGGGGTCGCTGACCCGATTGCGCAGGTGGTGCAAAATCCGGCCGCCTTCCATCATACCGCTGGCGCTGATAATCACCGCCGGTTTCTTCAGCGCGTTCAACTGTTTGGAATCGCCCACCGACTGGGTGTAGCGCAGGGTGTCGAAGCCGAAAGGGTTGTCGTGATTACCCTTGAGGATGAAATCCCGGATCTCCCGGTCGTAGGCCTCCGGGTGCAGGCGGTAAATATCGGTGGCCCGGGTGGCCAGTGGACTGTCTACGTAAATCGGCACCTCGGGGATGGCGTTGTCGAGGTAGAGCTTGTGCAGGGCGTAGACCAGCTGCTGGGTGCGGCCCACGGCAAAGGCGGGAATCAGCAGGCAGCCGCCGCGCTGGTAGGTTTCGTTGACGATCCGCTCCAGCTCACGTTCCGAATCCGGGTAGGGCTGGTGGCTACGGTGGCCGTAGGTGCTTTCCATAATTAAAATGTCCGCCCCTTCGGAAAGCTGGGCCGGATCGCGGATAATGGGAATGCCGGGGCGGCCGATGTCACCGCTGAAGATCAGCCGCCGGTGGCGACCCCGGCCCTCTTTTTCGCCGCCATTATCCCCGGCGCCATCCTCATAAATATCCAGCACCACATTGGCGCTGCCCAGCATATGGCCGGCCTCGGTGAAAGTCAGATAAATGCCGGGCAGGATCTCCTTTTGGCGCTTGGGGCTGATGCCGATGAACTGGCCCATGGCCCGGACCACATCTTCCTTTTCGTAGAGCGGTTCAAAAAGGTGCTGGCCGTTTTTGGCCCGCTGTTTATTGACGAACTGCACATCCTGTTCCTGGATATGGGCGCTGTCCATCAGCATGATGGCGCAGAGATCGCGGGTGGCCGGGGTGCAGATGATATCGCCGGTAAAACCGTTTTTGACCAGGCAGGGAATGTTGCCGGAGTGGTCAATATGGGCATGGGAGAGGATCAGGGCGTCCAGGCTGCGGGCATCACAAAAACCCCGGCGGTTGAGCTCGAATGATTCCTTGCGTTTGCCTTGGAACAGGCCGCAGTCCAGCAGCAGGCGCTGCCCGTTTACTTCGATCAGGTGCTGGGAGCCGGTAACGGTGCCGGCGGCGCCGAAGAAGGTTATTTTCATCTGTTCTCCTTTTGGTGGTATACGCTCACGGGGTACCTGTTGGGTGCGGAAAAGTCGTTGGTTGTTGCAACGGGGTGGGGCCACGGCAACCGGTAGCGGCTCATTCTCGGCGGGCATCCTGCCCGCCTCCGAGGCGCTGGCGGCCTCCTGCGCGTCCATGCGCCCGGCCGCCAGCGAACCAGCCGCTACCGGTTGCCGTGGCCCCGTCCAGGTTTTACTCGTCTTGTTTCATGGCCGGGGTACCCCGTGAGCTTCGCTGTTGAATTTTATTTTTGCAGGGCGTACATGCGGGAGAAGTCGCCCACCCGACGAAACAGGGCGGCGATGGCGGTGAGCAGGGCCAGGCGGTTGCGTTTTAACTGCTCATCCTCGGCCATGACCATCACCTGGTCGAAAAACCGGTCGATGGGCTCTTTCATGGTCAGGATATGCTCCAGGGTCTGCCGGTAAGCGCCGTCTCGCAGCAGAGGAGCGGCGGCGGCGGTTACCCGGGCCAACACCGCCGCCAGTTCTTTTTCCGCCGGTTCCTGCAGCAGTTGGGGGTCGATACGGTCGTCGCGGTTGTCTTTGATGATGTTGTTGACCCGCTTAAAGGAGCCGGCCAGCAGGGTGAAGCTCGGTTGAGAGCTGACCGCCACCAGGGCCTCGATGCGGGCCTGGCAGTCGTTTACCTCCTGGAAATCGACGCTGAGTACCGCTTCCACCGCCTCCGCCGGCAGGCCGCGGCCGGTGAGATCATTGGCCAGGCGTCCTTTGATGAACTCCAGCAGGCGGTCTCGGGCCGCGGCCGGTTGCTCTTGCAACTGGCAGTCATAAAGCGACAGGGCGGTCTCAATCCAGGGCTTGAGAGGCAGCTTGAGTTTATGCCCCAGCAGCAGGTGGATCAGGCCCACCGCCTGGCGCCGCAGGCCGAAGGGGTCGGCGGCGCCGGTCACCTTAAGGCCGATGCCGAAACAGCCGGCCAGGGTGTCCAGCCGGTCGGCAATTCCCAGCAGGGCGCCGGTCCGGTCCTGGGGCAGTTGGCCGCCGGCCCGCAGGGGCAGGTAGTGGCTGTAGAGGGCCTCGGCCACCTCTTCGCTCTCTCCCTGGCGCCGGGCGTAATCACGGCCGATGTTGCCCTGCAGCGAGGGGAATTCATCCACCATGCTGGTCAGCAGGTCGGCCTTGCAGAGCTGGGCGGCCCGGCGGACGGCGGCGCTCAGTTCCGGGGCAAATTCGTCGGCCAGGCGCCCGGCCAGTTGTTCCAGGCGGGCGGTTTTATCGGCCATGGTGCCCAGTTGGTGCTGGAAGATAATGCCGTTAAGGCGTCCGGCCAGTTGGCTTAAGGGGCGCTGCTGGTCCTCGTTGAAAAAGAAGAAGGCATCTTCCAGCCGGGCTCGCAACACCCGCTGGTGCCCTTCGGCCCCCACGGCGGGATCTTTGACCCGGGTGTTGTTAACCGCCACGAAACGGGGTTGCAGGTTGTCTTGCTCGTCCACCACCGCAAAATATTTCTGGTGCTCGCGCATGGAGGTGATCAGCACCTCCCGGGGCAGTTGCAGAAAACGCTCGGCGAAGCTGCCGCAGATGGCAAAAGGGGCCTCCACCAGGTTGGTCACCGTTTCCTCCAGTTCTGGGTCTGGGAGGATGCGGCCGCCGGCCTCGGCGGCGGCCCGGTTGATTTCCGCCACCATGGCTTGGCGCCGTTCAGCGGGGTCCACCAGCACCTGGTACTGGCGAAGCTGATCGCGGTAGGTGCTGAAAGTGGTGGCCTGGATCGACTGGGGGGCCAGAAAGCGGTGCCCCCAGGTGTGGTCACCGGCGCTTAGCTCTTCCAGGCTGAAGGCCAGGGAGCGGCCCTGGTAAACGGCCAGCAGCCAGCGCAGGGGGCGGGCGAAATGGGTTTTGCCGTTGCCCCAGCGCATGGACTTGGGAAAGGGCAGGCCGGTGATCAGGCCGGGCAGCAGGTCGTTGAGGATCTCGGCGGTGGCCCGCCCCGGCTGTTCCACCCGGGCCTGGAGATATTCCCCTTTGGGGGTGGCAACCACCTGCAGCTCATCCACCGACACGCCTTTGGTGGAGGCAAAACCCAGGGCGGCCTTGGTGGGTTTGCCGTCGGCGTCGAAGGCTGCCTTTTTAGGCGGCCCCATGGCTTCTTCCACCCGGTCGGGCTGGCGTGCGGCCAGTCCCTGGACACTGACGGCCAGCCGGCGGGGGGTGGCGCCGGTGTTGATTTCGCCAAATGCCAGTTCATGCTCCCGCAGGCCTTGGGCCAGGCCGGCTTGCAAGGCTTTGAGGGCGGGCATGAGATAGCCGGCGGGAATTTCTTCGGCGCCGATTTCCAGCAGCAGTTCTCCGCTTGTTTCGGTGTCTGTCATGGTTGTATTATGCCGTACTGTTGATGGTTGCAAAGGTGTTGAAGCCCGCGGCCAGGTTTTCCACCCGGACAGCAAAGCAGCGAATATCCGGGTGCTGTTGCAATTTGCGCCCCAGCGCTCTGGCCAGGTTTTCCACCGCCAGGGCGCATTCGCCGTTGTCGGGGTCGCCGCTGCCTGGTTGGTCGGCTGAAGGCCAGCAGACATCGTGGCGGGTGACGGCCGCCGCCAGTTCGATGATCTCCTCGATCCAGACAAAGCGCTTAAACTGCAAGGTGATGTCGGCGTAACCCCAGTGCCCCAGCGAGCGGGGCAGGCCGCTGCAATGGGCCGGCGGCTTGGGTGGGGCAATGGGGATTCTGATCTCCAGGGTCAGTTCATCCCGGTCGGCCAGCGAGCCATGCATCCGGCAGCGGTATTTACCCACCCCGATGCCGCCGCCGGCCCCCTCCGCCGGGCCATGGCCGAGGACATCGTTTTCGGCGATAAAATAGGGGAACTCGATTTCCAGGTGCGCCGCCTCGGCCTGCAGCCGCTCTTTCATTTCCTCTAAAATAAGGTGAAAACTCTCAAGGTTGATCTCGCCGTGAAAGCGGTTGAGAATCTCCACAAAGCGGCTCATGTGGGTGCCCTTGAAATGGTGGGGCAGGTTGACGTACATGTTGACCGTGGCCACGGTGCGCTGGCTGCGGCGAGCCCGGTCCAGTACCTTGATGGGGTAGGAGATGTTTTTGATCCCTACCTTTCTGATGTTGATCCGCCGGTGATCCGGCTGGCCCTGAATATCCCGCATCCCGGCGCGGCTCAGGCGAGGTATTTTTTGACCGCGGCCTTAAGTTCGCTCAGGTCGGCGGATTTAACGATGTACTCTTCAGAGGCCCAGGAAGCCAGGTCCTGCTTGAATTCCTGGTAGGCGGAGCAGAGGATCACCGGAATGGAGGGGTTGATTTCCTTGATCTGGCGCAGGGCCTCGATGCCGTTCATGCCCGGCATGTTGATGTCGAGGATGATCAGGTCCGGCTTGACGATTCCCAGTCGTTCCAGGGCCTCTTCCCCGGTGAGGGCCGAATGCACTTCAAAACCTTCTTCTTCCAGTTCTTCGCGGTAGAGCAGGTG
This sequence comes from Desulfurivibrio alkaliphilus AHT 2, assembly GCF_000092205.1. Classification (GTDB taxonomy): domain Bacteria; phylum Desulfobacterota; class Desulfobulbia; order Desulfobulbales; family Desulfurivibrionaceae; genus Desulfurivibrio; species Desulfurivibrio alkaliphilus. The sequence continues at coordinate 1,993,815 of NC_014216.1, read as the reverse complement.
GATGGATTCTTCGTCGTCAACCAGCAGTATTTTCTTCATGGTCCAGCTCCTTTGTCAGGTCAGTCGATTTCTGCTTCCCGGAGGAACCGGGCCGCTTCTTCCGGAGCCACGGGGTTGATGTAGAAGCCGGAACCCCACTCGAAACCGGCAATCATGGTCAACTTGGGGGTGATCTCAAAGTGCCAGTGGTAGTGCTCCAGGGCCGGTGATCGCAGGGGGGCGGCATGGAGCACGAAGTTGTAGGGGACATCGGGCAGGCATTTGTCCAGCCGGCGCAGGCATTCGGAAAAAATTTCGGTCAACGCCCGAAAGGTTTCATTGTCCGAGTTGCAGTAAGATGAACTGTGCTTGCGGGGCAGAATCCACATTTCAAAGGGCGAACGGGGGGCAAAGGGGACAATGGCCAGGAACTTGTCGTTTTTGGTCACCACCCGGATATCCTGTTCCAGTTCCTGGTGAATGATGTCGCAAAAAACGCAACGCTCCTTGTAGCGGTAGTACGACAGGCTGCCTTCCAGCTCCGAGGTGATCATCCGGGGCAGAATTGGCAGGGCCACCAGTTGCGAGTGGGAATGCTCCAGCGAGGCCCCGGCGGCGGCGCCGAAGTTTTTGAAGATCATCACGTAACGGAAGCGCTCGTCCTTGCCCAGGTCCACCAGGCGGTCGCGGTAGGCCCAGAAAACCTGCACCATCCGCTCCGGCGGCAAGTAGGTAAAGGTTTCGGCGTGATCCGGGGTTTCAATGAGCACTTCATGCGCCCCGATGCCGTTCATCCGGTCATAAAGACCCTCGCCCTGCTTGTTCAGGTCGCCTTCGATCACCAGGGCGGGATATTTGTTGGGTACCACCCGCAGGCTCCAGCCGGGCTGGTTTTTCAGGCGTTGCTGGTTGTCGGAGTAGGCCAGCACCTCCGGGGGGGTGGTGTTTTCGTTGCCGGGGCAGAGAGGGCAGAAGCCCCCTTTGGCTTTGCTTTGATCAATAATGAAATCACTGGGGCGCTTGCCGCGTTCGGTGGCAATGATGATCCAGCGCCCGATGATCGGATCTTTGCGGAGTTCCGGCATGGCTGTTTTATCTTCCTTGTTGGGCCTTTTCCTGGTTTTCCTGCCTGGTCTTGCAGTCGATGCACTGGGTGGTTACCGGGCGGGCCTCCAGGCGTTTGAGGGAAATATCGTCGCCGCAGGCCTCGCAGATACCGTAGGTGTCGTCATCGATCCGGGCGATGGCCTCTTTGATTTTGGCCAGCAGCTTGCGTTCCCGATCCCGGATGCGCAACTCGAAGCTGCGGTCGCTTTCAGCGGTGGCCCGATCGGTGGGGTCGGGGTAGCTGTCGCTGTGGTCGGTCATCTCATGGATGGTTTTCTCCGCCTCGCTGAGCAGTTGTTGGCGCATTTCTTCCAGCTTGTTGCGAAAATAATCTCGATCTTTTTGCTCCATGCTCGTTCCTCGTGCCAAACCGTTACAGGATGGTTATCGGGCCTGGTAGGTCCCGCTTTTGCCGCCGCTCTTGGCAAGCAGGCGGATGTTGTCGATGGTCATGGATTTGTCCACCGCCTTGCACATATCATAAATGGTCAGGGCCGCCACAGATACCGCCGTGAGGGCCTCCATCTCAACCCCGGTTTTGCCGACCAGGCTGGCGGTGGCTTCAATCGCCACGGCGTTGGCCTGGTCGTCAAGCTGGAAATCCACCGTCACCTGGTTCAGGTTCAGGGGATGACAAAGGGGGATCAGCTCACCTGTCTTTTTGGCGGCCATGATCCCGGCGATCCGGGCGATGCCCAGCACATCACCCTTGCCGGCCCGACCGCTTTTCAGCAACTGGTAGGCCTCGCCGGACATGGTTATCCGGCCGGCGGCGGTGGCCTGCCGGGCGGTGTCCTGCTTGTTGCCGACATCCACCATCCAGGCCCGTCCCGCCTGGTCGAAATGGGTGAAGCCGCCTGGCGGCCGCTTGTCTTCCTGTTGCTTCACCGTGCACCCCTCATATAGCCTTGGCCGACCTATAAATGAAAGAACTTTTTCAGAAAACCGGCGCCCTTCTTTTTCTGTTCGTCGCTTTTTTCTTCAATTTCCGCAAATTCCCGCAGCAGTTCTTTCTGGCGCCGGCTGAGCCGATCTGGTACCACCAGCTTGATTTCGCAGATCATGTCGCCGTTGCCGCTCCCGCGCAGCCGTGGCACGCCCCTGCCGGAGAGGGTCAGGTGCTTGCCCGGCTGGGTGCCGGCGGGAATTTTTAGTTTTTCCGGCCCGTGGACCGTGGGGACCTCCAGGGTGCAGCCCAAGGCCGCCTGGGAAAAGGAAACCGGGATGGTGGCGAAAATATGGTCTCCTTCCCGCTGAAAAAATTTGTGGGGCTCGACGTGGAGGATCACGTAGAGGTCTCCCGCCGGCCCGCCCCGGCGGCCGCCTTCGCCTTCTCCCCGCAGCCGCATTCTGGCGCCGCTGTCCACCCCGGCGGGGATTTTCAGGGTGACCTTGCGGGGGCGTTCAACCAGTCCCTGGCCCTGGCAGTCCTGGCAGGGCTCGGTGATTACGGCGCCCTGGCCGCGGCAGTGGGGACAGGCGGTCTGGATGCGAAAGGGACCCTGGGCCTGCAGCACCTGCCCCATCCCCTTACAGGTGGTGCAGGTTTCCGGCTGGTAGCCGGGGCGCAGGCCGGAGCCTTCGCAGGTCCAGCAGGTGTCTTGCTTGCGAATTTCGACCTCCTTCTCGGCGCCGAATATCGCCTCCATAAAACTGATGTTCAGGTCGTAGCGCAGATCGTGGCCGGGGATCGGCCCCCGGTGGTTGCGCGGGCCGCGGCGGCCGCCGAAACCGAAAAGGTCACCAAAGATATCGCTGAAGCCGCTGAAGATATCGTCGAACCCGCCAGGGCCGTTGTAGCCGCTATCCCGCAACCCGGCCACCCCGTAGCGGTCGTAAATCTTGCGTTTTTCCAGGTCGCCCAGGACTTCGTAAGCTTCGGTGGCGATTTTGAATTTATCTTCCGCCTCTTTGTCGTCGGGGTTGCGGTCGGGATGATACTTCAGGGCCAGCTTGCGGTAGGCCTTTTTGATTTCCTCCCGGGAGGCATTGGAAGAAACCCCCAGGGTCTGGTAGTAATCAATGTCCATGCTTTGCTGCCGGTTTACCATAACGCTGTGGAAATCTTTGGCGAAGTTTTGGGGAAGCGCTCACGGGGTAGACCCTGCACCGCTTGCCCCGGGGTTATGCTTCGGCGGCTGGTGCCGCGGGGGGCGTGTCGGCTTCCTGGTCGACGGTGACCGCGGCTTGTTCCTGCAGTTGTTTTTTCAAGCCCCGAACATTGTCGAAGTTAACCATGCCGTTGGCGATTTCCCGCAAAGTGCAAACAATTTCCTTGTTCTTGCAGCGTTCGGGAAAGGGTGCTCCCTGGCGATGCTGTTTGACCCGCTCCACCGCCAGGTGAATCAGGGCAAAACGATTTTCATTGCCGATCTGCTGCAGGCAATCTTCCACGGTGATCCTCGCCATAACTGCTTCCTCCCGGTCAAGAAACTTGACATGATTCGCGTGCTTAACTCATGGCGGCACCCCGCCGCCAAACCATAAATATATAACTGATCATGGCCGGGAGGTAAAGGGCTATTTCAGTCTGGTCGTTTTTGCGGCCTGGCATGGAATCTGCAATATCTCCCGGTGACCGTAAGGTTGGTGCTGCGGGCGGCAATATCTGCCGCCCGGCCGGGACCGCAAAAGGAGGTGGAAGATGTTGCACTGGAGAAAAGTCGTTGCCTGGCCGACAAAGTTGACCGGCAGGGGGCTGGCCGGGCTGGTATTGATAGTGGTAATGCTGTTGCTGCTGTTGACCGCCGGTTGCGCGGGGTTGCGGTCAACATTGCTGGAAGCTGACAAGCGCCCCTCTTTCCTGAGGTTCGGCCAGCAGGAGGAAGAAAAAAGCGTGGTGCCAGTGGTTTATCCGGCCGGTCCGACCGCCCGGGAAATGGCCGGCAGGGACGACAATCCCATGACCGCTGAATTTGGCCCGGCCTGGCAAGGTCTGGAGCCGGTTTATCGGGAGTACAGTTTTAATCCTTTTGAGCCGTAAGACGGTAAATTTTGCCTGGTGAGGTCAAAATGATGACACTGCAGAAAAAAGGTTTGGGCCTGCTGGCCGCCGGCCTGCTCCTCGGCGGTTATGCCGGCTCGGCGGTGGGCGACCATACCGCGGCGGGCTCCGCCGCCGCCGTGGAGGTGCCCCACAATTACTACCACTATAATTATCCCCATGAAATTCCCGCCGACTATGTCTATCGCACCGGCCGGGTTTTTTCGCCCGAGGAGCTGGCCCGCCAGGCTGCCCGGCAGGATGAGGTTGAGCCCGCTGAGGGAGTGGTCGGGTTGCCACCGGAGTGGGGGTTGACGGACCGGGTCTTGCGCGCCATGGTGGCCGATCTGCTGGCCTCCGGCCGGGAGGAGTTGCGTGAGGGCTATACCCTGGCGGTCAGCACCCCGGTGAACCTGCGGGATCTTTACGCCACTTCCTCTTTCGGGCGGCTGCTGGGGGAGCGGCTGCTGGGCGAGTTGCAGCAGGCCGGCCTGGCGGTGGTGGATGTGCGCAAAACCCCGGCCATGCTGATAAAAGATCGGCACGGCGAGTACGGCTTATCCCGTGATATGGACGAACTTTCTTTCGTCCAGGAGGCCCAGGCGGTTCTGGTGGGCACATATACCGTGACCGGGAAGCGGCTGCTGGTGGATCTGCGGGTGTTGCGCAACCGTGACAACCGGGTGCTGGCTTCGGCCCGTCGGGATTTTGACATGAGTCGGGAACTCAGTACCCTGCTGGCCGATGAAGAAAGCCCGCGGCGGCCGGTGGCGCAGGTACCGGTGCGGGATTTTTATGAGCAAAATTAGCGGTGCGGCGGAAGGAACGTAACCATGAAAAAGTTAGTCAAACAAGGGTGTTGGGCCGCTTTTGCGGGCGTGTTGCTGCTCGTTTTGGGGGGCTGTGGTTTCAGGAGTAGTGAGCCGGAGCCGCGGCCGGTGCACACCGGGGCCACCATTTCAGTGATCAGCCCGGATTTTTTCGGGATCAGTGAAGATCTGGCCGGGCAACTGGTGGGCAATTACCGCCGGGGCGGGCAACCCGGCGGCACCCGGTTGATCCTGACCTCCCTGGTGGACCTCGATAACCTGGACAACTCCAGCCGCTTCGGGCGGACCCTGAGCGAGTCGTTGGCCACCCAGCTCTTCCGACGCGGTTTCGCGGTGGAGGAGGTGCGCAAGGCGGAGGCCTTGATCTTCCGCGACCCCGGCGGTGAACTGGTGCTTTCCCGCGACGTTTCACGGCTGGCCCGGGCCCATGAGGCCCATGCGGTGGTGGCGGGCACCTATTCGTTAACCCGGCAGACGGTGATCGTTAACCTGCGCTTGGTGGACGCCGCCTCCCGGACAGTGCTGTCGGTGGCCGGGATGGAAATCCAGCGTTCACCGGCCATTGATCATCTGTTGCAAGAGGGCACGACCATGGGCCGGCACCGGGTAGAGGGACTGCAGGATGTCGGGCTTTCGGGGTACGAGCGATGAAAAAAAGTAAATTTGAGAGCATCGCCTGGGAGGAACAAGGCGGCGGCATCGGCCGGGGGTTGTCTGGCCAGCCGTTACGGCTGCTGGGCTGCGCTTTGCTGCTGGTTTTGCTGTTGGCCTCCTGTGGCGCCAAGCAGCAGCAACCGGGCAGTATTTACGTGCCGCCGGTCAAAGGGGCGCCGGTGGTTTATCTGCACCCTGCGGAACCCGGCCATTATCGTCAGGCCACGGTGGGGGTGCTGCCCTTCAGGGTGCCGGCCAATCATGAAGCGGCGCAGGGGGAGGCCCTGGCCGCCCTGTTTCGGGATGTTCTGCTGGCCAAGGAAGTGTTTCCGCGGGTGGTGACCAGCCGCCGCCCTTACGGCGACTTTGAAGATGCCATTGCTCAGGGCCGCCAGGCCGGCGTCGACCTGGTGCTGGCCGGGCGCCTGCACCGGGCCTTGGATGCCACCGAGCTGGGAGGGGCAAGGGCGGAAATGTCCATACGCCTGATCAATGTCCACAGCGGCAACACCGTCTGGCATATCGCCCAGGCCATGGACCAGCCGGTGGATCACCACGATGTCGGCACCTGGAACCGGATCAGGGAATCTTTCTCCCTGCCCCCCATCCGCCCCTCCCGGGGCGCTCCCCCCCTGCCCAACATGCTGGCGGTGATGGCCGAAGACATGTCCGAAGTCCTCAAAGGAGCCCGCCAGGTACCAAAATAGCGACTCATTGCCAAAGGTAAACGGGCAGCAGTGCCGCAGGTTGCGGCAAGCGAGCCGGCGCCGCGTACATCAGTACGCAAGTCGGCTCGATCGCCGCAAGATGCGGTGCTGCTGCCCGTTTACCCAGTGAAGGGGTTGCGTAGCAGCATGGTCTCTTCGCGACCCGGGCCCACGGAGAGGATGGTGGCCGGGGTTTCGGTGAACTCTTCGATTCTTTTGATGTAGGCCCGGGCCTTGGCCGGCAGGTCGTCGGGGTGCCGGGCGTGGCGGATCTCTTCGCTCCAGCCGGCCAGCTTCTCGTAGACCGGTTGCAGTTGCTGGTAATCCTTGAGGTTCTCGGGCATGGTTTCCAGGGTGCTGTCGCCGACCTGGTAGTCAGTGGCCAGTTGCAGCTCCGGCTGGCCGCTTAGCACATCGAGCTTGGTGATGGCCAGGTCGGTGATGCCGTTGAGGCGTATCGCCTCTTTGGCGATCACCCCGTCCAGCCAGCCGCAGCGGCGTTTGCGGCCGGTGGTGGCCCCGAACTCGCCGCCTTTTTGCTGGAGCGCCTCGCCGGTGGGGTCAAAAAGCTCGGTGGGGAAGGGGCCTTCACCTACCCTGGTGGTGTAAGCCTTGAGGATCCCGATTACCGCATCGATGTGGGCCGGCCCAAAACCGCTGCCGGTGCAGGCGTTGCCGGCGATGGTGTTGGAAGAGGTGACAAAGGGATAGGTGCCATGATCGATATCCAACTGGGTGCCCTGGGCACCTTCAAAGAGAATGTGTTTGCCTTCCCGCCGTTGCCGGTCCAGGGCCAGGGCGACATTGCCGATGAAGGGCGCCAGTTGCTCGGCATGTTGCATGAACTCGTCGTAGACCGGGTCCAACTGCAGTGGGTCCATGCCGTACTGCCGGGTCAGCAGGAAGTTTTTGGCTTCGAGGTTCTCCTGCAGGCGCTCCCGGAAAGTCTCCCGGTCCAGCAGGTCGCCCAGCCTGATGCCTCGGCGCAGGATCTTGTCGCCGTAGCAGGGGCCGATGCCGCGCCCGGTGGTGCCGATCTTGCGGCCGGTGGCCAACTGGGCCTCGCTGCCGGCATCCAGCAGTTTGTGGTAAGGCATGATCATGTGGGCCCGGGAGCTGAGCATCAACCGCCGGGGGTTGACCGGAAGCCCCTGGTCGGCCAGCTTTTTCATCTCCTGCAGTAAAACCGCGGGGTCCACCACCACCCCGTTGCCGATGAAGCACTGCTTGTCCTCATACAGGATGCCCGAGGGAATCAGGTGAAAGATGTACTGCTTGCCCTCCACCACCAGGGTGTGGCCGGCGTTGTTGCCGCCCTGGAAGCGGACCACGCTGTCGGCATACCCGGTGAGCAGATCGACGATTTTCCCCTTGCCCTCATCACCCCACTGGGTGCCCACAATTATCACATTGGCCATGGCTTGTTCCTGCCTGCTTTTAAATTTGTTGTTCGGTTAACCGTTGCGCCACAGCGCGCAAACGTAGGCAACATAGCCAACGCCCCCCCAAAAGTCAATCGCCAGAAAAGGCGTGCAGCCGGATAACTTGACAGCGGCCGGGCTCTGCCGTAGATTGCTCCCGACGTGCTTATTCTTGCTTGATGATAATTTCGCTTTGCTTCCGGACAGAACTCTATGTTTGGCATTGGTTTGCCTGAACTGCTGATAATTTTGGCCGTGGCCCTGATTGTGGTGGGCCCCGACAAATTGCCTGAAATGGCCAAATCCATCGCCCGCGGCGTGCTGGAGTTGAAAAAGGCCGTCCAGGAATTGCAGGAGAACGTGGAACAGGAGGTCGGCGACGTCGACAGCTGGAGCCGGGATCTGGAAAAGCCCTTGCCCCGCTTGACCACCGATGAACAGCAACAGGCGGAAAAGGCCTATACCGGGTGGGAAGCGGGGGTGGAGCAGGGCGAGGCCGCCGATGCCGAGTCCGGCGCTGCTGCCGATGATGAGTCGGTGGCCGGCGACGAAGGTGACCCGCCGCCGAAAGCCTCTGCGGGTTCATGAGCGCCCTGGCCTCTCACTTTACTCCCCACCTGCGGGAGTTGCGGCGGCGTCTGCTCACCGTTATCGGGGCGATCGTGCTGGCCAGTGCCGTGGTTTACTGGTTTGTCGAAGATCTGGTTCGCCATCTTTCCGGCCCTTTGGTGCGGATCGACCCCGAACTCAGCCGGCTGGTCTACACCGCTCTTCCCGAGGCCCTGCTCAGTTACCTGAAGTTGTCCCTGTTGCTGGGGGTGATTCTGGCTCTGCCGGTGGCGGTTTATCAGGTGTGGATGTTTGTCGCCCCGGGGTTGCACCGCCGGGAAAAGGTGGTGGCGATCAAGGTGGCGTTGTGGGGTTTTCTGCTCTTTGCCGGCGGGGCACTCTTTGCCTACTTTGTGGTGTTGCCGCAGTTGCTGGTTTTTCTGCTCTGGTTTGCCACCGAGCAAATTCATCCCCACCTCAAGTTGGCGCCCTATCTTAATTTTGTGGTGCGCAGTTCCCTGGCCTTCGGCCTGGCTTTTGAGCTGCCCTTCCTGATGGTCATGGCCACCCGGCTGGAATTGGTGTCCGCTGATTATTTCGTGCGCTACCGGACCTGGTCCTATATCGGGATGATCATTATCTCCCTGCTGCTGGTGGCCGGCGACCCGGTGGCCGCCTTCATGCTGGCCGTGCCGCTTTGCCTGCTGTATGAAGCGGGGATTTTAATCGGCAAAATCTTTGCCCCCCCCGGCGGAGCCCGTTAAAACGGTAAGTTAGTACCCCTGGTGAGCGGTTACGCAGGAGTGGTGTTCCGGGCAAGGAAAGTTCCAGGCAGTTGGTTGTGGCCAGGGGGTGGGGGCCAAACGTCTTTGCTGGAACTGATTACGGCACACCCCGCACGTGACGATAATCCAAATGAGTAAGCGGGTAAGCGGTCGCGGGGTGCCCCAGATTGCGGCAAGCAGCCCGGCGCCGCGTACATCGGTACGCAAGCCGGGCTGATCGCCGCAAGGTGGGGTGCCCCGCGATCACTTACGGCTGTACTTCTTGTTTGAGCAGGCAGCAGGAGATGCGGTGGCGGGGGCGGCCCTGGGGGTCATAGTCGATGTTGCCGGGCTGGAGCAGCTTGTTCATCACGCAGCCTTCGGCGATCTCCAGGGTGAAAAGCTGCCTCTCGGTGAGGCCGGGGTTGGGGACCAGGCGACCGTTTTCAATCTGCCAGGCATGCAGGGGGAAATCTTCGCACAGCGGGCAGAGGTAAACCCGGCCGTTGGGAAAGATAAAGTAGCTCTGTTGCTGTAAGCCGGCGCACTGGAAGGGCTCGCCGGCCTCCAGGTAAACCTTGGGGTAGATAACCCTGATCCCCCGGGCGGCGGCGTCTGCCGCCACCTGTGGCACGATTTCCCGCCACTGCTCGGGGCTGAGTTGTAGAACCGGCTCCGTTTGCGGCCTGGTTGGGGAGTCGGTCGGCCGGGCCGATTTGCCCCGGATGCCGATGACCTGGATAAAAAAACGGCGGCACCCCAGTTTTTCAAGCAGGGCCGGCATTTGCGCCAGGTGGTCGATGTTCATCCGGCTGGCGGTGAAGATCAGACTGACATCAAAGCCCGCTGCAACCGCCTGCTGCAGGTTGGCGGTACAGGTGGCAAAAACCCCCGCCCCCCGGATGGGGTCGTTGATCTCCGGTGTGGGGCCGTCCAGACTGAAGCTCAGCACCGCTTCGTCGGGCGCCAGTCGGGCCAGCAGGTTGTGGTGCAGGTAGCCGTTGGTGTCGATGGTGATCCCCCGGTAGCCCAGCTCCCGGGCACGGCGTACGCCGCTGACCAGATCGGGATGGAGGGTGGGTTCGCCGCCCAGAAAGATAAGGTTGCTTTCCTGATTTGGGGTGGCGAACAACTCCAGCCATTGCATCAGTTCATGGCGCGAGACCGGGCCGCGGCCGTGCTGGTCGGGGTTGATGTAGCAGTGCCGGCAACTGAGGTTGCAACCGGTGAGCAGGTGAAAAAAGATATTGCGTTCGCCGGGTTGAAAAAACAGGGTTCGGGCCCGGTGATTGGAGGTATGTGCTGTCATGGCGGCAACATATCCGGCTTTGGCTTTTCCCGCAACTGTCTGGCCCAGGCGGTAAGCCTGCCGGGTGGCTAATGTGGTGACCAAAAAACAAACCAGATTAACATAAACCAATAAAAAGGTGAGGCGATGAGTGAGGAAGTGAGTTTTTTACCCTATGAAGAGGCGTTGAAACTGGTGGGGGCGGTGATGGAGGAAGAGCATATTCATGAACCGGATCGGCGGGTGCTCACCGTGTACGATAAAAACGAGCGGGAGCTGTGCTGGTTCGACGCCGAGGAGATCATGGCCGAACTGGCAGCCAAGGAAGGGTCCCTGCCCAAAAAAGAGGACGAACTCAAGGCCAAGGCGGTGGAGCTGATCCTCCACCAGATTCCCGCCTGGGCCGCAGAACAGCCCTGACAAGCGTAACCGTCCAGCAGCACCGCATCTTCGGGCGATCAGCCAAGCTTACGTACAGGGGTACGCTGCGCTTGGCTGCTTGCCCGAACCTGCGGCACTGCTGAACGGTTACGGTCCGATCGCCGCAAGATGCGGTGCTGCTGTGCCTTTACAGGATGCCCGGAGGCATGGGGGGCACCCTCTCTCCGCCCAGCAGGTAGCCGCCGTCCAGGCGCAGGGTGGAGCCGGTCATGTAGGTGGCTTCAGTCAGCAGGAAAAGGGCTGCTTTAACCACTTCCTCCGGATCGCCGCTGCGGCCCAGCAGGGTGTGGTCGTGCAGGGTCCGGCGCTGTTCTTCCGACAGCAAGCCCCAGCCCCGGGTTTCTTCGGCGTGGCGGGTTTTGATCAGGCCCAGCATCAGTTCGTTGACCCGCACCGTGGGGGCCCCTTCCCGGGCCCAGGTAGCGGTGAAGGAGGCCAGGGCCCGGTTGGCGGCGGCATAAGCGTCGTTGAAGATCAACCCGGCGGGGCCGCTGCGGCCTACCTGCCCGGCGATGGAGGAGATTACCACCACCGCCGCCGGGTCCCGGTGGCGGGCCGTTTTTTGCAGCAGCGGCAGGGCCTGGCGCATCACCCACCACTTGGCCTTAAGGGTGGTGTTGATCTCCAGGTCCCACTGCTGTTCGGTATAGGGTCCGTGCACCACCGGCATGCCGCCGCGTTCCAGATTGTTGATCAGGAAATCAAGGGTGGAACAGTGCTGCCGGAGGGTGGTGAAAAACTCCTCCACCGCCGTCGCTGTTTGCAGGTCGGCGGTGAGCACCCGGTGTTGGGAGCCCAACTCTTGCAGTTGCCGGGTTAATGAGGCGGTGTCGGCCGGCCAGTCGTAAGTTCCAGCCATCACCGTAGCCCCCCGCCGGGCCAGTTCCAGGGCCAGGCAGCGCCCGATGCCCCGGTTGGCCCCCAGCACCAGGGCGGTTTTGCCGGTTAAAGAGGGCTTCGTGGGCACCGGATAATCCCCTGCTTTAGCGCAACTCGGCGAGCCGAATGAGCAGCTTTTTGCCGGGATGGATCAAGTCGCCGTTGAGCTGGTTCCACTGGCGGATCATCTCGGCGGTGGTCTGGAACTTGCGGGCGATGGACCAGAGCGTGTCGCCGCCCTGGACCTGGTAGTAGGTAACCTCGGGCTGTGACTGCTCGCCGGCGGGCTGCTTGCTCCCGCTGGCCGCCAGGACCGGCTTTTCTCCCGGGGCCGGCTTCAGGTAGAGGGCCAGCTGCTGGCCGGCTCTGATCCGGCGGGGATCACTGATGTCGTTCCAGGCCGCCAGGGTGTCGATGCTGACCCCGTAGCGCCGGGCGATAACCCACATCGATTCCCCGGGCTTGATTTTGTGCAGTACCAGTCCGTCGGGGCCGGCCCCGGTGAGTCCGGCCTGTTGGGGGTCGGCCCCTTCAGGCAGCAGGACGTAGGCGGTTTTCTGAGTCGGTATCCGCAGGCGCTGGCCGATAATCAGTTGTTCCGAGCGCAGGCTGTTGGCCTTCAGCAAGGTGGTTTTGTTGATGTTGTAGCGGTTGCAGATACCGGTGAGGGTGTCGCCGCGACGGACCACGTGGGTCCGGTACTCGACTTCAGCCACCGCCCGAACCCGGGGCAGTTTGGCTGCCACCTGCTGCTTGCTGCCCTGCGGCAGGCGCAGGGTGTAATTGGCCTGCTCCGGCGGGGTGACCAGGCGCCGCAACTGGCGGTTAAGGTCGTGCAATTCATCCAGTTCAAAGTCGCCGGCCAGGGCCACCGCCTCCAGGGCCGTCCAGCGGGGAACCTGCAGGGTTTCGTAGCGCAGAGGTTCGTCGTATGCTATATTGTCGAAACCATACTCTTCCGGGTTTTTGGCGATAATAATGGCGGCGATCAATTTGGGCACATAATGCCGGGTTTCCAGGGCCAGATGATTGTTCCGCGAGATCTCCCAGAAATCGTCGCTGTTGAAACGGCGCATGGCTCCGCGAATGCGGCCGCCGCCGGCGTTGTAGGCGGCTGTTGCCAGGTGCCAGCAGCCGAACTCTTCGTAAAGGTCACCTAAAAAGTTGATGGCGGCCTGGGTGGAGCGGATGGGGTCACGGCGCTCGTCGAGGTAGTCGTTAATGGCCAGGCCGTACTGGCGGGCGGTGGGTGCCATGAACTGCCAGGGGCCCACTGCCCGAGCCCGGGAATAGGCGGTGAGGCTGTAGCCGCTTTCGATCATCGGCAGATAGGCCAGATCCTCTGGCAGCCCGGCTTCCCGGAGCTTTTCCCGGATCATCGGCACGTAACGGCCGGAGCGGGCCAGCCAGCGCTCAAAGGTGATCCGCAGGTCGTTCTGGAAGTAGTCCAGGTAAAATTCGACATGCTTGTTCATCACCACCGGGAAGTCATAAACGGTGTCGTTGATTTCTTCCTCGGAGTCTGCGGCGGGGTCCCAGTCGCCCAGCGCTTCAAACCGGGCCAGCTCTTCCTCCAGAAACTGGTCCGGCTCGGCCGGGGTCAGTTCGCCGGCCTCATCATGGAGCGACGGGTCTGGCGGCGGCGCCGGGATGGTGTATTGGAAAGCAACGACAGGGGGCTGGTGGTGCTCCTGGGCGGTGGGGGCTACTTTGCCGGTGGTGCAGCCGGCCAGTCCGGCTATCAGGCCGAGCAGGGTGGCGAGCAGGATCAGGCCACCGGGGTGTGGTCGAGCCGGCCGCCTGGTGGAAAAACCGGTCGTGGCGGTGGCCGCTACCGCCCAGTTGCGTGGAGGTGACTGCATGGCAAAACATCTCCTGGCTTATAGAAAGATGAAACTTTTTACGATAATTGCTGCTCCGTAATACCAGCAATAACGATAATGTCAGTGCTAAGCAACGCCGGCCGGGCAAGGGGGCAGGCCCGGTGCGCCTAAGCTGCCGTTTTTTACTTGACTCACGGCGGATATGCAAGCAGATATCGGTTGCGGCCGGTTCCGTGGCGGCTGCACCAACCAGTAAAATCGAGTATTTTTAATTATGCTGAAAAAAATCTTTTATACCTCGCTGCTGGGGGGGGTCACCTCCCTGCTGCTGATCGCCGCGACCCTGTTCTGGCTGGTGGTGATCAGCCCGGGCGAGGAGATCAGCCGGGAAAATATTGAAAAAATCCTGGCCATGGAGAGCCCGGTGTATTACCGGGACGGCGCCCGCCGGGTGGGGGTCTTTTTTGAGCAGGCCCATCGCCAGTATGTCCATTTTGAGCAGATTCCCGAGAGTTTTGTCCACGCCATCGTGGCCGCTGAAGACAGCTCCTTTTTTGACCACTACGGGATCGACTTCACCGGGGTGGCCCGGGCCGCCCTGGCCAATATCAAGGCCCGGCGGGTGGTGCAGGGGGGCAGCACCATCACCCAGCAGACCGCCAAGAACCTGTTCGAGCGGCGGGATCGTTCGCTGGCGTCCAAACTGCGGGAGCTGCTCTACGCCCTGCGATTGGAGTATCATTACGAAAAAGAAGATATCCTGGAATTTTACGCCAATCAGTTTTTTGTCAGCGGTAATGCCCGGGGGCTGGGGATGGCGGCGCGGTACTTTTTCGACAAGCCGGTGGAGCAGCTCGACCTGCTGGAAAGCGCCTTTATTGCCGGCAGTGTTAAGGGGCCGAATCATTACAATCCCTTTATCCAGCGCGATGAGGAACGTGAAGAGCGGGCCCGCCGGCGAGCCCGGCAGCGGACCGGCTACGTGCTGGAGCAGATGTACCGGCAAAACTACCTGGATGAACAGCAACTGGCGGCCGTGCGCGGGCAGGAGATTCCCTTTAATCGTGGCCGGATGGCCTATGCCTTGAACACCCTGCTGGACCTGGTCCGGGAAGGGTTGAGCGAGCCGGAGGTGGTGGAGGCTTTAAGTCGACACGGGATCGACAACGTGGCGACTTCCGGGATCAGGGTCATCACCACGGTGGATGGCGATCTGCAGAACGAGGGCCACCATGCGCTGCAAGCGGAGCTTTCCCGGCTTGATACCCGCCTGCTGGGCTACGATCACCAGGCTTTGCAGCAGGTCTATGCCGAGCTGCCCCGGGGCGGTGACTGGCGGCAGCAGCCGGCCCCTTTCATGGTGGGCCGCATAACCGCCATCGAAGGCTCGGAGCGCAACCCGGAGGTCAGGGTGGATCTGGCCGGCCCCAGGTCTCCGGTGGGGGAAGCGCCGCCACCGGCTTACCTTGATCGGGCCGGCCTGTTTAACCTGCTCCAGCCGCTGGCTCATTTTCGTCAGCCCAATCGCCACTGGCCGGAAGCCACCGCCGCTGACCTGGCCCGGTTGCTGGCCCAGCTGAACCAGGACGATCTGGTTTACGTGAGCGTGCGCGAGCGGCGGGCGGATGGCGAACTGCGCTTGAACCTGGAGAAATATCCGGAGCTGCAGGGGGGGGTGCTGGCCCTGCAGGAGGGGGTGGTGCGGGCCATGGTCGGTGGGGTCGACAATCTGCATTACAATCGGGCGGTAACCGCCCGCCGGCCCATGGGCTCGGCGATTAAACCGCTGGTCTATGCCGCGGCGCTGCAGCTGGGCTGGAACAGCGCCGATACCCTGGAAAACCGCCGCAACGTTTTCACCTACCAGAAGCAGGCCTATTTCCCCCGGCCGTTCCAGGCCATCCGCAATGAGCAGGTTTCTATGAGCTGGGCCGGGGTTACCTCGGAAAACCTGGCCAGCATCTGGCTACTTTACCATTTGCTGGATCATCTGTCGCCGGCCAGGTTCACCGAACTGGTCGAGGAGTTGGGGCTGGCCCGGGGGCAGCATGAAAGCCGGGAGGCTTACGTGCAGCGGATCAGGGATCGGATGGGGGTGGTGGTGGATCGTACCGCTCTGTACAATGCGGCCTATGCCCGGGCAGTGGAACTTATTGAGCCGGATCTGCTCTTTGATGGCCTGGTGGAAGAGTTTGAGTTTTTACAAAAACTCCATTACGGGGCCAACTTCGACCGCTACCGGGAGGAGGTTGAGGATGAATTTTTCGCCCCCGGCAGTTCGGCGGCGGATCAACGGGAAGGGCGCACCAGGCTGGCTATTCTGGAGCAGAATGTGTTGCGTTACATGGAGTTGCGGGACAACCTGCGGGTACTGATTGCCAACGAGCCGGAGTTGGCCGAGTCCCGTTCTTCGGGCCGCTTGTACCGGGATGAAAAAAGCGGCGCCTATATTTACAGCGAAGGGCGGCGGCAGAGCGGTTGGCGGCCGGTCGAGTTCCGGGAGCCGGCCGAGTTACCGGACGACGCCGGGGTTGCTCCCCGGCGTTTCTGGGGCGAGGTTTTGCTGGATGGTCACTTGCGGGTGGAGACCCTGGATTTGCTGGAGCAATACCTGGAGGACGAATATCGGCGCCTGGCCTCTCACCCCCCTTATGACCCGCAGGTGCTCTACCGGATCAGGGATTTTCGGGTCATGACCGCCCTGCAGTATCTGGTGGGGCTGAGTCGGGCACTGGGGGTGGAAAGCCGTTTGGACCCGGTGCTTTCTTTCCCCTTGGGATCCAACGCCATAAGTCTGCTGGAGCTGGGCAGAATTTATGAGTCGTTCCAGGACGGCCGGCTATCGCTGAACGCCCCCCGGGTGGACGGTGGCGGACTGGCCATTATCAAAAGAATCGAGGCCAGCGACGGCAAGGTGATCTATGAGCCCCAGCGGACCCAGCGGCGGGTTTTCAGCCCCCGGATCGCCCTGGCGGTCAGCGATATTCTTTACAATACCATGGAGCATGGCACCGGTCGCAGCGCCACCAACCAGATGCGCCTGCAAAGCACCGACACCGGCCGCCAGGAGATTCTGGCGGAGCTTGACCTGGCGGTCCCGCTTTTTGGTAAAACCGGTACCGCCAACCGCTACCTTAATGCCGCCTTTGCCGGCTATTTGCCAAGCCCCGGAGAACGCGATCATTTTTCCCTGGGGCGTGGACATACCCTGGCCGTTTATGTGGGGTACGATGATAATCGGCCCATGGTGCAGGGGGTGACCAGGGTCACCGGCGGGGCCGGGGCCATGCCGGTCTGGGCCCGGCTGGCCGAGGCCGTTTACCGGCATGGCGCTTACGCCGCCGGCCTGGACCTGGAGGATCTGGCTTTTTCCGGGCAGGAGAGGGTGCCGGTGCGCTATCCTGCTCTGGCTCAAATAGAGATTCCGGTTGAAGCCGGCCGCGGCGGTGTGGTAAGCAGAAATCCGAACCGGGAGCGGCCGGAAGCTCGGGATGGCGCTAAAATCACCACCTTCGGCAATCCTGACGGGCCCGGAGAATTGGTGCTGGAGCGTTTCTTTGAACCTTACTGGCGCTACACCGAATAGTTTTAACATCAAGCGGTCACAGGGCACCGCAGGTCGCGGCGATCGAGCCGGTTTACGTACTTACTGTACGCATCAGCGTCTTGCTTGCCGCAACCTTGGGTGCCCTGTGACCGCTTACGCCAAGGCGTTTAGTTCGCCCGGGGGGAGATAAGTGTTGCCGAAAAAATACCTTTACGGATTGTTGTTGCTGGGAGTTTTTACCCTGTTTGGCTGTGCCAAGCCGCCGCCGGTGGCAGTGCCGATGCCGGTGCCGGAAGTGGAGCCGCGACCGGTGGCCGAGCCCTTGCCGGAGCCGGAAGAGCCGCCGCCGACAGTGCGTCCCGATTTCGATCCGGATGAACTGCTGCGCTTTGTGGCGGCGGAAGAGCAAAACCTGACCCCCCGGCTGGCTTACTATCAGGCCAAACGGCAGGAGTGGCACCAGCTTGCCACCGCCCTGGCCGAACTGGTCCCCAGGGAGCAGTGGCCAGCCGGCTGGAGCCAGTGCCTGGCCCAGCTTGACCAGGTGGCGGACGACTTTGAGCTGGCCCGGGAAAAGCTGCGCGATTTGGAGTGGGAAGCCGGCGGCAGCTGGAGCGGTGCGGTTGCCGCTTTGAGCACGGCTTACCGGGCCGACCGGGAGTTTGTGGCCGGAGATTGCGGTACCTATCACCGGCTGGCTAAAAAAACGGTGGCGGCCCGGCTGGATCAGTTTCACGAGGTGGCCTCCGAGCAGTTGCAGGCCGTTTTGCAGCACTATGCCAGCCGGGGCAAAGCCTCGGAAGTGCGGCAAACCCTGGAAGAGTGGCGCTGGATTTATCCCGACCGCATCCTGCCGTTTGCCCTGTTGCAGGAAATCAGCCTGGCTCTTTTCCGGGCCGGGGAAAGGGATCCTGCATTGAGCTTGCTGGCTGAACAGGAAAAAGCCATGGCGGTGGCGATGATGGACACCTCCGCCGTAAGCCGGTTGCGGGGTGATCTGCTGCTGGTCGCCGGGCGTTCCGATGAGGCCCTCAGTCAGTATGAGCAAATAGCTGCCCGCTATGCGGCGGCGGAAGAACAGCGGCAGTGGGTGGATGATCAGTTGCGTTTGTTGCGCGGTCAAATTCCAGCCAGCCGGGAAGAGCGCTCGCTGTTTATGGCATTGCTGGAAGATGCGGTGCTTTTCGATGGTCGGGCCATTCCGGCCGGCATGCAGCAGCGCATGCAGCGCCTGGAGGAACGCTTCCCGGCCGGCATCCTGACTTTCAGGGCCCGCCTGCTGGCCGATGAGGTTGAGCGGCAGTCCCAGGCCTGGTTTGCCGGGCAATTGGGCCGGGTGGAAGAGTCGCTGGCAGAGGGCGCTTTCGATGAAGCCGTGGCTGTGTTGGGGGCGCTTTTGCGTGAAAACCTTAGTCGGGAGCAGGAGGGCCAGGTTCGCCAAATGCTGACGGAGGCCGAAGAGTCCCGCCGGGTGGCGGCGGAGCGGCGCCGACAGTTGGAACAGCAGGCCCTGTCCATTCAATGGGAAGAGGCTAATCGGCTGCTGGGCCTGGGGCAATACGATGAAGCGATTACCCTTTTTGCCCGCCTGCTGGAAAGCGAATACCGGGAAGAGGCTCGCCAGCGCATGGCCGAGGCCGCGCGCGAAGCAGCCACCGAGCTGCGGCGGCAGGCGGCCTCCCTTTTTGTTCGGGCCCGCCGCAGCGATGAACCGGAGCAGGCGGTCGAACTGGCCGGGGAATCATGGCAATTGCTGCGCCGCATCATCAGCCGTTATCCCGACAGTGACATCATTGACCGGGTCATGGACAACCTGGCTTCGGTGGAAGATTATCTGGAAGGGCTGGCCCCCGGCCTGCTTAAGGAGTTACGGGAACGGAGCGAGGCCGTCGGCAATCCTGAGCTTTTTGATAATGAATGAGAAAAAGCTTGTCTTTGTCGCGTCTTTTGGGCACTATGCGTAGGTGAGGCCGGTTTAAATCAATAAATGTTGCTGGCTGCCCATCGGCCGTGCCGCCGATTACTAACGGAACCGAGAATAACCATGTCCCAGGATGAAAATGCGGTAAGTAAAATTCTCGATGATATGGCCGTGAAAATTCTCATGGTCGAGCCGGGTGATCTCTCGGTGGTGGGTGATTTGCTGGCGGCGGCGGAGGATCTGCTGGCCACTGAAGGCGAGGCGGCCAATCTGCCGGTCCTTCATGCCATGGCCCATGCCTTCAAATCCGCCCTGGAGCGGATGATCATGGGCGAGCTGTCTGACTCGGCGGAAAATTATGAGTTGCTGGGCAAGGCCATCA
This sequence comes from Desulfurivibrio alkaliphilus AHT 2, assembly GCF_000092205.1. Classification (GTDB taxonomy): domain Bacteria; phylum Desulfobacterota; class Desulfobulbia; order Desulfobulbales; family Desulfurivibrionaceae; genus Desulfurivibrio; species Desulfurivibrio alkaliphilus. The sequence goes on along the minus strand of NC_014216.1, from coordinate 1,974,540 downwards.
CCCAGATCCAGGAGGCGGTCCGCAAGGGAAGCGATATGGATGAGGCCGGGGTGGCCGCTTTTGCCCAGCATCTTAGCGAGGCCGGGTACCCCGTTACGGCTGCCGACCTGCTGGGTGGCGACAAGTCCCTGGCCGAGGAACCGGCCCAAGAGGCGACCCCGATGGAATCCTTGCCGGCCCAAGATAAGGAACCTGGCGCGGCGGCTGAAGCCCCGGCGGAGGTGTCGCCAGAAGCACCGCCGGCACCCGCCTTGGAGCAAGCGCCGGCCGTGGGGGGGGGCGTCCCGGACTTCCTCCAGGACAAGGAGTTGCTGGGGGGCTTTATCGAAGAGGCCTTCGAGCACCTGGAGAGCATTGAGGTCAATGTCCTGGAGTTGGAACAAAACCCCGGCGACCTGGATATCGTCAATAATATTTTCCGTCCTTTTCACACCATCAAAGGGGTTTCCGGCTTTCTCAACCTCCGCACCATCAATAAACTGGCCCATGCCACGGAAAACCTTCTGGATGATGTCCGCAACGGCAAACGTGAGATGGATTCCGATGTCATCGATCTGGTCCTGACCGTTGGCGATACGCTCCGGAGCATGGTGGAAAATATCAAGGAAGTGCTGGAAAACGGCCCGGAGTACTACCAGGATCTGGATATAACCTCCCAACTCGAGCATATCCAGACCCTCCAAGAGGGAAAAAGTCCGGCCGCCAGCGCTCCGGAGGCCCCCGTGGCAGCAACCGGCACAGCAGCGGCCGGCGCCGCCACCGGAGCGCCGGCTGCAGCGGCAGTTCCTGCCGGCGGGGAAGCCCAGTCCTCTTCCGCTGGCGCGGCTGAACCGGCAACAGCCCCCGAAGCCGCGATGCCAGCCCCGGCCGGGGCAGGGCGGCCACAGGGCGGCGAAAGCCCCGCTCCGGCCGCCGCCAATGGCCAGGCTACCCCCCGGAAAAAAATGGGGGCTTCCATCAAGGTGGATGTTGAGAAACTCGACGCCCTGGTCAATGCCGTGGGCGAGCTGGTGATCATGCAATCGCTGGTGCGCCAGAATCCGCTGGTGGCCAAGATCGCCGACCCCAAGCTGATCAAGGATTTTTCCCAGCTCAGCCGGATCACTTCCGATCTGCAGCACACCGCCATGTCCATGCGAATGGTGCCCATCAAGCAGACCTTCGACAAGATGATCCGCCTGGTTCGCGATCTCTCCAAGAAAAGCGGCAAGGAAGTGAACCTGGTCATGGAAGGGGCGGACACCGAGATTGACCGCAACATGGTGGACTCCATCTATGATCCCCTGGTGCACATGATGCGCAACTCGGTGGATCACGGCATTCAACCCCCCGATGAAAGGGTCAAGCATGGCAAAACGCCCACCGGCAAGGTCAGCCTGCGCGCCTACCAGAAGGGCGGCAACATGGTCATTGAGATCGAGGATGACGGGGAAGGGCTCAACACCGTTAAAATTAGGAAAAAGGCGGAAAGCCGGGGTCTGGTTCAGCCCGGCGACAACCTCTCCGACCATGAACTCAACAATATGATCTTCATGCCCGGCTTTTCCACCGCCGACCAGATCACCGATGTTTCCGGCCGGGGGGTGGGCATGGATGTGGTTAAAAAAGCGGTGGAAAAGTTGCGCGGCAAGGTTGAAGTGCAAAGCCAGCCCGGCAAGGGGTCGCTGTTTACCATTCGCCTGCCGCTGACCTTGGCCATCATTGACGGTATTATCGTGCGGGTGGGCAGCGAGCGTTATATCATCCCCACCACCGCCATTCAGGAATCCATGAAGCCCGAGCGCAAGAATTACAACACCGTCCACGGGCGCGGGGAGTCGTTGCTGGTGCGGGGCGAGCTGCTGCCGGTGATCCGGCTTTACAAGCTGTTCGGCGTTGAGAACCCGACCCATACCGACCCTTGCGAAGCCATTGTGGTGGTGGTGGAGAATGAAGGCCGCCGCCGTGCCCTGATGGTGGACGAGTTGTTGGGCAAGGAAGAAGTCGTGATCAAAAACCTGGGCGGGATGTCGGATGTGCGTGGCGTGGCCGGAGGAACCATCTTGGGTGATGGCCGGGTTGGGCTGATCCTCGATCTGGCCGGGGTAATCGCCTCGGCGGCAGAATAAGTGTAACCGTTTACCAGCGCCGATAACCTGTTGCATTAAGAGGAGGAGACATGACATTAGCGGCGGAAAAAACAGACAGGCGGGCCGGCGAGGGCCTGCAGGGGGTCAGTGAGCTGGCCGGCAAGTACCTTACCTTTACTCTGGCCAACGAGGAGTACGGGGTCGGGATCTTGAAGGTCCGGGAGATCATCGGGGTGATGGAGATCACTGCGGTGCCGCACACTCCGCCCTACATAAAAGGGGTGATCAACCTGCGTGGCCGGGTGATTCCGGTGATGGACCTGCGGCTAAAATTCGGTATGGCGGCCAAGGCGTATGACGAGCGGACCTGTGTCATTGTGGTTGAGGTGCAGGGGCGCAACAGTGCCGTGCAGGTCGGGATGGTGGTCGATTCGGTTTCTGAAGTGGTGAATATCGCCGGCTCGGAGATAGAACCTCCCCCTTCCATGGGATCATCCTCCGAGAGTGATAATATCCTGGGGATGGCCAAGGTGAAAGGCGAGGTCAAGATTCTTCTCGATGTTGATCGGGTTGTTGGCGAAGGTCTGTTGCGCCAGTTCGAGGAGATGTGAGACCGGCCCTGCTCCGCCGGCGGCAACCTGCATGACAGCCAATTACTACGATAACCGCAGCCTGCGCAAAACCCAGCTCACCGACGCGTTGTTCCAGAAATTCAGCGCCCTGGTATACGAAAAGGCCGGGATTTACCTTAAGCCGGAAAAGAAAGAACTGCTCAACGCCCGCCTGGGTAAGCGATTGCGCGCCCTGGGGATTGACAGTTTCAGCGACTACTATAACCACGTGGTCCACGACACCAGCGGTGAAGAGCTGGTGCAGATGATCGACGTCGTCTCCACCAACTTTACCAGTTTTTTTCGTGAAAACAGTCATTTTGAGTTCATGGCCGACCACGCCTTGCCGGACTTGGTGGCCCGCCGCAACGGCAAAAAGGAGGTGGTTATCTGGTCGGCAGCCTCCTCTTCCGGCGAAGAACCCTATACCATCGCCCTGGTGGCCGAAGATTTTTTTGAACAGCAGCCGGGTTGGGGTTACCGGATCATGGCCACCGACATCTCCACCAGGGTGTTGGCCCACGCCCAGCGGGGTGTTTATCCCATGGACCGGGTGGTCAAGGTGCCCAAGAACTACCTTAAAAAATATTTTCAACGGGGGCAGGGGCGGGCGGCCGGGCATGTGCGGATCAAGGATGCCCTGCGCCGGCGCATCAGTTTTGAGCGTTTCAATCTGATGGACCAGTTTCCCTGGAACGGCTCGCTGGATATTATCTTCTGCCGTAACGTAATGATTTATTTTAACCGGGAGACCCAGCAGCAGTTGGTTAACAAATTTTATCAATCTTTGGCTCCCGGGGGGTACCTGTTTATCGGGCACTCGGAGAGTATTTCCAGCTTGAAGCACAATTTTGTGCCGGCGGCTTCCACGGTTTACCGGAAAGCAGGTTGAGCGGGGCGCCGGACCGGCAATAAATCAGAGCAGAAGAGCATAACATAAACAGCGGGCGCGAACCGATGGTGGCAAGCCCTGAGGGGGGTGAGAGGATCCAGGTGGCATGAAAATCGTGGTTGGTATTTCGGATATGAAGGTGAGCAACAATCCTGAGGATGTGTTGATCACCTATTCGTTGGGTTCCTGTATCGGCGTGGTGATCTGGGACCCGGTGGCCAAGGTCGCCGGTATGCTCCATTATATGCTGCCCGACTCTTCCCTGGACAAGGAGAAGGCCCAGCTTAAACCTTTCATGTTTGCCGATACCGGCATCCCCCGGTTGTTCAAAGAGACTTATAAGTACGGAGCGACCAAGAGCCGTCTGGTGGTAAAAGTGGTAGGGGGGTCGCAAATTATGGACAGTTCCGGTATTTTTAATATCGGTAAGCGTAATTATGCGGTGCTGCGGAAGATTTTCTGGAAAAATAAGATCATGGTGACCGCCGAAGATGTCGGCGAGTCCGGCAACCGCACCGTCAGCATCGAGGTGGGTACCGGGCGGACCATGCTGAAGGTTTCCGGGCGGGGAGAGTTCGAACTATGAGCAGAGTTGAAGAAATTGTAAACTTGATAGAGTTCGTGCAACCCTTTCCCAAGGTGGCTCGGCGGGTTATGGAGTTGCTGACCGACCCTGAGGTGGAGGCCAAAACCCTGGCCGAGGTGATCCAGTATGATCAGGTGATCACCGCCAACGTGCTCAAGATCTGCAACTCACCCTATTACGGCCTGGCCAGGAAGGTTTCCTCGCTCAACGAAGCCCTGGTGATGATCGGCCATGAGCCCTTGAAGGAAATCATTGTCGCCAGCAGCAGTGCCGCTTATTTTAAGGGAGAGGTGGGGGCCGGCTATGCCTTGGAACAGGGGGAGCTGTGGCGCCATTCAGTGGCGGTGGGGGTGCTGGCCAAACACCTGGTGGGGAAGATCAAGGAGGTGGAGCCGGGCACCGCTTTTACCGCCGGCCTGCTTCATGATATCGGCAAACGTTTTTTAAGTAGTTTCGTTTCCGATGATTTTGAGCTGATTATGGCCAAGGTCACCCAGGAGAAGGCCTCGTTTGTGGAGGCGGAAAAAGATATCCTGGGCATCACCCATGCCGAACTGGGAGGAATGATCCTGAAGCGCTGGGATTTTCCCGATGAGATGCAAAGAGCAGTACAGCTGCATCACGACCCCGAGGCCTTGGCTGGAGAACCTTTGACCGCCCTGGTGGCACTGAGCAATGCCCTGGTGATTTCCGCCGGCATTGGCGTGGGGGCCGACGGCCTGGCCACCAGGCTCAAGGGCGAAGGCCTGCGCCGTTTTGGCATCAGCCAGCCGCACTTGGATTTGGCCATGGTCAGCCTGCTGGAGGAACTGGAGCAGGCTGAGGAGTTGCTGCGGCTATAGCGATTCGGCCGGCGGTTCTGGATTTTTTAATCGGTCCGTCTTTTGGGGGCGGCCCGGTGCAGTGCCGGCATTGCGTGTTGCAGGGGGCGCGCAGTGGCCAAATGGTTTCCGGGCGGCCGGAAGCTGTTGAGAACAACCCGTGGTAAAAGGAAAAGATAATGGCATTTAACATTCTGGTGGCGGATGATTCTGCGACCATGCGGGTGGTGATCAAGAAAACCGTGGAAATGGCCGGGGTGCCGGTGGGCGAGTTTTTTGATGCGGCACACGGCAAAGAGGCCATGGAAATTCTGGAAAACAAGTGGGTCGATGTGATTCTCTCCGATATCAACATGCCGGTTATGGGCGGGATGGAGTTGCTTTCGACGGTGAAGCAGCACGAGGAATTCCGGCATATTCCGGTGGTCTTCATCACCACCGAGTCCAGCGCTGCCCGCATGGACGAAGCCAGGCAGTTGGGGGTGGACGGTTATGTTAAAAAACCCTTTCAGCCCGAGACCATCAAAAGCATTTTGTATGATGTGCTGGAAAAGGCCTTTCAGCACAAGATTGAGACACCCTCTCAGCCGGCCGCCGACGATGATGGGATGGATTTTTAAAACCGCCTTAACCCAAGCCAAAGGATCTTCCCATGGATGAGCAATTCCGGCAAATGATCTACGATACCTTCAGCGAGGTTTTCGAAACCATGTTTTTTACCTTCCTTGAGCCCATCGATGAGTTGCCTGGCGCTGCGGCGTTCAGTGGCGATGATGATTACATCCAGGCCAATATCGCCTATCACGGCCCTGAATCAGGGAGTTTTACCCTCTGTCTGCCCCGGCGCCTGGCGCGCAATATTACCATGAACTTTCTCGGGGTCGACGAAGGCGAGGTCAGTGAGGCGCAGATGCTGGATACGGCCAAGGAAACCGCCAATATGGCGGTGGGCAGTCTGCTGGGCCGGGTTGACCCGGGCGGCGAGGCCAGGCTGCACATCCCGGAGGCTCATCTGCTGGATGAATTTTCCGTGCGAGAGTTGCTTGAGCAACCCGGGGTGCTGCTTTTTAATACCGACTTCGGCTCATTGTGGGTCGTGTTCAGCAAGTGATAACTGCCAGTTTAAAAATGGCCGGACGTACATTCACCGGGCAGCCTCGAAAAACTGCCCCTTTTAAGACATGCAATCAGAACCGATGATGCGGCGTGACTATGCGTAAGATTAGAGTGCTGGTGGTGGATGATTCCGCCGTGGTGCGCAAAGTTTTTACCGAGGAACTGTCGCGCGAAAAAGATATCGAGGTGGTGGCCACCGCTCCCGACCCTTACGTGGCCAGGGACAAGATCGTCGAACTTAAGCCCGACGTGATCACCCTGGACATCGAAATGCCGCGGATGGACGGGATCACCTTCTTGCGCAAACTGATGCGTTATCTGCCACTGCCGGTGATCATCGTCAGTTCGCTGACCAGGGAGGGCGGTAGCCTGGCCCTGGAGGCCATGGAAATCGGGGCGGTGGAGGTAATCAGCAAGCCGGGCGAGGCCTATTCGGTGGGCGACATGAGCGCCCAGTTGGCCGAGAAAATTCGGGCCGCCGCCCAGGTTGACGTCAGCCAGCGGCGCCGGGTGATTACCCAGCCCCGCAGTGTGGCCCCCAAGCTTTCCCTCACCCGCACCACCAATAAGCTTATTGCCATTGGCGCCTCCACCGGTGGTACCGAAGCGCTCAAAGAGGTCCTGACCCAGTTTCCCCCCAACTCCCCAGGTATCATGATTGTTCAGCATATGCCGGCCAAATTTACCACCAGCTTTGCCGAACGGTTGGACAGCCTCTGCCAGATCAGGGTCAAGGAGGCCGAAGACGGTGATGCGGTGGTGCCTGGTACCGCCCTGCTCGCCCCGGGTAACTACCATATGGTGATGCGCCGCAGCGGGGCCCGCTATTATGTCAACATCAAGAGCGGCCCCATGGTCTGTTATCAGCGCCCGGCGGTGGATGTCCTGTTCAACTCGGTGGCGGCCTACGGCGGGGCCAACGCCATCGGGGTGATCCTTACCGGCATGGGCAAGGACGGCGCCCAAGGGATGCTGAAAATGAAGGAGGCGGGCGCCCGGACCATTGCCCAGGATGAGGCCAGCAGCGTGGTCTTCGGGATGCCCAAGGAGGCCATCGAGCTGGGTTGCGTCGACAAGATCCTGCCCTTGAAGGATATCCCGGCCCAGGTCCTCAAGTTTCTTGAAAACGAGTAGCCGCCGCCCCCTCCTCCCGCTAACTCCCTGATGCATCGTAGCGCCAGCGGGGCCTTTGATCCGCTAAGGCCTCTCTTTTGCAACTGTACCTTCCAGAGCCAGTAACTTTTTCTTGATTGCCAATCCCCCGCCGCTGAAACCTCCCGGGCCGTTGACCGCCACCACCCGGTGGCAAGGGATCAGCAAAGGGCAGGGGTTGGCTCCGCAGGCCGCACCCACGGCCCTGGCCAGGTGCCGATTTCCCAAGGCAGTGCCGATTTCTCCGTAGGTACAGGTCTCTCCGTAAGGAATAAGGCTTAACCGGGCCCACACCCTTTGTTGAAAAGGGGTTCCCGCCAGCAGAAAGGGGGATAGCGCCGGCGCCACAAGGTCCGTTGTCCTGCCGTCCAGATAGGCCAGAATCTCGCTCCTTGTCTGTTCCGCTCCGGCCCTGATGGCCGGGTGTGTGGGTGGAAGACGGCGATAAAAAGCCGGTGAGCGGTCCCCGAGATTAGTTCCCGTGGCCGGTGGGATTATGGTTTTGGGAGCAGCGGTCAGCAGTTTGGCCATGGCGCGCTGATGGTCGCCGGCTGAAAAGCTTACATGGACTGCTCCGGCGGGGGTCAGGAGCAACCAGCAGGTCAACAGCGCATGTCGGCAGCACAGGGAAGCGAAAAAAATGTCGGCCATGGCGAGATCCTCTGAAAACCCCGATCAGGCCTAGATATTGTGGTGGCTGATCGGCCAAACACGAGATGTAGTGGGGGGTTCTGTTTTTGGCTATGTTGTTTATGCAAGAAAAAACGGGCCGATAGAAAAAACCTTTAATTTTTTCCTTGATTTTTGCCGATCTCTTCTCTATAGCTCTTAAAGACCAGTATCAAGGAGGTGCATCCTCACTATTAACAGGGGATGTAAGGGTTTTTCAAGCAAAAGCACGGAGAGAGCGGATGCGTATCGCCGGAGCCCTGCAGGTTCTGCTGTGTTGCAGTCTGCTGCTTGCCTGGCCAGGCCAGGGGGTGCAGGCCGGTCAGGTGTTGACCACCATTCACAAGGCCTCACCTGGTGCCGCCGCGGTGGCCCAGGGTTCAAATGGCTCGGTAAGCTCAGCGCCGACGTCGTCCCGAGTGGTCCTGTGCCCGGATGATGTCGAGCTGGTCAAAAGCCCTCCCGGCGGGGGCGGTCGGGCCGGTCTCAATCGTGATGCGGCCCTGCTGGAACAGCGAATCACGGCCCGCAGCGCCGTGGTGGTCGATCCCACCACCGGGCGCCTGCTTTTTGCTTTAAACCCCGATCAGCCGCGACAGCCGGCCAGCACCATCAAGATAGTCACCGCCCTGATCGCCATGCAGTCGCTGCGGGATCAAGAGTTGGTGTCCACCAGCGCCCGGGCGGCGAGAATGCCCCGTTCCAAGATTTATCTCCAGGCTGGACGCTCTTATCGAGCCGGTGATCTGATCAATGCGACCCTGTTGAGCTCCGCCAACGATGCCTCCGTGGCCCTGGCGGAACGGATTGCCGGAAGTGAAGCGGCCTTTGCCCGATTGATGACCAGCAAGGCCCGAGCCATGGGGGCCACCAATACCGTGATCCACAACTCCAACGGCCTTACCGCCCGCGGCCAGCAGTCCACGGCCCGGGATCTGGCAATCATTTTGCATCGCTCCATGCAGAATCCGGAGTTTGCCCGCCGGCTCGGTACCACCAGCGCCTCCACCAATTTCGGCCAGACCCTGCGCACCAACAATCGGGCCCTGTGGCAGATCAACGGGGCGGAGGGTGGTAAGACCGGCTTTACCAGGGCGGCTCGCCAAACTTACGTGGGCAAGTTCAAGCGCGGCAACCAGGAGTTAATTGTGGCCCTGATGGGCAGCGACACCATGTGGGAAGATGTCGGCCAGTTGGTGGAATACGGGTTCAGGCAACTGCGTGACGGCACCATGGTGGCCGCCGCCCCGGTGGATGCAGCTTTCACCCAGCGGGGGCCGGCAGGGGGCTCGGTGGCGTCCCTGACCATACTTAGCAATGCCGCCAAATCCGGACTCTAGCTTAACGACCCCGGGGGCGGCCAAAAAGGCGCTGCGTTCCCGCTATCAGGCTTTACCAGCGGTTCTCAGCGGTCGGCTGGCCCAGCACTTGCGTTCCTTTGAGCCCTACCGGCGGGCCCAGTGTGTTTTTGTCTCGCCGTCTCCCCTGCTCAAGCAGCTCCGGATCAATCTGTTGCTGGACGGCAAAGCTTTGCTGATGCCGGCCCCTTCGCTCCACGACGGTTTTTATCTCCTCTCCCCGTATACCATCAATTTCGGCCGTCTGGCCCAGGCGGTAAGCCCCAAAGGGATGTTGCAGCATGGCCGGAAACTCGCCACCGCCCGGCTGGCCGACCTGCAGGTAAGCCTGCTGGTGGCCGAAGCCCTGGCGGTGGACCGCCGGGGAACGATGCTGGGCGACGGTAAAGGGTTTTTCGACCTGGCGGCTGCCATTCTGGCCGCCACCGGCGCCTTGGCGGCCAACGTGACGGTGGTGGCGGCGGCCGGCGACGTTGCACAAAACCTGCCCATTGAGCCCTGGGATGTCCAGGCCGATCAGCGCCTGGACGAGACCGGGCTCACCCCCTGCCGGCCGGCCGACAAGCCTGGCCGCTGGTCAATACATTGGGAGCAGTTGCCGCCGGTGCGTATTCGGCGCATCACCCCCCTGTGGCAAATAAGGGAACAGGCCGATCGGTAAGCGAACAGCCGCACCGCATCTTCGGGCGATCAGCCAGGCTTACGTACAGGGGGTACGCTGCGCTTGGCCGCTTGCCCGAACCTGCGGCACGGCTTTTCGCTTACGGTCCGTTATACCGGTAGGTTAGTAACCATGGTGAACGGTTAGGCCGATGGTGACTCGGCCGCCGGGCGGGTAGGCTAATTTTTGTTGCTGCGGAAAACCGGCTCCAGGCCGGCGGCTTGGGCAAAGGTCGCGATCTCATCCTGCAACAGCTTGACATAAGGGCAGTCCCAGACCGCCAGCAGTTTATCCTGAGCCCGGTAAACCTCGGTGTCTTCCGGCGTTTGCCGCCGGTCGACGGCCTCCACCACATAGGCAAAAATCTGGGGTCGGCGGCAGACCTGCGGCCGTTGCGGGTAAATTCGGCAGCCGCCTTGATCATCAAGCTGGGGGCAGCGGCTGCCGCGGGGCAGGATCATGCTCCAGCCCGCGCGCCAGTGGTAGACAGCCGGAGGGTGCTGATAAAAAGGACGGTTTTCAATCGTAAGGGGAGGGTCGCTGCTGCTGTCCGACGAGCGGCTGGCCGGGGTGTCGATGCGGGGCAGTGCCATGGCCGCCACCTCTTCGGCACGCAAAGGAATTTCAAAAAAAAGCTGCTGCATCTCGCCCCCCGGGCCGGTGCAACAGAGGCTGCACCGGCAGGGGCCGCAGAGCAGGCTGTTGATCGTCTCCAGTTCCTGCTCCATAACCTGCTGGCTAACCAGCATGGCCAGGGCTTCCATGGTCGGCAGGGGTTGGTCCTGGTCATCCAGCACGGTAATCGAGGGGGTTGCCGGGGCCGGTTTTTTGATCCCTTCCAGCGGTTTCAGGACGGCCAAAAAGGGGGCCAGCAGTTCGGCTGGGTGCTCATAGGAGATGCCGGCGGTGGTCAGCGGTTCGTTGAGTTCGGCGAGCAATTCTTCCAGGCTGCCGAAGGGGCCGGTGAGGTAGAGCAGGTGTACCAGGCGCACCAGAGGCAGCAAGGGGCGCTGGAGCAGTTGCCGCCCGGCCTGGAAGCCGGCATTTTGTAAAAGCTCGTCATGCATTGATAGAAGTGTGCTGCAAAGTTGCGGGTAAGTGCTTGACCATGGTTGTCGGTGGCGTTAATATGGCCGGGTTATGGAAGAGACCTTTCAGTCGCAGACCCTCACCGAGCACCTGACCGATTTGCGTCGGGCCCTGGTGCGTTCCATGATCGCGGTGGGAGTCTGCTTCGTGGCCACCTACAGTTTTGCCGAGCCCATCGGGCACTGGTTCTTCGCGCCGCTGTTTGCCGTTCTGCCGCCGGAAAGCACCCTGATCTTCACCTCTTACCAGGAAGGGTTTTTTTTTATCTGAAGGTAGCCTTTACCGCCGCCCTGCTGCTGGCCTCGCCGGTGATTTTCTGGCAGCTCTGGAGCTTTGTCGCGCCGGGGCTTTACCACCATGAAAAGCGGGTGGTGCTCCCTTTTACCGTCATTTCCGTGCTCTGCTTCCTGGCCGGCGCGGCCTTTGCCTATTTTGTTATTTTTCCACCCGCTTTCCGTTTCCTGGTGGGTTATTCCCACGAATACCTGGCCACCATGCCCGGGGTCAGCGAGTATTTCGGGCTTTCGCTGCGCCTGCTCATCGCCTTCGGGCTGATCTTCGAATTGCCGGTGCTGATGGTTATGCTGGCCCGGCTGGGGGTGGTGGATGCGCCCTTCCTGGCCCGCCATCGCCGTTATGCCATCCTGCTGGCCTTCATCATCGCCGCCATGCTCACCCCCACCGCCGACGCGGTCAACCAACTGCTGATGGTCGGCCCCTTGATCGTTCTCTACGAGATCAGCATCATCATGGTCAGATGGTTCGGTGGCCACCAGGCCCGGGAAGCGTAAAGCGCCAAGCCCGATTACGATTGTCTGAGCAGGGTTTCGGCCTGATCCAGCATTTGCTGGGCCGCCCGTTGATGTTTGAAGCTTTTATGGATGCCGGCGGCGGTGCGCAGGCATTCGGCCGCCTTTTCCCGGTTGCCTGCGGCCAGGTATACCTCGGCTAATTTTTCCAGAATTTCCACCGCCCCGGCGGGGTTGTTGTAATCCTGGTAGGCGGCCAGCAGGTCCAGGCCTAGATTCAGGGCCCGTTCCTGGTTGTTCAGGGCGATGTTGGTGTAAAAGAGCTGTTTTTCCAGGTAGGTTGCGCTCAGATGATCGTTGGCCGCCCGGCAGATGGTCAGGGCCCGTTGCAGGTGCTCCAGGGCTTTGGGGTATTCTTCCCGCAGCAGGCAGATTTCCGCCAGCTTGGTTACCGCCCGGGCCACCCCGGCCTCGTCGCCCGCCTCTTCAAAACCCAGCAGGGCATTGTGAAAGGCCGCCGCCGCCAGGGGTAGCGCCTTGTTCTTCATCTTTTCCAGGCCCTCCTCGTAGTCCTGCTGGGCCTGGCTTTTGGGTTGTTGCTGTTCCTGGTCGATGTCGGTGCTCATGCTTGTTCCACCTTCTCTGTCATCTTGAGTGCCTCCGCGGCCAGATCGCCGACGGTGATGGTTTGGGGTCGTCCTTCTTCGTAAATGGTCACCGGGGTCTGCTCCCGGCTGAGCGCCTGCAGGCGCTCGCCGACCTCCCGGGCCCCGGCCCGGCCCAGCAGCCTGATGGTCAGGGCCCGGACCAAGGGGTCGGAGTCGTTGAGTAGATTGAATAACTGGTAAAACTGGTTGGCCCGGACCAGGTCCGGACGCCTGGCGGCCACCGTCCCCAAGGCCCAGAGCACCAGGGGGCGGGTGCTGACGTGGTTAATGTAGCGCAGCAGGTGGCGGGCAAAGGCGCCGTAGATATCCGGCCGGGCGGCGATGATCGAACCCATGGTCTCCACCAGCCCCCAGTTGGCGGCGGCGGAATCGCTGCTGGCATCAAAGAGGCGATGGAGCAGGTCGCTGACCACCCCGGGCTGGCGGGTGGCCACCCGGGCACATACCTGGCCGATAACGTGGGCCAGCCACCAGCGCTGATCGTCATCGGGGGTGTAGAGCAGGCGCTGGAGAAAACGCAAGGTGCGCACATCATCGAAGGTCAGAGCCACCAGGCCGTCAATGTCGCCGGCCAGGGCCAGGCGTTGCACCTCTTTTTTGTCGGCCCGTTGCCGAGGGCGGGCCGGGTCGCGTTCCGGTTCCACGGGGGGCAGGTAATCCCTCTTTTGCTCGGCCCGTTGCTGGGCGATCTCGGTGATTTCCTTCTGTAAACGCACAAAGTAGAGCACGCCGCGGACATAGCGGCCGTCCAGGTGGCGCTGCTCCAGGATCTGGTGGGTGATCTCGTCGTAGCTTTCCACCCTACCGGTGAGATAGTCCTGGTCCGGCAGCAGCTCCCAGGCCAGTTCCCAGTCGTCGTTACAGGCGTAAACCAGGGCTTCGATCATCGCCGAACCGATATTGTGGCCGGTGGCGTCACAGGCGTAGACCGCGCCGCACTGGCAGTGGCCGACTTTGAACTCCCCCAGCTTGCGCTGGTCCTGATCCTGGGGCTGGGCAACTTCATCGCCGCAGAAGGGGCAGTGGGGCCGGGTCTTTATCTGCTGTTGTTTCATGCGCTCTGGGCTTCTTCAAGGGCTTGCAGGAAACGCGGGTCCACCTGGTAGCCGTGGCTCTGCGCCTTGGCGGCAGCCTCTTTGGCTTCCCGGTACTGCTCCAGGTAGTAATGGGCCACGGCCTGGTTGTTATAGGCCATGCCGAAGTCGGGGGCGAGCTTGATCGCCTCTTTGGCCGCCTGCAGCGCCTGTTCGAAATCGCCGGCCATGATCCGGCAGGAGGCCATGTTGACCCAGGCATTGGTGAGCTTGGGGTCGTGGCGCACCGCTTCTTCATAGGCGGCGATGGCGGCAGCGGCATCGCCCTGCTGCTGCTTGATCAGGCCGATGTTGTTGTGCGCCCGGGACATTTCCGGCAACACCTTTACGGCTTTGAGGTTGACCGCCAAAGCCTGGTCCAGGTTGCCCTGCTCAAAATAAATGGCGCCCAGGTTGATGTATGCTTCCACCGATTGTTCATCCAGCTCCAGGCATTTTTCCAGCTCCCGGATGGCGTCGTCGATGCGGCCTGCTTTGCGGTACACCAGGGCCAGATGGTGGTGGGCCGGAACGTTTTCGGGCTTGTCGGCACATTTCTGTTCCAGCTCGGCAATGATTTTGTTTAACTGTTCCTGATTCTCAACCTTTTCAGACATGATGGTTTCCTTATGGGGTAAGTAAGGCATTGATTTTTTGTGGCTGGCGGTCAAAACCAAAAAAGATAACATAGCCCGGGGCACAGGTCAAAAAAAAGTAGCGGGGTGCGCTGAAGCGGGTAAGGTGGGGCTGTTATCTGGAAGCCTTTACATAATCGCTTGGAGCGGTGGAGAAGCGTAATGACGGAACAGCAACAAACAGGAGCTGGGGGGCTGCTGGTGGCCGGGCTGGCCGGCGGCAGCGGTAAAAGTGTGGTGGCGGTGGGGTTGACGGCGGCCCTGCGGCGGCGTGGGCACCGGCCGGCGGTCTTTAAAAAGGGCCCTGATTATATCGATGCCGGCTGGCTGGCCCTGGCCGCCGGGCGGCCCTGTTACAACCTCGACCCCTACCTGATGCCGGCGTCGGTAATCCAGGCCTCGTTTGACGTTCATCGAGCCGGAGCGGAACTGGCGGTGCTGGAAGGCAACCGGGGTCTGTTCGACGGGGTTGATGTTGAGGGGAGCTGCAGCAGCGCCGAGTTGGCCCGGTTGCTCAAGGTGCCGGTCCTGCTGGTGGTGGACTGCACCAAAACCACCCGTACCGTGGCGGCACAAGTGCTGGGCTGCCGTCATTTCGACCCCGGGCTGGAGTTTGCCGGGGTGGTGCTTAACCGGGTGGGAGGCCCGCGGCATGAGAGTATCGTCCGCCAGGCAGTGGAACGCTACGCCGGCCTGCCGGTGCTGGGGGCCATACCCCGCAGCCGGCGTGACTTTTTTCCCCAGCGGCACCTGGGGGTGACGCCCGCCGTGGAGCATGGCGAGGCCGGGCGGGCCGTGGCAGAGATGGCCGACCAGGCGGAGCAAAAACTTGATCTGGATCGTATTATTGCCCTCATGGGCAAGCAGCCGCAAGGGGGGATGCCGGAGACATCGGCCGGCGGCGTGCCCCCGGAGCCGCCGCTTGCGGCCAATTCACCGGTGAAAATCGGTTACCTGCTGGATGCCGCCTTTCAGTTTTACTACCCCGATAACCTGGAAGCCCTGCGGGCGGCCGGGGCCGAGCTGGTGCCCATCAACGCTCTCGAGGCGGAGGCCCTGCCGGCTGACCTTGATGCCCTGTATATCGGTGGCGGTTTTCCGGAAACCTCGGCGGCGCGGCTGGCTGCCAACCGCTCCTTTCGGGAATCGGTGCGGCGGGCGGCGGCGGCCGGCCTGCCCATTTACGCCGAATGCGGCGGTTTGATCTACCTGGGCGAGGCCATGGTGCTGGATGGCCGGGAATACCCCCTGGCGGGAGTTTTTCCGGTGCGTTTCGGGCTGTCGCGCAAACCCCAGGCCCATGGTTACACGGTGTTGCGGGTGGAGCGGGAAAATCCGTTCTATGCCCCCGGCACGGAGCTCCGGGGCCATGAGTTCCGTTATTCCACGGTGGAGCAGGCGGCCATTGAACCGGCCGCCCTGGCCCTGACCATGGCCCGGGGAGTCGGCTTTCGCGACGGCCATGACGGTCTTACCACCGGCAATGTGCTGGCCCTTTATACCCACATCCACGCCCTGGGCACCCCGGAGTGGGCTCCGGCCCTGGTAGCCCGGGCCTCCTCCTGGCGGTAAGCGGTTACATAGCACCCCGCCTTGCGGCGATCAGACCGGCTTGCGTACCTGGGGTACGCGGCGCCGGTCTGCTTGCCGCAATTCGGGGCACTCTGTAACCGCTTACCTTTTTGCCTTTCGCCGCCTCACGCCGCCGCTTTGCGGCGGCGATTCGGTGGGGGACTGTGTTCGATTATCGGGATTGGTGGGTTTTTGCCTCGCTGACCAGTTCCTTCAGGGTGGGGGCGGTGGCGGGGGGGTGCAGGATGCGTTGGGTGATGGCCGCCAGGCCGCGGGCGTAAGGAGTGTCGGGGCGGCTTTGCAGAAAGACCCGGTTTTTTCTCACCGCCTGCCGCACCGCCGGGTCATGGAACAGCAGCCCAAGGGTGGAGCACTGCAGCGAGAGATTTTTTTTCATGGTTCCTTCGATGCGGCCGGCCACCTGCAGCTCTTCAGCTTCGTCGGCCATGTTGTAAACCAGGCGGGGGCAAAACGACCCGCAGCGCTTCCTGGTTTCCCGGGCCAGCAGGGGGTCGCGCTGTTCGATCAGCCGGTAGGCCTCCGCCACCGTCAGGTTGGTCCCGTCGGCAGAGCGGCGGTAAGCCGCCAGTAGATCCTTTTTAATGGGGGCCTGGTGGGCGGTGAGGCTGATGAGGTTGGCGAACATGAAGTTGCGGAGGAAAACCAGGGCGTTCATCATCGCCGGGGTGTCCAGGGTGGTGATGACAATGCCGTTTTTGGCCAGGCCGAAAAGGTTCATGGTGTTGAGGGCCGAGCCGGCGCCCAGGTCGATGATGACATAATCCGCCGGCAATTGCTGCAGCTGGCTCAGCAACAGAAAACGCTGCTTGCTGGGGATGTTGGCCATGAAAGGGGTTTTGCCGTCACCGGGCAGAAAGCGCAGGTTGTCAAAGGGGGTTGGTATCAGCAGTTGCCGCAGTTCCTGCCGCTGCTGTTTGAGGAAATCGCCCACCCCGGGGTTGGTGTTGGGTAGGCCAAGGTAGGTGTGCAGGTTGGAGCCGCCCAAGTCGAGATCCGCCGCCACCACTCTGGCCCCCTGGCGGGCCAGGGCAATGGCCAGGCTGGCGGCGAAAATACTTTTGCCGGCGCCGCCTTTGCCGCTGGCGACGGGAAGCATGACTGGTCTGCTGCCGAGCTTTGGCATCGGGTCAGTGCGTGGTGACGGTGCCGAAAACTTTGTCCCGGATCTTTTGCTGCTCCTCCGCCGCCGGCGCGGGGTTGATCCAGTGAATGAAGGACTCCTGCACCCGAACGAAGGCCCCGTTGTCTTCCTGGCACTGTTGGCAGACGTTCAGGGCGTTATCGCGGTAAATGACCACCTTGCTGGCTGGTTCGCCGGTTTTGTCCACCGCCGCCATCTTGCGACAGCCGCAGGCCAGGCGCAGCACCGCCACGCCGACCGCCTCGGGGCTGCCTTCAATGAGGCCGCCGATCATCGCCTCTTCCGATTTCTCGGCGCTCGGGCCCTTGTTCTTATTTTTATTTTTTTTGCTCATTTATTTTTGTTCTCCCGGTTCATCCGATGTTAACTTGGGCAGGCTACCTTATTTGCCCGCCCCGGTCAACAGTTGCCGCGTAAGCGGTTACAGGGCACCGCATCTTGCGGCGATCGAGCCGGCTCATGTACTGAGGTACGCTTCGCCGTCTCGCTTGCCGCAACCTGCGGCACCCTGTAACCGCTTACCCCGTTGGTCCAGCCCTGTGATTGGTTACGTTGCCGCGGCAGCGTCTGGGTAGCCGCCGCTTTTATGTTGACAAAAAAAAGTCGGTGCATTAGAGAAAAGTGTCGGAAATTGATGACTCGAAGAGAACAGGTTGGAGGTGGAGCCTTGGGCGCAGCTTCCCGCCTATGCCTTAAGGTAATTTGCTTCGGGCCTGTATTTAACTTATTATAATTATTGTTAACACGGAGGAAAGAATCATGTGGCAAGTTGATGTCGACAAGGACAAGTGCAGCGGTGATGAAGAGTGCGTAAACGCCTGCCCGGCTCAGGTTTTCGAGATGGTCGACGGCAAGGCTGATCCCGTCAACGTTGATGAGTGCCTGGGTTGCGAAACCTGCGTTGAGGTTTGCCCGGAAGGTGCCATCACCGTAACCGAGGTTTAATGTAGCCTGAACCCTGGTGCAAACTGTTGCAGAATAGGCATATCCCCGAGGCGGGATATGCCTATTCTTGTTTGATAACCCTGCCGGGAGGCCCTGCCCTCTAAATCATGTTCGCCAACGCCGCGCAGCGCTTTAAACCCGGAGCCTCGGTGCAGGCCCATCTGCTGCTGGCCGCAGTGCTCTGGAGCTTTATCGGCTTCTACCTGCTGGTCAGGGGGGCGCTGCTCTACGGTGACGGCGCCCTCTGGTGGCCGGTGGCGGCCCTGGCCGTCGGGGCCTTGAAAGCTTATTTCATGCTGATTCCTTCGGCCCGGAAAAATATTGTCCGGATCCTGTCGTTGCAGGAAAACGCCTGCCTGGGGGCGGTTTATTCCCTGAAGATGTGGGGGCTGGTGGCGCTGATGATGGTTTCCGGGCGGGTGCTGCGCAGCTTTGGCCTGCCGGAAGTCTGGGTGGCCCTGGTTTACCTGGCGGTGGGCGCGGCACTGCTGCTGGCCAGCGGACTGTTCTGGGGCCAGTGGTATCGCAGGCGAGTGGTATGATCGGCGCGGCCTCTTACAATGCGGTGGAGATCGACCTTAAGGCCCTGCGGGTCAACTATGAGGCCGTACGATCCCGGGTGGCGCCGGGGATAAGGATCATGGCGGTGGTTAAGGCCGATGCTTACGGCCATGGGCTGGAAGCGGCCGCCGGTGCCTTTGCCGGGGCCGGCGCCGACTGTTTCGGGGTGGGTACCCTGGAAGAAGGGATCAGGCTGCGCCGCGCCGGGCTTGACGGGGAAGTGGTGCTGCTGCTTGGGTTTGACCCCCGGGAGGCGGCCGAGGTGGTTGAGTACCGCCTGAGTCCGGTGGTTTTTGCCGCCGACGGCCTGGAGGCGTTATCTCGCCTGGCTGCCGATCGGGGCCGGCAGGTGGGGGTGCACCTGAAGCTTGATGCCGGGATGGGCCGCTTCGGGGTGGCCCCTGCCGATCTTACCCGGTTGGCGGCGATTATTACCGGCTTGCCCGGCTTGCGGCTGGCCGGTATGATGTCTCATTTCCCTTTGGCCGATGTGCCCGGCGCGGAAACGCGCTGCCGGGAGCAGTGGCAACTGCTGCAGGCCGGAGGAGCGGTCTGCCTGCCGCCGGCGGGGGTGGCGCGGCCGCTGCTGCACATGGCCAATTCGGCCGCCCTGCTTCGCTTTCCCTGGGCACATGGAGATCTGGTGCGGCCGGGGATCAGCCTTTATGGTTATTCCCCTTTGCCGGTGGAACTTGCCGCTGCGGGCCTGGCCCTGCAGCCGGCCATGAGTCTGCGCAGCCGGGTGCTGCAGGTAAAAATGCTGCCCGCCGGCTACGGCATCAGCTACGGCCACCGCTATGTAACCCCCGCTCCCACCCGCCTGGCGGTGCTGCCGGTGGGTTATGCCGATGGTTACCCCCGGGGCGTCAGCGGCCGGGCCCAGGTATTGCTGGGTGGCCGCCGGGTGCCGATTTTGGGCACCATCTGCATGAACGCCTGCATGGCCGACGTCAGCGCGTTGCCGGCGGTGCAGGCCGGTGATGAGGCGGTTTTTCTCGGTCGCCAGGGTGAGGAGTTTATCGGGGCCGATGAACTGGCCGACTGGCACGGAACCATCAGTTATGAGCTTTTGTGCCGGATAGGCGCCATGAATCAGCGGCTTTACACCCCGTTGAGTTAAATATTATTGAGGAATAGAGCCAACCATGATCAGGACACGGGTGCAGGCGGCCGTTGACCGCTGTTTCGCCTTGGGCGTTGAACGTGACTTATGGACTGCGGCCGCCGCCGGCGGTTACGCGGTGGAGGAGCCCAAGCGGGCCGGGCAGGGAGATTTTGCCACCAACCTGGCCATGGTGGTCGCCGGCCGGGAAAAACGCAAGCCACGGGAGATCGCCGAGGCCCTGGTGGGGCTGCTCAGTGATCCCGCCAACAACGGTGACTTGTTCGCGCGGGTGGAGGTGGCCGGGCCGGGTTTTGTCAATTGCTTTGTCAAGCCTGAGGTCTGGCAGGGGGTTGTGCCGGCCGTGCTGGCCCGGGGCGAGGATTACGGCCGGGGTCACAGCGGGGAAGGGCGCTCGGTGCTGGTGGAATTTGTCAGTGCCAACCCCACCGGTCCCTTAAGTGTCGGCCACGGCCGCCAGGCGGTGCTGGGGGATGCCATTGCCCGCTTGCTTACCGCCGTCGGCTACCGGGTGACCAGGGAATACTACTATAACGACGCCGGCCGCCAGATGCGGGTGCTGGGGGAATCGGTGCAGGCCCGCTACCTGGAGTTGCTGGGCCGCTCCGGTGATTTCCCGGAAGACGGTTACCAGGGTGAGTATATTCGGGAGATCGCCCAGGCCCTGGTAAATGAACAGGGTGAGGCCTTGAAGGATGCTCCCGATCATTTGCCTTTCACCAAAAAGGCCGAAGAGGTGATCTTCGCCGACATCAACGCCACCCTGGCCCGCCTGGGGATCAAGTTCGACCATTACTACAACGAACACACCCTCTACGAGCAAGGCCTGGTGGATGATGTGGTGGCCAGCCTGCGCGACAAAGGGCTGGTTTACGACCAGGACGGGGCGGTTTGGTTCAAGACCACCGAGTTTGGTCTGGAGCAGGATCGGGTGATCATCAAGTCCAGCGGTGAGCCCACCTATCGCCTGCCGGATATTGCCTATCACCGGGAAAAAATGCGGCGCGGCTATGACTGGCTGGTCAATGTGCTGGGTTCCGACCATATCGCCACGGTGCCGGATGTGATGGCCGGCCTGGAAGCCCTGGGGTACGATTCCGGCAAGGTCACCACCGTGATCCACCAGTTTGTCACCCTGATGCGCGAGGGTCAGCAGGTGAAGATGTCCACCCGCAAGGCGACCTTCGTCACCGTCGACGAGTTGCTGGATCTGGTGGGGGCAGACGTGGCCCGCTTTTTCTTTCTGATGCGCAAGGCCGACAGCCAGTTGGAGTTCGATCTTGATCTGGCCACCAAGGAGGGCCAGGAAAACCCGGTTTATTACGTGCAGTATGCCCATGCCCGGCTCTGCAGTATTGAGCGCCAGGCCCGGGAAAAGGGCGTGGTGCCGGCGGCGGCGGAAGAGATCGATTTTTCCCGTTTGGAGCAGGCCGAAGAGCTTGATCTGCTGCAGGCCATGGCCGGGTTGCCGTCCCTGCTGGAAAGTGCTGCCGGGGCTTTAGAGCCCCACCGGGTGGTTTTTTACCTCCAGGATATGGCCGCCAAATTCCATGGCTATTACAACCGCCACCGGATCGTGGGTGAGGATTTAGCGTTGAGCCAGGCGCGGTTGGCCCTGGCCCGGGCCCTGCGGGTGGTCTTTGCCAACGGTCTGCAGTTAATCGGGGTCAGCGCCCCGGAAAGTATGTAGGCGATGGTAACCGAACAGCGGGAGTAACCAAACGGTATGGCGGCGGCGCGACGGGGCAAAAAGAAGACGGTGGTCAGGGTGGAATTGGGCTGGGGTGGCCTGTTCAGTCTGGCGGTGGTGGTGTTCTGTATTTTTCTGTGGATGTTTCTGCTGGGCCTGTGGGCCGGCCAGAGTATTCTGGCGCTGCTGCCCGAGGGAAGTACCATCGGTACCAACATGCTGCAGGCAAACCAGGGGAGATATTGGTGATGATGGCTGAACAATTCCAGACCGCCGGCAAGCGGGCCCACGGCCCCGCCCTCCCATTTGTGGTGCGGGCCGCCCGCATGGATGATGTGCGGGCCATTTACGCCCTGCTGCAGTTTTTTGCCGGCCGCAATCTGTTGCTGGGCCGTTCGCTCAGTTCCCTTTACGATCACCTCCGGGACTTCAAGGTGGCGGTGGCCGCCGATAACGACCGGCAGGTGCTGGGGGTCTGCTCGTTGCATATCTGCTGGGAGAACCTGGCCGAAATCCGCTCTTTGGCGGTGGCGGAAAGCTTCCAGCAGGGCGGGGTCGGCCGGGCCCTGGTTTTGGCTTGCCTGGATGAGGCCCGTAATTTCGGCATTTCCCGGGTCTTTACCCTGACCTACCAGCCGGAGTTTTTTAAAAAGATAAACTTTCGCCCCATCGACAAAAACGAGTTGCCCCACAAGGTATGGAGCGACTGTATCAACTGCCCGATGTTCCCGGACTGCAACGAAGAATCGTTGATCTGGGAGGCCGGGGAGTGAGCCGGTGCCATTTTTTGGTGCCTAAGGAGATTGCCCGATGTTGTTAAAAGTAATGAAAAAATTGTTCGGCAGCCAGAATGAGCGGGTGCTGAAGTCCCTGCAGCCCATGGTGGAGCGGATCAACGCTTTGGAACCCGAGATCGCCCCCCTGGACGACGCCGCCCTGGCCGCCAAAACCGTCGAGTTCCGGGAGCGCCTGGAGCAGGGGGCCACCCTTGACGATCTGCTTCCCGAGGCCTTTGCCGTGGTCCGGGAGGCCTCCCGCCGGGTGCTGTCGATGCGGCATTTCGATGTCCAGCTCATCGGCGGCATTGTGCTGCACCAGGGCAAGATCGCCGAAATGAAAACCGGTGAGGGCAAGACCCTGGTGGCCACCCTGGCGGTCTACTTAAACGCCCTGACCGGCCGCGGCGTCCACGTGGTAACGGTAAACGATTACCTGGCCCGCCGGGACGCCGAATGGATGGGCCGGCTCTACAACTTTCTGGGGCTCACCGTCGGGGTGGTGATCCCCGGGGTCGACGATGCCGCCCGCAAGGAGGCCTACGCCGCCGATGTAACCTACGGTACCAATAACGAGTTCGGCTTCGATTACCTGCGTGACAACATGAAATTCAGCCTGGATGATTTCTGTCAGCGCCCTCCCCATTACGCCATTGTCGACGAGGTGGACAGCATCCTCATCGACGAGGCCCGTACCCCGCTGATCATCTCCGGGCCCGCCGATGTCTCCACCGACCTCTATGTCAAGGTCAACACCCTGATCCCCCGCTTTCAGCCCGAGGTGCATTACACCGTCGACGAAAAGGCCCGCTCGGTCTCCTTAACCGAGGATGGGGTGGCCCTGGGCGAGGAACTGCTGGCGGTGGAAAACCTTTATGATCCGCGCAACATTGAGCAACTCCACCATCTCAACCAGGCCCTCAAGGCCCACGTGCTGTTCAAGCGGGACGTGGACTACCTGGTGGCCGACGGCCAGGTGGTGATTGTTGATGAATTCACCGGCCGGGCCATGACCGGCCGCCGCTTCAGCGACGGCCTGCACCAGGCTTTGGAGGCCAAGGAAGGGGTCAAGGTGGAGCGGGAGAATCAGACCCTGGCATCGGTGACTTTCCAGAATTATTTTCGCATGTACGAAAAACTCGCCGGCATGACCGGTACCGCCGACACCGAGGCGGCCGAGTTCAAAAAGATCTACAACCTGGACGTGGTGGTGATTCCCACCCATCACCCGATGGTCCGGGAAGATCACCCGGATGCCATCTACAAGACCCTGGCCGCCAAGTACCGGGCCATCGTGCGGGAGATCAAGGAGCTGCACCAGGAGGGGCGGCCGGTGCTGGTGGGCACGGTGAGCATCGATGTTTCGGAGAAGATTTCCGGCCTGCTCAAGAAGGAAAAAATTCCCCATTCGGTACTCAACGCCAAACAGCACGCCAAAGAGGCGGAGATTGTGACCGAGGCCGGCCAGCAGGGAAGGGTGACCATCGCCACCAACATGGCTGGCCGGGGTACCGATATCAAGCTGGGCGAGGGCGTGCCCGGCCTGGGCGGGCTGCATATTCTGGGCACCAGCCGGCACGAGTCGCGGCGGATCGACAACCAGCTCCGGGGCCGGGCCGGACGCCAGGGCGACCCCGGTTCCTCGCGCTTTTTCCTTTCCCTGGAGGACGACCTGCTGCGGGTCTTCGGCTCCGATCGAATTTCCGGGATCATGGACCGGCTGGGCATGGAAGAGGATGAGCCCATTGAACATAACATGATCAGCAAGGCCATAGAAAACGCCCAGCGCAAGGTGGAAGGCCACAACTTCGAGATCCGCAAGCACCTGCTGGAATATGACGATGTCATGAACAAGCAGCGGGAGGTGATTTACGGCCAGCGACGGGAGCTGCTGGAGAGCAGCGACCTCAAGGAAGCAGTCACGGAGATGGTCACCGAGCAGGTGCAGGCCCTGGCCGCCGACATCGGGGACGCCAATATCCCCTCGGTGGACTGGGACTGGTCGGCCCTGGAAGAGCGGGTCAATGATCTTTTCTTCTTCCCCCTGGATTGGGACGAGGCGGCCAAAAGTGAGCTTAACGCCGCCGAGCTGGAATCCCGGCTGCTGGAGTTGGTTAAAAAACGTTACCAGGAGCGGGAGGAGGAGATTGGGGCCGACAACATGCGTCAGTTGGAACGGCTCCTGCTGCTGCAAATGGTAGACAGCCATTGGAAGGAACATCTGCTCAACATGGATCACCTCAAGGAGGGCATCGGCCTGCGCGGCTACGGCCAGAAAAACCCGCTGATCGAGTACAAACGGGAAGGATTCAAAATGTTCCGGGAGATGATCGACCGCATGGAGGAGCAGACGGTGCGCACCCTGTTCCGGGTCCGGCTGGTCAGAAGTGACGATGTTGAAGAGCTGGAGTCCCAGCAGCGCAACCGCCGGCAGCCCATGCAGTTGAGCCGTGGAGAAGGAGGAGCCGAGGCCGGGGCTCGCCAGCCGGTAACCCGGCAGGGTGACAAAGTGGGACGTAACGCACCGTGCCCCTGCGGCAGCGGCAAAAAACATAAACGCTGTTGCGGCCGGCAATAGCGAATGTCGTTGCCACTACAAAGTGGTGTTTTTGATAAAAAAACCAGGGTATTTGGGCTGAAATAATTGTTATCACTGTTAACTTTATGGTAATAAACCCTGACGCTTGTATTGACCAGCGTAAGAGGGTGGCGCTTGCGCCTGCCATGGTAGCGGCTTTCCCGCCGTGTACGAGCCAAAAGCGGAAAGGAGCGGTTAACGGTATGACAATCGTGCAAAAAATTCTCGGTGGCTTCGGACTGATTATCCTGCTGATGGTGTTCGTCGGGTTAGGTAACAGTCTGGCGGTGCGCAGCATGCAGCAGCAGAGTGATGAAATTGTCACTGGACTGCAACTGGATGGGGAGCTTACCCAAAGGGAAGTGGATCATCTGATCTGGGCAGACCGGGTGCGGGATTTCATTGAAGATGAACAGGCTGTCCGGCTGGAGGTGGAGACCGATTACCGGCGCTGCGGCTTCGGGCTTTGGTATTACGGCGAGGGCCGGCGGCAGGCGGAGCAGTTGGTGCCCAGCCTGGCCCCCTTGCTGGCCAGAATTGAGCAGCCCCACCGGGAGTTGCATGAAACGGCGGTGGCCATTGAGCAGGCCGCCGACCGCCGGGAGGCGGCCAGGATTTATGCCCGGCAAAGCGTCCCGGCCCTGCAGGGAGTGCAAGGATTGCTGGGTGAAATCCGGGCGGAAACCACTGATGAGGTGCGCAGCCGGGAGGAAACGGCCCGCACAACCATGCGGACAAGCTCTCGGGTGGTGGCCGGTTCCTTGGCCCTGGCGGCCTTATTTGCCGGTGCCATTGGATTTCTGACCTATCGCGGGCTGACTTCGGTGATGGGCAATGTCGGCCGGGAGTTGGCGGAAGGGGCCAACCAGGTGGCTGCTGCCGCCAACGAAGTTTCCTCCTCCAGTCAGAGCCTGGCCGAGGGTTCCACCGAGCAGGCCGCTTCGGTGGAGGAGATCTCCGCCTCCTTGGAAGAAGTGACATCCATGACCCAGCAGGATGCCGACAATATTCGCCAGGCCAACAGCCTGATGGATGAGGCCGGCCGGGTGATCAGCGGGGCTGAAGCATCCATGCAGCGCCTGGTGACCTCCATGCAGGAGATTTCCCGGGCCAGCGCCGAGACCCAGAAGATTGTCCAGACCATCGACGAAATTGCCTTCCAGACCAACCTGCTGGCCTTGAATGCGGCGGTGGAGGCGGCCCGGGCCGGCGAGGCCGGGGCCGGTTTTGCGGTGGTGGCCGATGAGGTGCGCAATCTGGCCATGCGGGCGGCTGAAGCGGCCAAGAATACCTCCAGCCTGATCGACGGCACGGTGGGCAAGATTCAGAGTGGCTCGTCGCTGGTCGATGAAACCAGCGGCAGCTTCAAAACCACCACCGAGTCCATCGGCAAGATCTCCACCCTGATCCGGGAGATTGCCGAGTCATCCGCTGAACAGTCCAAGGCGGTGGCGCAGGTGAACTCAGCGGTGTTGGAAATTGATACCGTGATCCAGCGAACCGCCGCCACCGCTGAGGAATCGGCCTCGGCTTCCGAACAGTTGAGCGCTCAGTCGGCGGTGTTGCAGGAGATGGTACGCCGGATGATCAGGGCCATTGGCGGCATTGACGAAAGTATTTTTGCCGTCGATGCGGCTCCGGGAGGGCAGCTTAAGCGCCCGCCCACCGGTGGTGGAAGCGGCCGAGCGGCCAGCCGGCCGACTGCGCGCCGGGCCCTGCCCGGCCCGGTCGGCAAAAAAACGGCGGCAGGTGCCGGGGCCGCCGGCCTGGCGGGAAGCAGTAAGGCCGCCGGCGAGGGCAACCGCCCGGCGAAGAAGAAGAACATCGACGAGATTTTTCCGTTGGACGATGATGATTTTGAGGATTTTTAACGGTGGACGTACGAGGTTTTAAAGCGGCGGCGGTCAAATCTGGCATCCGGGGCAAGGATCGGCTTGATCTGGGGCTGATCGTCAGCGAGGTGCCGGCTGCTGCCGCCGGGGTCTTTACCACCAGCCGGGTGCAGGCCGCCCCGGTAATGCTGGGGCGCCGGCGGCTGAGCGGTGGCCGGGCCCAGGCTATCCTGGTCAACTCCGGTATTGCCAACGCCTGCACCGGGGACGGCGGCTTGCTCAATGCCCGCCTCTGTGCGGCTATGGCCGCCGATGCCCTGGGGGTTGAGGAGGAGCTGGTACAGCCGGCCTCCACCGGGGTTATCGGCATGCCTCTGGATATTGAATGCTTCCGGCGAGGTATCCCCAAGCTGCAGGTCGCCCTGGCCGGTGAGCCTGCCTCGGCTGGCGATGCGGCGCAATCGGGACTTGATGCTGTGGCCCGGGCCATGATGACCACCGATACGGTACCTAAAACCGCCGCCCGCCGCTGCGATCTGGGCGGGGTGGAGGTACGCCTGGCCGGAGTGGCCAAGGGGGCGGGGATGATCATGCCGGACATGGCCACCATGCTCTGCTTCATCCTCACCGATGCCGCCGTCGAGCCCGATTTGCTGAGGGCCATGCTCAAGCGGAGCGTGGAGGCCTCTTTTAACCGGATCAGCATCGACGGTGATACCTCAACCAACGATACGGTACTGCTGCTGGCCAACGGCAGGTCCGGAGCCCCGCCGCTGGTGGCAGGCTCCGAGGCGCAAAGCCTTTTTCAGCAGCAACTGGATGATCTTTGCCTGGAACTGGCTCGCCGGATCGTCGCCGACGGGGAAGGGGCCACCAAACTGGTGACCGTTCGGGTGGAGCAGGCCGCCGATGAACTTCAGGCCCGGGCAGCGGCCCGCACCATTGCCAACTCCAGCCTGGTAAAAACCGCCTTCTTCGGCGAGGATGCCAACTGGGGCCGGATCATCGCCGCCCTGGGGCGCAGCGGGGCCGAATTTGACCCCGAGCAGGTAAGCATCGCCTTTGACGACGTGCCGATGGTCGAAGCCGGGGTGGGCCTGGGAGCGGAAGCCGAAGCCAGGGCCACCGAAGTGCTGCGCCGCCCCGAGTTTACCCTCACCATCAAGCTTAAGGCCGGCCCCGCCGCCGCCCACTACCTGACCTGCGATCTGTCACTCGACTACGTAAAGATCAACGCCGACTACCGCACCTGAAAGGCCCAAAACCTGACAGCCCAATTTGAACGGCCTTAAATCGTCAGGTAATCGTTCAGCAGCACCGCAGGTTGCGGCAAGCAGTTCGGCGCCGCGTACCCCAGGTACGCAAGCCGGACTGATCGCCGCAAGATGCGGTGCTGCTGGACGATTACCTAATCATTGAATTTTTCGGCGCAGTAGAGCCAGAATTCTTCCTCGGCGGCGGCCAGCACCTCTTTGGCCTCGGTTACGTCACGGGCGATCTGGGCCGCCAGTTCTTCCGGGCCGCTGAATTTGCGCTCGCCGCGCAGGTGTTTGAGCAGGTTGATCTTGATCGGCTGGCCGTAGATATCCTGGTTGAAGTCGAAGATATGGGTTTCCGCCGCCAGCTTGCTGTCGGCGAAGGTGGGGTTGTAGCCGATATTGAGCACCCCGCCGTAGCATTTGCCGCCGTATACCACCTGGGTGACGTAAACCCCGTGTTTGGGGCAGAGGTCATGCTCGTTGAGGCTGAGGTTGGCGGTGGGAAAGCCCAGGATGCTGCCGCCCCGTTTCTTGCCCACCTGCACCACCCCGCGCATCTGGTAGTAGCGGCCCAGCAGCTTGGTGACGTCCTCCATCCGCCCTGCCGCCACCAGCTCGCGGACCTTGCTGCTACTCACCACCATGCCGTCCACTTTGAAGGCGGGAATCACCCGCACGGTGAACGCCTGCTTCTTGCCGCAGGCTTCCAGGAAATCGGCATCGCCCCGCCGGCCCTTGCCGAAGGCGTAATCGTAGCCCACCACCAGCTCGCGGACCCCCAGGGTGCCAACCAGCACCTGGTCGACAAACTGTTCCGCGTCCATGGCGGCGAATTCCTGGGTGAAGGGAATCACCAGCAGGGCGTCGATACCGGCCATGGAGATCAGTTCAACTTTCTGCTCGTAGGTGGAGATCAGCTTGATGCCGATTTCCGGGCGCACCACCTGCAAAGGGTGGGGTTCGAAGGTGATGGCGACTCCGGTGCCCCGGTGGCGGCGGGCCAAGTCGCTGACCGTGTTGAACAGCTGCTGGTGGCCCATGTGCACCCCATCGAAGTTGCCGATGGTCACGCAGGCGTGGGGGAAGGGGGCGGGAATCTGATCCAGGCTGGTATAAATTTTCATGGGCATGGTGGTAATCCGTTGTTTGCAAGTACCGCCGGGGTGCGGCAACTAATTGTTGTTACGTTAGCTCCGTTGAAATCGGACAGCTTTCGATAAGTTTGTCCGATTTAGCTTGACAAAAAAGCCCGGCCGTCTATATTATCGCCTCTTCAACGGTGCTGCCGAAGTGGCGGAATTGGTAGACGCGCTAGGTTCAGGGTCTAGTGGGGGTTCCCCCGTGGGAGTTCGAGTCTCCCCTTCGGCACCAGCAAGACGATAAAAGCGCAATCCTTCGGGGTTGCGCTTTTTTTGTGGCCCCTGCGGCAGGGTTTGCCGGGCCGGTGCCGGGTGAGCGCTTTCTAATGAGCTTCCGGCAAAAAGTCAAGCCAAGCCTCCGTAAACGTTCAGCAGTGCCGCAGGTTCGGGCGATCAGCCAGGCTTACGTACAGGGGGTACGCTGCGCCTGGCTGCTTGCCCGAACCTGCGGCACTGCTGAACGTTTACGGCCTTTTGATTCAGCAGCTTCTTGGTCATGGTTGGCGGTTGCAAGCCTCCCGGGGTGGAAGCGACCCGGGAGGCTTGTCGGCAAATAAGGGTTGAAGCGTTCGGTGAAATAAGGCAAACTAGCAGCTTGCGGCAGTTTTGATTTAGTTACCGACTACCAGTTAAACCGGATTTTTAAAAGGACGGCTTTTATGGCATGGGACAATCAGCAACCCCCTTGGGGTCAGCGCAAGGGCGGTCAGTCGCCGGAAGAGCAGCTGGCGGCTTTGGTGCAGAAGATTAAAAATTTTTTTGAAGGCGGTGGCCAGGGGGGCGGCGGTGATCGAGGCTCCGACGGTTCCCGGACCCCCGGCTTCAACCCCGGCCTGATCGCCGGGGTGATCGGGATGATCCTGGTGGTCTTTCTGCTGGCTTCATCATTCTACACCATCCGGCCCGGCGAGCAGGGGGTGGTGCTGCGTCTGGGTGCTTATTACGCCACCACCCTGCCTGGCTTGAACTTCAAGATTCCCTTGGTGGATGTGGTGCACAAGGTGGACATGGAATCGGTGCGGAAAGAGCAGTTCGGGTTCCGCACCCGCCGGGTGGCCGATCGTACCCAGTACCAGAAGGAAGGCTACACCCGGGAGTCGTTGATGCTCACCAGTGACCGTAATGTCATCGACATGGAGTGGGTGGTCCAGTACCGGGTTTCCGACCCTTACCATTTCCTCTTCCGGGTGCGTGATATTTCCCCGGCCGTCCGCGATGTCAGCGAGATGACCCTGCGCCGCCTGGTGGGCAACATGGACTTTGACGCGGTGCTCGACGGCCGGGCCATCCTGGCCGACGCCATGGCCCGGGAACTGCAGGAAACCCTGAATCGTTACGAAAGCGGGATCCAGGTCATCACCGTGCAGTTGCAGGACGTCAACCCGCCGGAGCCGGTCAAGCCCGCCTTCAACGAGGTCAACGAGGCCGATCAGGACATGCAGCGGTTGATCAACGAGGCCGAAGAGATTTATAACCGCGAAGTTCCCCGGGCCCGGGGTGATGCCCGCCGGATGGTGGAAGAGGCCCACGGTTACAAGGTGGAACGGGTCAACGAGGCCGTGGGGCAGACCGCCCGCTTTACCTCCCTGCTCGATGAATACGCTCGGGCCCCTGAAGTTACCCGCCAGCGGCTCTACCTTGAAACCATGCGAGAGGTGCTGCCCCAGGTGGAAGAGGTGGTGGTCATCGACCGGGAACAAAAATCCCTGCTGCCCCTGCTCAATCTGGGCGGCGGCGCTAAGGTCGGCAACTGAGCGGCAAAGAAAACGGTTAAGCTAAAGCGGAGGCTTTCGTGAAAAATATAGTTCGTATCGCCCTGATTGCAGTTATCGTCGTTCTGGGCCTGGTGGTGGCCAACGGGATTTATGTGTTGCCCGAGGACCGGCAGGCGGTGGTTACCCAGTTCGGTCGCCCGGTGGGCGAGCCGGTCACCGAGGCCGGCTTGCAGTTCAAGCTCCCCTTCGTCCAGGATGTGACCTATTTCGACAAACGGATCCTCACCTGGGACGGGGACCCCAACCAGATTCCCACCCGCGACAAAACCTTTGTCCATATCGACGCCACCGCCCGCTGGCGGATCAAAGACCCCCTGCAGTTCATGCAGTCGGTGCATAACGAAACCCAGGCGTTAAACGTGCTGGATGCGATTATCGACGGTACGGTGCGCGACTTCGTCAACCAGAACAACCTGGTGGAATTTATTCGCAGCTCCGACTGGGAGCCGCACACCATGCGGGTAAGTATGCTGGAGCCGGCGGAGATCGAGCATGTCTCTTTGGGGCGGGACGTGATCACCAACATGATCCACGAGCGGGCTGCCGAGGTGGTGGCCCAGTACGGCATCGAGCTGGTGGACGTGATGCTGCGCCGGGTCAACTACATCGATACCGTGCAGCGCCGGGTCTTTGACCGGATGATCTCCGAGCGTAAAAGAATCGCCGCCGACCTGCGCTCCCGGGGTGAGGGCAGCAAGGCCGAGATCCTGGGTAAGATGGAGCGCGACCTGATGGAGATCCGCTCCAACGCCTCCCGCGAGGCCCAGACCCTGCGCGGTGAGGCCGACGCCGAAGCGGCCCGGATCTATGCCGAGGCCTACAGCCGGGATCCGGAGTTTTACCGTTTCTATAAAACCCTGGAGACCTACCAGCAGACCCTGGCGGGCAACACCCGCCTGGTCCTGACCACCGAGTCGCCGATCTACCGCTACCTGGAAACCATCAAGTAGCTGTAAGCGAACAGCCGCACCGCATCTTCGGGCGATCAGCCAGGCTTACGTACAGGGGTACGCGGCGCCTGGCTGCTTGCCCGAACCTGCGGCACGGCTGTTCGCTTACGGCCCGTTAAACCGGCAGTTTAGTACCCTTGGTGAACGGTTACAAGTAGCTCAGCCACTCTTTTGCTTCGGCGGAGATGTCGGCGGCCTGGGTCAGGGCGGTGACCACCGCCGGTCTTTTTACCCCGGCGGCCAGCAAGTCCGGCAGGTGATGCTTTTTGATGCCGCCCATGACCGTGAAGGGCAGCGGGGAGTGGCGCGAGAAGCGGGCGATGGCATCAATGCCCAGCACCTCGCGGGGTTCTTCCTTGGTGCCGGTGGGAAAGAGCGGGCCGATGTTGTAGTAGGAAGCACCACGCGCTTCGGCGCTGGCGGCCTCTTCCTCCCGGTTGCAGGAAACTCCGATGAGCAGCTCCGGCGCATAGCGGCGCACCTCCTCGCAGGGCAGATCGTCGTTGCCCAGATGAACTCCATCGGCTTCGCTCAGCAGGGCGACATCCAGGCGGTCGTTGACGATCAACAGGGCTCCGGCGGCCCGGGTGAGTTCCCGGAACATCCTGGCCTTGCCCAGCAGGGTACGGCCGTCGGCCTCCTTGTCGCGCAACTGCACGATCTTGACCCCGGCCGCCAGCACCGCCTCCAGCCACTGGCGGTCACTGCGTCCCATGGCCAGTTTCTCACAAGAAACCGGGTAGAGGGTTGCTTCCTCGATAAACTTTTGCAATCGCTGCTGGTAAGTGCTCATAAAATCTCCTGATGTCAAAGTGTCGGCTTTCAGCTTGAAAACTGCCGTCGGCGACGTTAAAATAACGGATTCTGTTAACCATACAAAGGAATTTAAGTTATGCCACATAACTATTATACCGGCGAGAAAGCCGAACTGAAAATCGACGGGAAAGTCCATGAGCTGCCGGTGATTGTCGGCACCGAAGGGGAAAAGGCCATCGACATTCGCTCCCTGCGGGCCCAAACCGGATATGTTGCCTTCGACAGCGGCTATGCCAATACCGGCTCCTGCATCAGCAACATCACCTACCTCGATGGCGAGCGTGGCGTGCTGAGCTATCGCGGTTATGATATTGCCGAGCTGGCGGAGAACTGCACCTTTGTCGAGGTGGCTTACCTGTTGGATCACGGTAGCCTGCCCACCCGCGACGAGCTCAACGAGTTCAGCCAGATGCTCAACGATTTCGCCATGATCCACGAGGACATGATCCGCTTTTTCGACAGTTACCCGCCCAAGAGCCCCCCCATGGCGATTCTCTCCTCCATGGTTAACTCGCTGTGCAGCTTTTACCCGGAGATGACCGAAAATCCGCTGGAGAACATCGACCGGATGTCCGCCCGGCTGGTCTCCAAGGTGCGTACCATTGCCGCTTTTTCCTACAAAAAATCCCTGGGGCATCCGGTGGTTTACCCCCGGCATGATCTTTCCTACTGCGCCAACTTTCTCAACATGATGTTCGACTCACCGGTGCGGCCCTACGAGATCAACCACAAGGTGGTGGCGGCCCTGAACAAGCTGTTGATCCTGCACGGGGACCACGAGCAGAACTGCTCCACCTCCACGGTGCGGATGGTGGGCAGTGCCCGGGTTAACCTTTATGCCTCGGTTTCAGCCGGCATCAGCGCCCTCTGGGGGCCGTTGCACGGCGGGGCCAACCAGGCGGTGATGGAGATGCTGGAGAGCATTCACGAAAGCGGCGGCGATTACCGCCAGTACGTGGAACGCGCCAAAGATCCCAAGGACCCCTTCCGGCTGGCCGGCTTCGGCCACCGGGTTTACAAGACCTACGATCCCCGCTGCCGGATCATCAAGCAGGCCTGCGACGAGGTGCTGGAAGATCTGAAGTTTTCCGACCCCCTGCTGGATCTGGCCAAGGAACTGGAAGAGGTGGCCCTGAAGGATGACTACTTTGTCGAGCGCAACCTTTACCCCAATGTGGATTTTTACTCCGGCATCATCTACCGGGCCATCGGCATTCCCACCAGCATGTTTACCGTAATGTTCGCCCTGGGTCGGTTGCCCGGCTGGATTGCTCACTGGAAGGAGATGTGGGATGACCCGGCCTGGCGGATCAGCCGCCCCCGCCAGGTTTATGTCGGGCCCTTGAGTCGCCCCTTCGTTCCCATCGACCAACGGTAAAGCTGCGGCGTAAGCGATCACGGGGCACCCCACCTTGCGGCGATCAGCCCGGCTTGAGTACCCGGTGTACGCTGCGCCGGTCTGCTTGCCGCAATCTGGGGCACCCCGTGACCGCTTACTCCTTGGAAGATCGTCACGCGGGGGTATCCCGTGATCAGTTACGGCTCGGCGGCAATTGAACGGTTGCGGGGGCTGGTGGGAACGGTTACGATCAAGCAAAGCAAGGCAAGCTTATTTAAAAACAATTCAGGCAGGAAGGACTACCAGGGCATGCGTACCGACATTGTGCATATTGGCGCCGGTGAACTCACCTATGAAATTCGTAATATCGTGGCGGTGGGTGAGAAGCTCCAGAAGCTGGGGATCAAGACCTACTGGGAAAATATCGGTGATCCGGTGGCCAAGGGCGAGGAGATCCCCCACTGGATGAAAAAGGTGGTGGCCGAGTATGCCATGGAAAACGCCAGCTATGGCTACTGCCCCACCCGTGGCATTCTGTCCACCCGTGAATTCCTCGCCGCCGAGGTCAACCGCCACGGTGGGGTCAAGATCGGTCCCGACGACATCATCTTTTTCAACGGCCTGGGCGATGCCATCAGCAAGGTCTACGGCCTGCTGCGCCGCACTGCTCGGGTGGTGGTGCCGACCCCCAGCTACACCACCCACTCCTCCGGTGAGGCGGCCCATGCCGGTGACCGGCCCGTTTCCTACCGGCTGGATCCCCACAACCACTGGTTTCCCGATCTGGACGACCTGGAAAAGCGGATCAAGTACAACCCGGCGGTGGCGGCCATTCTGTTGATCAATCCCGACAACCCCACCGGGGCGGTCTACCCCGAGGAAATCCTGCGCGGGATCGTGGCCCTGGCCCGCAAGTACGACCTCTTTATTATCTGCGACGAGGTCTATCAGCGTATTGTCTACAATGGCCAGAAGACTCGCCCCCTGTGCGAGGTGATCGGCGATGTGCCGGCCATCAATATGCGCGGGATTTCAAAAGAGATGCCCTGGCCGGGGTCGCGCTGCGGCTGGATCGAGGTCTATAATGCCGACCAGGATCCCATGTTCCAGAAGTACGTGGCCTCGATTCTCAACGCCAAGATGGTGGAGGTCTGCTCCACCACCCTGCCCCAGATGGTCCTGCCGGCCATTGTCAGCCACCCGGAGTACAACGGTTATCTTGAAGAGCGGGTGCGCCGCTATGAAAAGGCCTCCAATATCGCCTACGATATCCTCAAGGAGGTGGATGGCCTGATTGTCAACCGGACCAACGGCGCCTTCTACATGAGCGTGGCCTTTGCGCCTGGAGCGCTGAACCACAAGCAGACCCTGCCCATTGACAATGTCGAGGTGAAAAACCACGTGGAGGCCCTGGTCAGCCAGCCCGGGACCTCGCCGGACAAGCGCTTTGTCTACTACCTGCTGGGCTCCACCGGTATCTGCGTGGTACCGCTCAGTTCCTTTGCCACCGAACACCAGGGGTTCCGCACCACCCTGCTGGAGCGCGACGAGGATCGCTTCCGGATGATCTGCCAGACCATGGCCGACTCCATCCGCCGCTATCTGGCTTCCTGAGGTCGACCCCGGTGACCGCTCCGCCCGCAGAAGTGGTCTTTAAGGCCCGGGGGGTGTGCAAGGTTTACCGGATGGGGGAGGTGGAGGTGCGGGCCCTGGACGGGGTGGATCTGGACCTTTACCAGGGAGAGCTGGTGGTCCTGCTGGGTCCCTCCGGCAGCGGCAAATCGACTCTGCTCAATATTCTGGGCGGCCTGGATCGGCCCACCGCCGGCACCGTGGTCTGCGGCGGCCGGGACCTGGGCGCCGCCGGCGAGGCTGAACTCACCGAATTTCGCCGCGAGATGGTGGGCTTTGTCTTTCAATTCTATAACCTGATCCCCAGTCTTACCGCCTACGAAAACGTGGCCATTGTCACCGAGATCGCCGCCGACCCCTTAAGCCCGGAAGAAGCCCTGGGCCTGGTGGGCCTGCAAGGGCGCCTGGATCATTTCCCGGCCCAGCTTTCCGGTGGTGAACAGCAGCGGGTGGCCATTGCCCGGGCCATCGCCAAGCGCCCCCGGGTGCTGCTGTGCGATGAACCCACCGGGGCCCTCGATTCCACCACCGGGGTGGCGGTGCTGGAGGTATTGCAGCGGATCAACCGCGAGGTGGGGACCACCACCGTGCTGATCACCCACAACGCCGATATCGCCCGCATGGCCCATCGCATTATCCACGTCAGCGACGGCCGCATCAGCCAGCTTGAAATAAACGAAAATCCCTGCCCCGCCAGCGAACTGCATTGGTAAAAGGGGAACGGCCGGGTCGCGGTTGGAGTTGGCAGCTATGAGGGAAGGCCTGTGAGAAAAGCCCTGCACCGCAAATTATGGCGTGAGTTATGGCAGATGCGGGGGCAGAGCCTGGCCATCGCGGTGGTGATTGCCGGAGGGCTGGCGACTTTGCTGATGTCGCTGGCTTCGTTGGAATCTCTGCGTTTGAGCCGGGAGGCCTTCTACCGGGATTACCGTTTCGCCGAGGTCTTTGCCGAACTGAAAAGGGCGCCCAACGAACTGGCGGCGGAGTTGGCCGCCATTGAGGGGGTGCAGTTGGCGGAAACCCGGCTGCAAAGCAGTGCCACCCTGATGGTGGGGGACTTCGCCGATCCCATCAGCGGTCGCCTGATCTCCCTGCCCGACGGGGCGCAACCCCAGCTCAATCGCCTGTTCCTGCGCCAGGGTACCCTGCCCGCCGCCGGCAGCCGCGAAGCGGTGATCAGCGATGCCTTTGCCGAGGCCCACGGCTTAAAGCCCGGCGACCCCCTGCAGGCGGTGCTTAACGGTCGCCTGCAGGAACTGGTGGTCAGTGGGATCGGCGGCAGCCCGGAACACATCTATCAGCTCAAGCCCGGCGAACTTTATCCCGACAATCTCCGCTATGGTATTCTCTGGCTCAACCGCTCGCAGTTGGCAGCTGCCTTCGACCTGGACGGCGCCTTCAACAGCGTGGTGCTGACCCTGGAGCGGGAGGCCCGGCCGGAGGCGGTGATCGCCGAACTGGATCGCCTGCTGGCGCCTTACGGGGGGGTGGGGGCCATTCTGCGTGATGATCAGCAATCACACAGCTACCTGGAGGCCGAACTGGAGCAACTGGCGGTGATGGCCCGGGTTTTCCCCGCCATTTTCCTCAGTGTGGCCGCTTTTTTGCTCAACGTCGTCCTGGCCCGCCTTATCGCCACCCAGCGGGAGCAGATCGCCATTTTAAAGGCCTTTGGCTACAGTCACTGGCAGGTGGGTTGGCATTACAGCCAACTGGTGCTGCTGATGACTTTTTTCGGGCTGCTGCTGGGCACCATCATCGGTCAGTGGCTGGGCGAGGCCCTGGCGGTGCTGTATGCCGAATTTTTCCGCTTCCCCCGGCTTGATTATCGCCTGAGCTTGCAAGTGCTGCTACTGGGGGCCGCGGTCACCTTCGGGGCTGCTTTGCTGGGCACCCTGGGGGCCGTCCGGCGGGCGGTGCGGCTGCCTCCCGCCGAGGCCATGCGCCCGGAAACCCCTCCCGTTTATCGGCCGACGCTCATTGAACGTCTGGGTTGGCAGCGTTTCCTGAATCAGCCTTCCAGGATGATCCTGCGTAATTTTGAGCGCCGCCCCGGCAAGGCCCTGCTGTCGATCTTCGGGGTGGCCCTGGCCTGTGCCATCATGATGATGGGCAGCTTCTGGCAGGATGCGGCGGATTACATGATGGGGGTGGAATTCGGCCTGGCCCAGCGCTATGACTTGGCGGTAACCTTCAATGAAAACTCCCCCCGCCGGTTGTTGTACGAGTTGCAGGGCCTGCCGGGGGTGGCAGCGGTGGAAGGGCAACGGGCGGTGCCGGTGCGCCTGCGGCACGAGCATCGCACTTTTCGTACCGTGCTCCACGGTCTGGAAACAGATGGCCGTTTGCGCCGGGTATTGGACCGCGAACTGGCCGTCCTTAAACCGCCTCCCGAGGGAGTGGTGCTGACCGACTATCTGGCGGAGATTCTGGCCCTGCAGGTTGGCGACCCGGTAGTGGTAGAGAGTCTGGAGGGGCGCCGGCGGGTGCTGGAGCTGCCGGTGGCCGGATTGGTGCAGGAACATATCGGGGTGGCGGCATATATGGACATGGCTGCCTTGAACCGTTACCTGGGCGAAGGTGAGGTGATTGGCGGCGCCTTGCTGCTGGTGGACCCGCAATATCAAGATGAGGTCAACCGCCGCTTGCGGGAAAGTCCGGTGGTGGCGGGGGTAAGCCAACGGCTGGCGGCGATTATCAACTTTCAGGAAACCATGGCCGAAACGGTGCTGGCCTTCAGTTTTATCACCTCTTTGTTGGCCGGCAGCATCGCCTTTGGTATTGTGTATAATAGTGCCCGAATCGCCCTTTCCGAGCGCAGCCGGGAATTGGCCTCTTTAAGGGTGCTGGGTTTGCGGCAACGGGAAACCGATTTTATTTTGCTGGGGGAGCTTGCCCTGCTCACCGTGCTGGGAATTCCCCTGGGCTGGTTGATCGGGCGCCTGTTCTGCTGGTATCTTACCATGGGGTTGCGTTCGGATCTGTACCGGGTGCCCCTGGTGCTGGAAACCTCTACCTATGCCCTGGCGGCCCTGGTGGTGGCGGTGGCGGCGCTGCTTTCGGGATTGATTGTGCGGCGCCTGCTGCACCGGATTGATCTGGTAGCAGCCCTAAAAGCCTCCGAGTAAACGATCACGGGGCACCGCATCTTGCGGCGATCGGGACAGCTCACGTACTGAGGTACGCTTCGCTGTCCCGCTTGCCGCAACCTGCGGCACCCCGTGATCGTTTACGGCAATTTTTATCACGGGCGGGTGATGATGACCTTTTTGCGACGGTATTACGGGACGATTTTAACGGTTTTGGTGATTTTGCTGCTGCTGGCTTTGGCTTTGCGGCCCACGCCGTTGCTGGTGGATCGTGAAAGGGTAAGCCGGGGTTACATGGAACAGGTTATCGAAGAGGAGGGGCGCACCCGGGTGGCCGCTTCTTATCTGCTTTCGGCGCCTCTGGCCGTTGAAGCCCGGCGGCTGGAGCTGGAGCCCGGTGATCGGGTGCGGGCCGGTGAGGTGGTGGTGCGGCTGGAAGCCCCGGTGGCGCCTCCCCTGGATGCCCGTCAGCTGGCCGAGGCCAAAGCCCGGGTGGAGGCGGCCAGGGCGGTGGTGGAAGTCGCCCGGCGGGAGCAGGAGGCCCTGGCGGCGGCGGCCCAACTGGCCGTCGCCGAACTGGAGCGCAGCCGCCGGCTGGCGGCGGAGCAACTGATTTCCCCCAGTGAGCTGGAAAATATGATCGCCGAGGCCAGCCGGCAGCAGGCCTTGGAGCGCGCCGCCGGTTTCCGCCTGCAAACCGCCCGCCATGAAATGGAATCGGCCCGCAGCGCCCTGGCTTATGCCGGGGAGCGAGATGCGGCGGGCAAGGTGATCGAGCTGGTCTCACCGGTGGATGGCCTCATTCTGCGCCGCCATTTCATCAGCGGCCGGATGCTGGCAGCTGGTGAGCCGATAGTGGAAATCGGTGATACCGCCTCCCTGGAGGTGGAGGTGGATGTGCTTTCCGCCGATGCGGTACGGTTGGAACCGGGCATGAAGGTATGGTTCACCCGCTGGGGCCGGGAGGAGGCCCTGGCCGGCCGGGTACGGCGCATCGAGCCCGGCGGTTTTACCAAGGTGTCGGCGCTGGGGGTGGAAGAGCAAAGGGTGCTGGTGATCGCCGATTTCACCGACCCGCATGAGCAGTGGCAGCGTTTGGGGGATGCTTACCGGGTCAACGCCCGTTTTGTGCTCTGGGAGGCCGAGGATGTCTTGCGCCTCCCAACTGCCGCTGCCTTCCGACTACCCGCCCGCCAGGATGGATCGGCCCGGGCGGACAGGTCCGGCCAGGAGAACTGGGCGGTCTTCACCGTGGACAACGGCCGCGCCCGCCTGCGCCAGGTGGAACTGGGCCGCCGCGGCGGCCACTATTACCAGTTACTGGAAGGCCTGCAGGAGGGAGACAAAGTAATCGTCCACCCCCCAAGGGAGCTGGAAGACGGCACCCGCATCCGCCTGCGCTGAAGGTAATCGTTCAGCAGCACCGCATCTTCGGGCGATCAGCCAGGCTTACGTACTGATGTACGCTGCGCCTGGCTGCAAGACCAAACCTGCGGCACTGCTGAACGATTACGGCCCATTAAACCGGTAAGTTAGTGCCTCTAGTGAACGCTGACCGCTGAAGCAATAATTATTCAGCAACCAGGCATATTTGCCGGTCAAGCGCCGCCGAGCGCAAGCGAAGGCGAAGGCACGAAAGATGGCGGGGATGGAGGTAAAACGGGTGGCATTGCCGCAGATTGCGGCAAGCAGGACGGCGCCGCGTACCCCAGGTACGCAAGTCGTCCTGATCGCCGCAAGGTGCGGTGCTGCCGCCCGTTTTACATGGCGATGGCGTCGGAGAGTAGTCCTACTGCCAGGGCGAAGTAGTTGGAGCGGTTCCACCTCAGGGTGGTGCGGAAGTTCTCGTAAACCATGAAGGCGATGTCCGGGTGGTTCTCCTGGTCGGGGATGATGATCGAGGCCATCAGCTGGCGGGTGGGCAAATCGGAGCCGTCGGGGCGGCGAACCCCCAGTTCCTGCCATTGCCCGATGCGCTTGCGGGTCTCCAGGCCGGCCAGGCTGCGATCAAAATCAGCCGGCAGCTGTACCGCCCGGCCCCAGGTCTGATCGTCGCGCCAGCCGGATTTGGCCAGGTAATTGGCGGCGGAGGCGAAGACATCGGGCAGGGTATGCCAAATATCCCGGCGGCCGTCACCGTTGTAGTCCACTGCGAAGTTGAGGAAGCTTGAGGGCATGAACTGGCTCTGGCCCATGGCTCCGGCCCAGGAACCCTTCATCTCGTCGACCCCGATGTGCCCCTCATCCAGGATTTGCAGGGCGTTAAGTAACTCGCCGCGAAAATAGCTGCTGCGGCGGCCGTCGTAGGCCAGGGTGGCCAGGGCGTTGATAACCGGAAAACCGCCGGTGATGCGGCCAAAATCGGTCTCAATGCCCCACAGGGCGACGATGAAACGGGGTTGCACGCCGAACTCCTTGCCGATCTCCGTCAGCAACTCCCGGTGTTCCTCCAGCAGCCGGCGGCCCATGTTGATCCGCGATTGGGGCACCACCCGATCCCGGTACTGCACAAAGGTAAGGGTAAACTCCGGCTGTTGCCGGTCCAGTTCGATCACCCGGGGAATGGGCTCGATGCCGGTCAGGGCGGCATCCAGGGTGGTGGCGCTGATTCCCCGTCCTTTTGCTTCCTGGCGTAATTCCGTCAACCACTGCTCAAAAGGCTGTTCGGCGGCGCTAGCGGGGCCGGCAAGCGGGCCGCTGATCATCAATAAGGCGATGAGGAGCATCGCCAGTCCCTGCTTTTTCATTTTTTGCCTCATGTTGCGATGTGTATTGCTTGTTGCAATCGGCGGTGGGCAAACCCTCCGCCGAAAAAAATCATTTCAACTGCTCGGTCGCCATTATCGCCGATCTTGGCTTGTGGGGCAAGGGGAAAGGGCTGGGGCCAGCACAAAAGAGCGGCTTGTTTCCGGTTGCCTGAGCCGTTAAGATGAACATGCTGTGACCTGAGCTGTGAGGTGGAGGGAAGAAGGAGAACGGGAAGAGATGACAGCGATGTGCAGTGGCCAGGAAGAGTTGGTTGGGGCAAGTGGGGGGGCTATTCTGCTCTGCTCCGATTTGGATCGGACCATTCTCCCCAACGGGGCGCAGCCGGAATCTTCGCAGGCGCGGCCGCTGTTGCATGCCCTGGCCCGCAGGCCGGAGGTGACCCTGGCCTATGTCAGCGGCCGGCATCGGGATTTGCTGGCGGCGGCGGTGGCCGAGTACGGGATTCCGCTGCCGGATTACGCCATCGGCGATGTCGGTACCACCATTTACCGGGTGGGGGCGCGGGGCTGGCAGGAGTGGCTGGCCTGGCATGAAGAGATCAGCGCCGACTGGCAAGGGCTGGACAGCCGTGAACTGGCCGGCCTGCTGGAGCCGGTGTTGGCCCACCGGCCAGGGGTGCGGCTGCAGGAGCCGGAAAAGCAGAATCGCTGTAAACTGAGTTATTACACCCCGGCGCAATGGCCGTCGGCGACCGCTCCCGGCCCCGGCCCGTCCCGCCACCATTCTGCCGCCGAGGTGGCTGGGGGCATCGCCGACCAGGACCGTGAGGAACTGCTGGCCTTGATCGGTGCTCGGCTGGAGCAGGCCGGTCTGCGGGCCCGCCTGGTCTGGAGCGTCGATGAAGAGCGCAACCTGGGCCTGCTGGACGTGCTGCCGGCGACGGCCGGTAAACTGGCGGCCATCCGTTTTCTCATGCGACAACTGGGCTTTGCCCGGCATAACACGGTCTTTTCCGGTGATTCCGGCAATGATCTGGATGTTTTGACCAGCGAGCTGAACACGGTGCTGGTGGCCAACGCCCCGCCGGAGGTGCGGGCCGAGGCGTTGGCCCGGGTAAAGAAAGCCGGGCGGCCGCAGACCCTGTACTGCGCCGCCGGCGGTTTCATGGGAATGAACGGCAACTACGCCGCTGGGGTGCTGGAAGGGGTGGCCCACTTCCAGCCCCAGGTCGCACGCTGGCTGACGTAACCGTTCAGCAGAGGTACTAACCTACAGGGTTCTGACTGCCCGACCGAACCCGCCGGGGATGGTGCCAGAGGCCCAGAACACCGTGCCCTGCTTGAAGTCGATGAACCAGAAACCGCCGGGTTTGCGCTGATCGGCCAGGAAGATGAAAGGCTGTTCCTGGGAAAATGCCTGGGAGATCAGCAATCCTTTGCGGTTGCGTTCCGGTCCCAGCAGGGCCAGGGCTTCTTCCATGGTGGGCAGCCGCCAGTCGTCGTAACCGGCGAAATGCTGCTGGTTGAGTTCCTCGATATACTCGGCCACATGGCGATGGTTGGTGATATCGCAGCCGCCCCGTTGCCACATGGTGCCGCCCTTTAAGTCGCTGACCGTCAGCCCGTCGCCGTTGTCCACCAGCATGGCCCGGCAGCTGCCCGACGGGCGGCGTTGGGCGTCGAAAAAGTTAAATTTTTCCAGCAACTCCGGGATGCCCTCTTCGGCCACGAAGTCCGGTGTCCGGCGCAGTTGCAGGCGCTCCCGCGGAGCGGGCAGCTCTGCCGGTCCGGGCAGGCCGCTGTCCATTGATTCCGGTTCTTCCACGGGCACGTGGGGCACCACCAGCGAAGGGGGGCCACCTTCCAGCACGTTGGTCACCAGCCACTGTTTCAACTCTTCGTTGATGGCGTAATGTTTGTCCAACAACCCCTTGCCCTGGCCGGCCACGCAGGTATCGATCAATTCCTGGGGGGCCATGATGTGGGCCAGGATCCGGGCGTGTTTTACCCCCCGCTCCACGAACAGCAAGCGGGGCGGATCGGCCCAGCCGTCGATATAAAAATAGTAATAGCGTTCGCTTTTGCTGCGGACGCGAAACTTACCGCCCCAGCTTTCAAAAATGCCAAAGGTGTCCGCCGGGGTGATATCCCAGTCGATTCCGATTTCCGTCGGGGCTCCTGCCCCCAGTTTCTCTGCCAGTCCCATATGCGCCTCCTTTTTTTTGCTTTAAGTGAGCGACAAAGGTTCGGCACGAAAGGTTCACGGTTTTGCCGACCCAATGACTATGTTTACATATGATAATTATATGCATCTTTTGCAGCAAAGCAAGCTTTTGTTTGGCCTGGGCATATTAAGCCTGTAACCT
The DNA here is from genome assembly GCF_000092205.1 of Desulfurivibrio alkaliphilus AHT 2. Taxonomy (GTDB): domain Bacteria; phylum Desulfobacterota; class Desulfobulbia; order Desulfobulbales; family Desulfurivibrionaceae; genus Desulfurivibrio; species Desulfurivibrio alkaliphilus. Next base: position 1,931,079 of record NC_014216.1, on the reverse strand, counting down.
GTAAGCAAAGGGAAAGGCGTCGATAGCTCGTTTTGGCGTCTGTTACTGGGTGGTAATTTTAATTTATTGGAGGCGATGATGGAGAATAAAAGCAATCAAGTGGTGGTGGTGGATATCAGCATGCCGTTTTGGTCCATGGTGGTTTTCATGGTGAAATGGTCGGTGGCCGCGATTCCGGCGATGATCATCATTTTTCTGCTCGCCTCACTATTTTTTGCCGTGCTGGGGGGGCTGTTCGGGGGAATGGGCCACATGGGCGGCGGAACCGGCCGCTGGTAAGCGATCACGGGGCACCCCACCTTGCGGCGAGCAGCCCGCCTTGAGTACCCGGTGTACGCTGCGCCGGTCTGCTTGCCGCAATCTGGGGCACCCCGTGATCGCTTACTCCTTGGAAGATCGTCACGCAGGGGGTATCCCGTGATCAGTTACGGCCGCTGGGGATAAAGCCTATCGCTGTGCCCATCCAAATGGCGCCGGCCAGATACCGACAGGGCTGAGCGCCGCTGGGAAAGAAGTATCATCATCGCTCTAGTCACGGCTTCTCTGCCGGGGGCAGGTGACGGTGGATGAAGCTCTGCAGGCCATCGAGATAGAGCTCCTGGTTGAGCAGAAAACCATGGTTGTGGCCACCGCGGATGGTCAGCAGTTCACCGCGCGGGCCGGCGATGCGGGCCAGTTCTTCGGCATGCCGATAGGGGATCAGCTCGTCGTCGGGGCTGTGGATGATCAACACCGGCCGGGCCACTTCCGCCAGGTAAGCGCCGGTATCGTACTGCAGGCGGGTAAGCAGGCGGGTGGGGTATAAAGGATAAAGATCGGCGGCCACGGCCTGGGCGGATAGCAGGGTGGACTCCAGGATCAGGGCCGCCGGCGGCCGGTGTCTGGCGGCGCTGGCGGCCAACGAGCCCCCCAGGGAGCGGCCGAAAAAAATGGACCGGGCCGGGTCGGCCTGCAGCGAATCAAACAGCCAGTCGGCGGCGGCCCGGGCATCGCGGTGGAGCCCGGCTTCCCTGGCCCTGCCTTCGCTGCGGCCGTAGCCGCGGTAGTCGAAGATCACCACCTCCAGCCCCAGTTGCCGGAACAGGAGCAGGGAGTCGAGCCGGTGCGAGATGTTGCCGGCGTTGCCATGGAAAAAAAGCAGGGTGGGGGCGCCGGAGGGTCCGGGCAGGTGCCAGCCGTGCAGGCGCAAACCATCTTCACTGATAATCTCGATCTCGTGCCAGTCCAGGCCGACATCGCCGGGGTCGGCCACCAGTTCCCGGCCGGGTACCTGGGGCAGGTGCACCATCCGCTCCTGGAGCAGAAAAAGCAGCAGGCCAAAGCCAAGATAGCTCAGGGCGGCAATGGTCGCGATCGACAGCAAGATGCGCAGGATCATAAGGAAGGGTACGGTGGGGTTCGCTGCCCGGTTATGATTGAGGTGGCCGGTCGTCATCCTCGCGGTTCAGCTTCCATTTGCCGCGCCCGAGGAAAACCAGGTAACAGACCACCAGCAAGGGGTACATGACCATGGCTTCACCGAAGCGGCCATGGTAAAAGGAGTAGAGGCTGTGCAGCAGCACGACGGCCATCAGGATCAGCAGGACCAAAGCCAGGGTACGGTTCATGCCCGGAATTTTAGCCTAAGAGGTAAGTGAAAACAACCATGAAAGGTAAAACAGCCGGCAAGCGCGGGCAGCCAGCCATCAAATTCCAGACCTCCTGCGGCTCGCCGCTGCCCATGGGGCTCAGCCGGACCCCGGCCGGTTACAACTTTGCGCTCTTCTCCCGCCATGCCGAGGCGGTTTCCCTGGTTTTTTTTCGCACCAACGCCGAAGAACCGCTGGCGGAGGTGGTGCTGGACCCGGAATTTAACCGGACCGGCGAGGTCTGGCATGTTCTGATCAAGAACTTTGATCCGGCCTTGCGTTACGGTTACCGTTTGCAGGGCCCTTATGATCCCCGGGGGCAGGGGCACTTTTTTCAGCCGCAAGGCGTGCTGCTGGACCCCTACGCCAAAGCCCTGACCGGCGGCTCGGACTGGGGGGTGGCCTATCGCCGCAAGGGCCGCCGTCCCGACCCACTGGCCAGCTTTCAACGCCGCTGCCTGTATGTCGAGGACGATTTTGACTGGGAAGGTGACCGGCCGCTGAACATCCCCCTGGAAGAAAGCATTATTTACGAGCTGCACGTGCGGGGTTACAGCTGTCACTCCTCCTCCGGGGTGGAGCACCCCGGCACCTACCGGGGGCTGATTGAAAAGATTCCTTATCTGCAAAAGCTGGGCATTACCGCCGTGCAACTGCTGCCGGTGGCCGAGTTCAACGAGTTGGAAAACACCCGGGTTAACCCGGAGACCGGCGAGGCGTTGAAGAATTTCTGGGGTTACTCGCCGCTGGCCTTTTTCGCCCCCAAGGCCGCTTACGCGGTTAACGGCCGCAACGGCAACCAGGTGCGGGAGTTCAAGGAGATGGTCAAGGCCCTGCACGCCGCCGGGATCGAGGTGATCCTGGACGTGGTTTACAACCATACCGCCGAGGGCGGGGCCGACGGACCCACCATCAGTTTCCGCGGCATCGACAACACCATCTATTATCTGCTGGACCCGGTCACTCGTGAATATCTTAATTTTTCCGGCTGCGGCAACACCGTTAACTGCAACCACCCGTGGGTGCGGCATGTGATCATGGAGTGCCTGCGCTACTGGGTGGTGGAAATGCATGTGGATGGCTTTCGCTTCGATCTGGCCTCCATCATGGGCCGTGGGACCAATGGCGAGGTGCTGGCCAACCCGCCCATGGTGGAGAAGATCGCCGAGGATCCGGTGCTGGCCAGAACCAAGATTATTGCCGAGGCCTGGGACGCCGCCGGCCTTTACCAGGTGGGCACCTTTTCTTCCCACCACCGCTGGGCCGAACTCAACGGCCGTTTCCGCGATGATGTGCGCCGTTTTCTCTGCGGCCACAGCGGCAGCGTGGCCCCCCTGGCCACCCGGATCGCCGGCAGTTCCGATCTTTATGCCCATAACGGCCGCAAGCCGGTCAATTCCATCAACTTTATCACCAGCCATGACGGCTTTACCCTGCGCGACCTGGTCAGCTACAACCACAAGCACAACCTGGCCAACGGTGAAGAAAACCGTGACGGCGACAATCACAACATCTCCTGGAACTCCGGGGTGGAAGGGGAAACCACGGCTCAGGCGGTGCTGGCCCTGCGCTGGCGGCGGATGCGCACGGCAGCGGTGATTCTGTTGCTCTCTCAAGGAGTGCCGCTACTGCTGGCCGGGGATGAATTCGGTCGCAGTCAACGGGGTAACAACAACGCCTATTGCCAGGATAATGAAATTTCCTGGCTCGACTGGCGCCTGGCGGAAAAAAACGCCGATCTGCTCCGGTTTTTTCGCCGGCTGATTGCCCTCCGGCGGAAATACAGCCTGTTTCGCCGGGATCGATTCTTTGCCCCCGACCAGGCCGAGGGGGCGGCGGAGATCAGTTGGCAGTCTTTGGTGCCGGGGCGGCAGGATTGGTCCGACGAGGCCCGGGTGCTGGCCTATCAGCTGCACGGCGGCAAGGGGGAGCCGGATTTTTTTGTGATGCTCAACGCCGCCGCCGAGCCCCGGACCTTTTCCCTGCCCTCGCCGCCCCCCGGCCGACGCTGGCGGCAACTGATCGATACCGCCGCCGCCTCGCCGGCGGATATTGTCGACGAGGCCGAAGCGGTGGCGGTACGCGGGGCGCGCTGCAAGGTGGCGAACTTTGCCGCCGTCCTCTTGATCGCTTAACTATAGTGCGGTAGAATAACGCGTTTGGCCGCGATTCGCGCGGGGCAGGGAAAATAAATTTAATAGTCGTGCAAAAAAACACCAAACGGGTTGGCCGGTAAGGTGAAAACAGTTTGTTACCAAGATGGCCCAGTCGGCGGCGCGGCATTTTGCGACGCTGATCAATAATTTAGAGGTAAAAAAATGGAACCAGGCGTATTTACTTCAACTCTCACCGGCTGGCAGCCGGAGGATTCGGCCACCCTGGCCGGCCAGGTCGGCTTGCTGGGCCGTTTGTTGGGTCGCTCCATCAAGGAGTTGCGAGGGGCGGCGGTGCTGGAGCAGGTGGAGGATCTGCGCCAGTTATGCAAGCAGGCCATGGTGGAAAACCGGCCGGAACTGCGCCGCCAGGTGGCCCAGCGGATTGCCGATCTGGATTGCCGGGAGATCGTCCACCTGCTGCACGCCTATACCGCCTTTTTTCACCTGGTCAATAAAGTGGAACAGATGGAGATCACCCGGGTATACCGCGAGCCGGACCCATCGCCGCCGCCGGCAACCCCCGGTGAAAACTCACGCCGGCGGGAGACCATCGATGCGGCGGTGCGGGGTCTTAAGGAGCAGGGCTGCAGCTTGCAGCAGACCCTGGCGGTGCTTTCCCGGCTGGACATTCAGCCCACCCTCACCGCGCACCCCACCGAGGCCCGGCGCCGCAGCATTCTCTACAAGCAGAAGCAGGTAGCCTCCCTGTTGGGGCGCTTGCGCCGGGAAGCCTTGACCACTGATGAGCGGGACGAACTGCTGGGGGAAATTTCCAACCAGATCGGATTGTTGCTGACCACCGACGATATCCGGCAAACCCGCCCCACGGTGGACGATGAGGTGGAAAGCGGCCTGTACTTTGTCCGCAACGCTATCTGGGCCACGGTGCCGCGCATTTACCGCGACCTGCGGGCGGCTCTCTGGCGGCATTACGGCGAAAGCCCGGAGATTCTGCCGGTACTGCTCCGCTTTCGTTCCTGGATCGGCAGCGATCGGGACGGCAACCCCAACGTCACCGCCGCTGTCAGCCGCCGGACCTATCATTATCAGCGGCGGGTGGTGCTGCAGCTTTACCTTGATGAACTTTGCGAATTACGCCGGGAGCTCAGCCTTTCTTCCCGCCAGGCCCCTCCCTCTGAAGCCCTGCGTAACTCCCTGGAAGAAGACGGCCGCACCCTGGCCATTGATGAGCAGCGCCGTCGGCATTACCGGAATGAGCCCTATCGCTTGAAAATCACCTATATCATGGCGCGCTTGAGAAGCTTGCTGTGGCAGATGGAAAACCGTCCCCGGGAATTGGCCGCCGGCGATTACCATTGCCCTGCCTTTCTTGCCGACCTGCAACTGTTGGCCGCCAGCCTGCGGGAAAGCGGTTTCAGCCGGCTGGTCAGCCAGGGCCGCCTGGGGCGCTTGCTGGTGCGGGTGCGGACCTTCGGCTTTCACCTGGTGGCGCTGGATTTTCGTCAGCACAGCCAGGTGCATGAAGAGACGGTGGCCTTGCTGCTGCGCCTGGCCGGGGTGGAGGAAGATTACCTGTCCCTGCCCGAAGAGCGGCGCCTGGCGCTGCTGCAGGAGGAACTCGGCAACCCCCGCCCCCTTTTGCCCCGGGGGTGCGAGTTGCCCCCCGAGGCTCGGGATCTGTTGGAAACACTGGCTTTAATCGGAGAGCTGCAGCGGCTCGACCCGGCCTCGGTGGGCAGTTATATCATCAGCATGACCCATCAGGTCAGTGATCTGCTGGAGGTGCTGCTGTTGGCCAAGGAAGCGGGAATCTGGCGGCTGCGCGATGGTGGGGTGGAAAGCCGCCTGCAACTGGTGCCGTTGTTTGAAACCATTGAAGACCTGGAACTTTCCGGCCGGCTGGTGGAGAAGATGCTGGCCAATCCGGTATACCGCCAGCACCTGGCGGCCCAGAACGATTTCCAGGAGGTGATGCTGGGCTATTCGGACAGCAACAAGGACGGCGGCTACTGGATGGCCAACTGGGCCCTGCACCGGGCCCAGGAGCGTCTGGGGCAGGTCTGCCGGCAATATGGGGTCGATCTGCGGCTTTTTCACGGTCGCGGCGGCACTGTAGGGCGGGGCGGCGGGCGCTCCAGTCAGGCCATTGTGGCCATGCCGGAGGTGGTCCACAACGGGCGCATCCGCTTCACCGAGCAGGGGGAGGTGATCTCCTTCCGCTACGCCTTTGCCGATCTGGCCCACCGGCATCTGGAACAGATCTTTTATGCCATGATCCGGACGGCGGGGCGAGTGGCCAGGCTGGCCGAGCAACAAGCAGAGCCGGGGGCGGCCGGGGAGGCGGTAGAAGCGGCCGCCGATGCTGAGCCCGGCCGGCTGGAGGGAATTGAAGCCGGGGTTGCCCCTGAGCGGCTGCAGGAGTTTTCCGCTTTAATGGATGAAGTGGCCCAGCGCAGTATGCAGGCTTACCGGGAGCTGGTGCGGGACCCGGAATTCTGGGCCTGGTACACCAGGGTTACCCCCATTGAGCAGATCAGCCGACTGCCCATCGCCTCCCGCCCGGTTTCCCGCAAGGCCGCCGGCGATGTCGATCTGGACGGCCTGCGGGCCATCCCCTGGGTCTTTGCCTGGATTCAGACCCGTTATATCGTGCCCGGCTGGTATGGCGTCGGCGCGGCCCTGGGTGAATTATCCGGCACCGAGCGCGGGCGGCAGACCTTAAAGCAGATGTACGAGCAGTGGCCTTTTTTTCGGATGCTGATCGACAACGCCCGCCGCGAGATGGGCCGCACCCGGCTGGAGATCGCCGCCGACTACGCTGCTTTGGCCAACGATCTGGCCGTGAAGGATTTTCATGCCCAGATCAGCCGGGATTTTGCCGAGGGCCGGCAAGCGTTGCTGGAGCTGAGCGGGGAGGAGGAACTGCTGGGCGGCAGCCCCGAGGTCCAGCGTTCCATTGCCCTGCGCAACCCTTACACCGACGTCCTTAACCTGCTGCAGGTGGAACTGCTGCGCCGCTACCACGATTCCGGCGGCGACGAGGAGCGCGAGGCCCTCTGGGATGCCCTCTTCCTCAGCGTCAACGGCATCGCCGCCGCCATGCAGAGCACCGGCTGAAACGGGGGCAGCGTCACATCTTGCCGCATAGTGGGGTGCCCCTTTTGCCCCTTGGGGGCTTGCGGTTACTCGCGGCTGCGGATCAGTTGTTCCAGTTGTTGCCAGTTCACCTGGCTGCCGCGGCAGCGGCTGTTTTCCAGCAGACAGACCTGGGGGATGACCGGGGTGCCGTGCCGGCCCAGGGTGCCGCCTGCCCTGAAGGTTTCCGGTTTGAGGTATTTTTCTCGGAGGTCGCGGGTGCAGAGGCAGCCGATGACTCCCTGGGGCTGGTGATCTTCGATGCGGCGGACCAGGAAGTTGCGGCTGCGCAAGACCCCTTCCTTTTGATGCAGCTTGCCGCTGACCACGATATAGGCGTCAAGATATCCCAGGTCCAATGCCAGTTGCCGCATTTCACGCAGTCGGCAGGGCAGGTTGCAGGCCGGGGGGCAGATCAGGCCCTGGTCGGGGTCGATGGTGGTGGGGCAGTCGGCGGCCCGCAGGCAGTAAGGCAGAAACAGCAGGCGCCGGTCATAGGGGGTACGGCGAAAGCGGCGGGCGTAAAAACGGTTGCCGACGGCCACCGTGCGGCGGACATAAGCGTCCTTGTCCAGGCCGGGTAGCAGCCGGCAAAGAGGTTTGTAAAGGGTTACCAGGATGGGCAGGGCCAGCCAGGCGGGGAGTAGCTTGAGCATGATCTCGTTGGCTTGCAGAGTGGCTGAAATGTCCGCCAAACGGACTTTTTTTATCATACCCTAACCGCCGGGCAGGGGAAAGATTTCCGGCCGGTGGAGAGTTTTTTATACGGAAAATTTACACAATTTTGTTATCTTGCCTGGGTAACAGGCGGTGATCACATTCACCAATGTATATCCTTAAACGCAGCCATATGGCAACCTTGAGATGACAACCGCAACCAGCAAGACCCCCCAAAGCCCCCCCCCAAACGGCGCCGGCAACGGTGAGGCGACCGAACCCCTGCCCCGCGATTATGCCGACCTGGCCTGTCTTTATGAGATTACCCGGGAGTTGGCCTCTTCGGCCGACCTGCGGGTTTGCCTGGCCAAGATCCTGGCCATCTTATCACGGCAGAAGGGGCTCAACAACGGGGCGGTGACCATTATCAACCCGCTCACCGGCCAGATTGAAACCGAGGTGGCCCACGGGATTACGGTGGAGGCCCGGAAGAAGGGCACCTATCGGATCGGCGAAGGGATCACCGGCCGGGTGGTGGCCTCCGGGGCCCCCATCGTAGTGCCCCGAATCAGTGAAGAGCCCCTTTTTCTCGACCGCACCAGTGCCAGAAGAAGCAGGGGGGAAGAGCTTTCCTTCATCTGTGTGCCCATTCGTCGCGGGCCGGATACCATCGGTGCCTTGAGTGTGGACCGGGAGTACCGGGAAGGAGAGGAATTTGAGCAGGATCTGCGTTTTCTGACCATCCTGAGCGGTCTTGTGGCCCAGACCGTAAAAAGGGTGCAGTTGGTAAACCAGGAACAGCAGCGCCTGGAGCAGGAAAACAGCCAACTGCGCCGGGAGTTGTCGGAAAAATACCGGGTCAGTAGTATTTTGAGCAACTCCAGCCGCATGCAGGAGGTGCTGGAGATGATTCACCGGGTGGCGGCCAGTAACGCCACCGTGCTGCTGCGCGGCGAGTCCGGCACCGGTAAGAGCATGGTGGCCAGGGCGGTGCATCACAACAGCAAACGGGCGGCCGGGCCCTTCATCACCGTCAACTGCTCGGCCCTGCCGGAGACCCTGCTGGAGAGTGAGCTGTTCGGGCATGAACGGGGGGCCTTTACCGGCGCCCACGAGACCCGCAAGGGCCGCTTTGAACTGGCCGAGGGCGGCACCCTGTTTCTTGATGAAATCGGCGAGCTGAGTACCGCCGTTCAGGTCAAGCTGCTCAGCGTGGTGCAGGACCGGGAGTTTCAGCGGGTCGGCGGCAGCCGGCCGTTGAAGTGCGATGTGCGCCTGATCACCGCCACCAATAAGGATCTGGAAAAAGCGGTGGCCGAAGGTACTTTCCGGGAGGACCTTTATTACCGGCTCAACGTCTTTCCCATTTATCTGCCGCCGCTCAGGGAGCGGCGCACCGATATTCTGCTGCTGGCCGAATTTTTCCTGGAAAAATTTGCATCCGAAAACGACAAGAATATCCGCCGCATTTCCACCCCCGCCATTGATCTGCTCACCCAGTACCATTGGCCGGGCAATGTCCGTGAGTTGCAGAACTGCTTGGAACGGGCGGTGCTGATCTGTGACGAGGATACCATCAAAAGTTATCACCTGCCGCCCACCCTGCAGAGCTCCGATTCCCTGCGGGAGGTCAGCCCCAGTTCCTTCACCGCTGCCGTGGAGAGTTTTGAGCGGGAGCTGATCATCGACGCCCTCAAAAAGACCGACGGCAACCAGACCAGGGCCGCGGCCCTGCTGGAGACCAGTCTGCGGATCATCAATTACAAAATCAAGAAATACGCCATTGAGCCCAGGCGCTACCGGGTGGCGGCAAAGAGTTCGGCATGAAGCTGCTGCTCCATATCTGCTGCGGCCCCTGCGCCTGTTATCCGGTAAGCGTACTGCAGGCGGAAGGGGTAGAGTTTCGGGGCTGGTTTTACAACCCCAACATCCATCCTTTTCAGGAATTCAAGCGGCGGCTGGAGGCCCTGGAGCAACTGGCGGCGCGCTGGCAGTTAACGGTGGATTATGAGCGCCGTTACGGGCTGCGCGATTACCTGCGGCAGGTGGTGTTCCACGAGGAGCAGCGCTGCCGTCTGTGCTATGAAATGCGCCTGGCGGCGGCGGCCAGGCAAACCCGGCTGTTGGGGTTGCAGGCCTTCACCACCACGCTGTTGTACAGCCGTTACCAGCAGCTTGAAGTGATTACCGAGGTGGCCCAAGCGGCGGCCCGCCGGGAAGGGGTTGACTTTTATTACCGGGATTTCCGGCCGGGCTGGCGGCAGGGGATTGAAATTTCCCGCCGCCTTGAGTTGTATCGGCAGCCATATTGTGGTTGCATCTACAGCGAGCAGGAGCGGTATGACCGCCGGTAAACGTTCAGCCGCACCGCACCTTTGGGCGATCAGCCAGGCTTGAGTACCGGTGTACGCGGCGCCCGGCTGCTTGCCCAAATCTGCGGCACGGCTGAACGTTTACCGGCCTTTATAACGGTAGGTAAGGTTGGTACCCCTGGTGATGGCTGTGAGCGCTAATAATGGTCGCTTTCGACGCCGGGGGCGGCGCTGACGGTGCCGATAAAATCCCGCCAGCTGCCCAACGACAGATCGGGGACAAAGTCCCGCCAGTTCCGCCGGGGCGGGTTGCCGGCTTCCAGGGCGGCCAGCACTTCTTCGGCTTCCGGGATAAGTTCGCTTTCCGGGTAGTTGTCGATCAGATAAGCAAGCCGTCTTTCCGCCTGGTCGTATTTTTTGGTGTTGAGGTAAAAGCCGGCGATGAACATCTCGTGGCGGGCCATGAAATCCCGGGCAGCCATGGTCCGCGCCTCGGCTTCCTTCCGGTAGGGTGAGTCGGGGAAGGCGCGATTCAGCCGGGTGAAGGCGGCGATGGCGTTCAAGGCGTGGGCGGGGTCGCGATCGATGGTGCCGATCCGCTGGTAATGGCACATGCCGATCTGGAACATTACGTAAGGGATGGCCTCGTTGGTGGGATGGTTGTTTTCAAACTCCTGGTACAGGGGCAGGGCCTCGTCGTAGCGGCGCAGGTAGTAGGTGGCGTCGGCCGCTTTGAGTTCCGCCAGCACCCCCACCGAGCTGAAAGGGTAGCGTTCCTTGAGGTCCTTGAAGATCTCCAAAGCCTGGCGGTATCTGGCCTGGTTGAACTTTTCCATCCCTTCCATGGCCAGCAATTCGGGCGCCCGCGGGTCCTGCTCGGCCTCCGGCGATTGATCGCGGTTCTTGGTGCCGCAACCGCTCACCAGCAGCAGCAGGATCAGCAGGGTCAAAAGCCAGGCCGACCAACCGGTCGGCCTGGCGGACGGATGTTGAAAAAGAGGCATTTTACAGTGCTTTGTCGATGAGGGCGGCGAGCTGGGGTTTGCCCACGGCGCCGGTGATTTGATCCACCACCTCGCCGTTTTTAAACATGATCAGGGTGGGGATGGCGCGGATGCCGTATTTGCCGGGGGTCGACGGGCTGTCGTCGACGTTCATCTTGGCAATGGCGACCTTGCCGGCGTACTCCTCGGCCAGTTGTTCGATCACCGGACCGATGGCCTTGCAGGGACCACACCAGGGAGCCCAGAAGTCAACCAGCACCGGCAGGGAATTTTTCAGTACCTGAGCGTCGAAATCGGCATCGGAAATCTCTAGCAATTTGTCACTGGCCATGTTGGTTCTCCTTCGTTCGTTTGTTATTTGGTTTAGATTTAATCTTTAGCTTAGTTGGCAAATTTTGTTGCTGATTGAGTTGAATACTGGTCTGCCTGGCCCAGGCGGGACTCCCGTATGGGTTCGCAGCCGGGAGGTTGACATCGGTTACACGCCGAAATTGTACCGGCTGGGCAAGATAATGACAAGGGTAAATCATATCTTTGCTGCTCCTTCTTGACAAGCTTTGCCCGGCCGGGATAACATGCTGGCATGGCTTCGCAAACCTGCGCATATTGTTACGAGAAAATCAACCCCCGGGCGGTGGTCTGTCCCTTCTGCGGCCGCGATCTGCCGTCGGCGCCGCCGGCCGCTCCGGCTTCCTGCCGGTTTCCGTTGTGGATCCCGCTGGTCGGTTTGACCGCCGCCACCTTAACCGGTGCTGCCCTGCTGGCCGCCGAGTTTCTACGTGAGCGGCGCCACTGGCTCGATTGAACTCTCCCTTCGTAACCGAGCAGCCGAGCCCCTTTCCCTGCCGGCCTGAATCTCCCATTTGGAAAAAAACTTTGCCCCCAAGCCCGCGAAAAGGTATAGTTACGCTTTTTTCTGTGCGCAAGTTGCGTGTCTGAATTTGGGCTAACTTTAATCTTCATGGCGACTCTCATGGCGACTCCAATACCTTCAACCGACTACCTGCCGCCGGCGGCTGCCGCCAACGATCGACCCCGGGAAGAGTGCGGGGTCTGCGGCATCTACGGCCATCCTTATGCCGCCAAAATTACCTACTTCGGGCTCTTTTCCCTGCAGCACCGCGGCCAGGAAAGCGCCGGGATCGTGGTCTCCGACGGCGAGCAGATCCGCCAGCACAAAGGCATGGGGCTGGTGCCGGAGGTGTTCAGCGAGGAAGACCTGGGGCGTTTGCAGGGGCACCTGGCGGTGGGGCATGTGCGCTACTCCACCACCGGGGCTTCCCACATCACCAACGCTCAACCTTTTGTTGCCACCCACCGGGGCTCCACCCTGGCCGTGGCTCATAATGGCAATCTGGTCAATATTCGCAGTTTGCGTGATGAACTGGAGAGCCAGGGCTCGATTTTTCAGTCCACCATGGACAGCGAGGTGGTGGTCCATTTGCTGGCCCGCTGCCTGGATATGGAGCTGGATCAAGCTATTGTCGAGACCTTTCGGCTGATCAAGGGGGCTTACTCCATCCTGCTGATGACCAAAGACAAGCTGGTGGCGGTGCGCGACCCGGGAGGCTTCAGGCCTCTCTGCCTGGGCCGGCTCAACAACGGTTCATACATTGTGGCCTCTGAAACCTGTGCCCTGGATCTGGTGGAAGCCCAGTACATCCGCGATGTGGAGCCCGGTGAGGTGCTGATCATCGACCAGCAGGGTTTGCGTTCGCTGCATCTTGAGCAAAACCAGCCGCCGAGCTTCTGCATCTTTGAACATGTCTATTTTGCCCGGCCGGACAGCGATATTTTCGGGATCAACGTCTATCAGAGCCGCAAGCGGATGGGTGAGATTCTGGCCCGGGAATGCCCCATTGAGGCCGACCTGGTGATGCCCTTTCCCGACTCGGGCAACTATGCCGCCATCGGCTACGCCCAGGCCTCGGGAATTCCTCTGGAAATGGGGGTGATCCGCAACCATTATGTGGGGCGTACCTTTATCCAGCCCACCCAGTCCATGCGTGATTTCTCCGTGCGGGTCAAGCTTAACCCCATTCGCAGCTTTCTCGAAAACAAGCGGGTGATCATCATGGAAGACTCCATCATCCGCGGCACCACGGCCCGCAGCCGGGTCCAGTCTTTGCGCGGCATCGGGGTTAAAGAAGTGCATATGGTGATCAGTTGCCCGCCCACCCGCAACCCCTGTTATTACGGGATCGACTTTCCTTCCTGCGAAGAGCTGGTGGCCAACCAGAAGACGGTGGAGCAAATTCGCGACTATCTCGATCTGGACACCCTCTATTACCTTAGCCTGGAAGGCCTGGTGGAGGCCACCGGCGCCCCGGCGGAAAACTTCTGCAAGGCCTGCTTCGACGGCAATTATCCTGTGCCGCCGGATCGCGACTTCCGTAAAAACGTCCTTGGCTGCGGGGGATCAACGCTGGCATGCCCGGGCCGCAAGCAATGAGTGTTGAGCAGGCCAGGGAGGTTTTACGCATTGAAGCCGAGGGGATTCTGGCCCTGATCGACCAGGTGGGGGATGAGTTTGCCCGGGCCGTGGAGTTGATCATGAATTGCCCCAGCCGGCTGGTGCTGACCGGCATCGGCAAGTCCGGCATCATTGGCCAGAAGATTGCCGCCACCCTGAACTCCACCGGCACCCCGGCTTTCTTTCTCCACCCGGTGGAGGCCATGCACGGGGACTTGGGGGTGGTGGACCCCCGGGATGTGATTCTGGCCATCTCCTACAGCGGTGAAACCGCCGAGCTGAATCAGCTCCTGCCGACCCTGAAAAAACGGGGGGCGGCCATCATTGCCATGACCGGGCGGCCCGAATCCAGCATGGCCCGGGGGGCCGACGTGGTTCTCTCGGTGACGGTGCCCCGCGAAGCCTGCCCCCTGGGGCTGGCCCCCACCGCCAGCACCACCGCCTCGCTGGCCATGGGCGATGCCCTGGCGGTGGTGCTGCTCAATCGCAAAAAATTCGATGCCCGGGCCTTCCGGCGCAATCACCCCGGCGGCAGCCTGGGCGAACGCCTGAAGGTGCGGGTGGCCGAGGTGATGCTCACCGGCGACGGGATTCCCCGGGTCGACAGTACCGCCTCTTTGGCCGAAGCGTTAGCCGAACTCAACCGCAAGAATCTGGGCGCGGTGCTGGTTATGGCATCGGCCCATCGGATGGCGGGCATTCTCACCGACGGCGATGTCCGGCGGATGCTGGCCCGGGGAGAAGGACCCGAAACGCTGACCCTGGCCCAGGTGATGACCGCCGACCCCAAAAGCATCAGCGCCGAACTGCTGGCCGCCGACGCGCTGAGCATTATGCAGCGCCACGAAGTCACGGTGCTGCCGGTCACCGACGATGAGCGGCAGTTGATCGGCATTCTCCACCTGCAGGATCTGCTGGGCAAAGGCGAATTTCGCTTTCTGGTTTGACGCAATCGTTGATCAGGGATACTGCCCTGCCGAATTAACGGGCCGTAATCGTTCAGCAGTGCCGCAGGTTCGGGTAAGCAGCCAGGCGCAGCGTACCCCATGTACGTAAGTCTGGCTGATCGCCCGAAAATGCGGTGCTGCTGAACGATTACGGTTTGACAAAACCGTTGCTTTTCGGTAGCATTCACGGCTGCTTTTGATCTTGGTTCCGGCTTCCGCCCGGGAAATTGCGTCTTTTCGGGCTGGATTAGAGTTATTACCAGGTTTACAGGGGAAAGTTTATGGCGATTACCAACAAGGAGATTAGTGCGGCCTTCAGCGCCGAGGTTACGGCCCGGCCCGGCGGTGAGCACCTTAACCGCTGTTATTCTTGCGGGGCCTGCAGCGGCGCCTGCCCGGTCAGCCAGGCGATTCCGGATTTCGATCCGCGCCGGCTGATCCATATGATCCGTATGGGGTTGAAAGAGCGCCTGCTCAGCTCGGAGTTGCTCAGCTATTGTTCCGGCTGCCGCAGCTGCGTGTTCGTTTGCCCCCAGGATGTTAAATTTGCCGAGATCGTCGGCGCCCTGCGGGAACTGGCCCTGGAGCAGGGGCTGCTCACCGAAGAGGACCTGTTGGCGCGTGGCAAGGCGGCATGGGTGGAGCGTGACCAGTGTGTCTCCTGCCTTACCTGCGTGCGGGTCTGCCCCTGGCGGATTCCGGTAATCGACCAGGGCGGTCGGGCCCATATCGACGCCAAGGAGTGCCGGGCCTGTGGGATCTGTCCCGAAGAGTGCCCGGCCGGGGCCATTAAACTCAACCAGTCCGCCGATGAGCGGCTGATCGCCGCCGCCGGCGGCGGCCGCTAAGGGAGGGCGAACAAATGGCCTTTACTCCGAATATTCAAGTTTTCTGTTGTCATTACACCTCTCAGCAGGCCCTGGCCGAGGGGCGGGAAGGGCTCACCGCCGACGGTTTTCCGCCCAACGCCAACATCAACCGGCTGGTCTGCGGCGGCAAACTCAAGGTTTCCGATCTGCTGGCCGCCTTCGAGCAGGGGGCCGACGGAGTCTGCGTGGTCGGCTGCCGGCCCGATGAGTGCCACAACCTGATGGGCAGTCAGCGGGCCGCCCGGCGGGTGCTGGCGGTGAAAAAAGCCCTGGAAGAGCTGGAAGTGGAGCCCGAGCGGGTGGCCATGTTCCACCTGGAGCGCGGCTTTCACCCCGAGTTTGTCCGGGTGACCCAGGAGATGAATGAAAAAGTCCAACAACTCGGGCCCAGTCCGTTCAAGGGGGAGCAAGGATGATTATCGCTGAACGTAAACCGGTTAACGAAATCGTGGAAATGGTCCGGGATGCCAAGCGCGTTCTGGTATTGGGCTGTCGCGGCTGTGTTTCGGTCTGCTCCGCCGGCGGCGAGCGGGAAGTTGAACTGCTCAGTTCGCTTATTCGCCTGGGCAAACAGAAACAGGGGCAAAAGGCCGAGGTGATCGGCGCCACCCTAGTGCGCCAGTGCGACAAGGAGTATGTCGACGAGATCGATCAGTGGCAGGGGCAGTACGACGCCATTGTCTCCATGGCCTGCGGGGTGGGGGTGAACTTTATTGCCAACCTGCGCCCCAACGACCAGGTTTATCCGGCGGTCAACACCACCAGCTTCGGCGGCTCCACCGAGCAGGGGGTGTGGAGCGAGCAGTGCGCCGGCTGCGGTGACTGCGTGCTGCATCTCACCGGCGGCCTTTGCCCGGTGGCCCGCTGTGCCAAAAGCCTGATGAACGGACCCTGCGGCGGTTCGGTGGAAGGCCGCTGCGAGATTCACCAGGAAGTGCCCTGCATCTGGCAGTTCATTCACGAGCGGCTCAACCGTTTCGAGCGCCGGGAAGATCTGGAGCGGGTGGCCCCCATTCGTGACTGGCGCAGCGCCGGCCACGGCGGCCCCCGAAAAACGGTGCGCCCCGACCTCACCCTGTAAAAGGGGAAAACGCGGGTAAGCGGTCACGGGGCACCCCACCTTGCGGCGATCAGCCCGGCTTGAGTACCCGGTGTACGCTACGCCGGTCTGCTTGCCGCAATCTGGGGCACCCCGTGACCGCTTACTCCTTGGAAGATCGTCACGCAGGGGGTATCCCGTAATCAGTTACAAACGCGGAGCTGCTCAACGATTACCGTAAAACTTTCGGCAGTGCCACGGACGGCAGGCCGATTGGCGTACAACAGTGCGTCGGTCGGCTTGAGCGCCGCAAGATGTGGTGCTGCCGAAAGTTTTACTAGCGCCAGGTGGCGTCAATCGGGTTGCGCTGGGGGATGCGGGCGAAGCGGAACTTGGGGTAGCCCAGCATCAGGGCGCCGTGCACCCGGTGATTTTCCGGCAGCGCCAGGGCTTCCAGCAGGGGCGGGTGGTTGAAGGCGGCGGCCAGGAAAAGGCCGGCCCAGCAGGTGCCCAGCCCCTTGCCGTGGGCGGCCAGGTCCAGGTAGGTCAGGGCGATGGTGCAGTCTATTTCAGGTTTCAGGGCCTTATCCGAGGCGTAAGCGATCACCAGATGCGGCGCCCCGTTCAGGATCTTGTCCTTGCCTTCCTCCCAGGCGCTGACCGCTCCCGGAAAGGAGTTGTTGGCCCGCATCCAGTCCACCGTCAGCTCGATCATCCGGTTTTTCTCGGAGGGCGATTCAATAATCAGCCACTTGGTGGGCTGGGCGTTTTTAACCGACGGGGCCCAGCGGCTGATATCCAGCAATTCACCAAGAACTTCTCGGGGCACCGGTTTGTCTTTGTAGTTGCGGATGCTCCGCCGGCTGCGCAGCAGCAGGGCGGTGGCTTCGGCACTGGGGACAAGGCGCCGGTCCAGCGGCAGGCAGCTGTCCGGGCCCTGACCCTTTAAGCTTAATGCGCCGTGGGGGCAAACCGCCAGGCAGTGCCCGCAGTCGATGCAGATCCGGGCCGCTGCCCGTCTGGTGGCGGGATAACCGCCATCCTCGCTTTCGCTGATTAAGCCGAATGGGCACCCTGCCATGCAGATGCCGTCACGTTTACATTTTTTCCGGTCAACGGAAATCAGTTCCATGCTCATTGATTCCCCTCGTGAGGATGGTATGGTCGGTTTCAAGGCTACGTTGCAGTGCCGTAGATTATATTAAGTTACCGCTGGCTTGCCGTTGGCAAATTGCGGCCATTCTACCCGGTCCCGTGGGTCAGCGCAACGTTAGCATCCCCTGCTGCCGGTGGCGGCTGTTGGTTAGCCGGCCGTGCAGGTTAAAAAACGATACTTCGGGCTGATTGATGCTGCTCTTTTTATCGGCGTTTTTTTTAGTTTACGGCAGCCTGCACTGGCTTTTTTACCGCCTGCTGAAGACGGCCTGGGAGCCGGGGCGATGGCGCTGGCTGCTGCTGTTTGTCCTGCTGCTGCTGACTTTGGCCCCGGTGCTGGTCCGCCTGCTGGAGCGGCAGGGGCTGGAGGGTACGGCCCTGGTGGCGGCTTATGCCGGTTTTTACTGGATGGGGTTTGTTTTTTTGTTTGCGGTGGCGGCCCTGCTGCTCTCCGGGCTGGGCTGGCTGCTCCGTTATCGCCGGCAGCGGCGAGTCCTGTCAGGCGATGAGCCCGGCCGGTTGGGCCCGTTTTTGCCCCCGGCCGCGATTTTTAAACTGGCCCTGGTTTTTGCCCTGGCCGCCAGCTTTTACGGTCATTTCGAGGCGCGGCGGATCATCATCGAAGAGGTGCGGCTGGCCTCCCCGAAGCTGGCCGATTTTGCCCCGGCCGTTGCCGCGGGCAGCGGGGCGGCAAATGAGCCCTGGCCGGCCGAGCGCCCCCTGCGGATTGTTAAAATAACCGATGTCCACCTGGGGTTGCTGGTCCAGGAAGCCCGACTGGCGCCGATGCTGGCGGCAGTCGAGCAGGCCCGGCCGGATATCCTGGTGGCCACCGGTGATATTGTTGACGGCCAAGGTGACGGGATTGCTCACTTGGCGGCCAAAATCCGCCGCCTGGAGGCCCCGCTGGGCAAATTCGCCATCCTTGGCAACCATGAGTTTTATGTGGGGGCGGAGCAATCCCGGGCGTTTTTGGAGGAGGCCGGTTTTACCGTGCTGCGCGGGGAGAGTGTGGTCATCGGTAACCGCCTGCGCATCGCCGGGGTGGATGATCGTACCGGCATTGCCATGGGGTTGACCCCGCCGGAGCAGGAGCGGGAGCTGCTGGCCGAATTGCCGGCGGCAACATATAATATTCTGCTCAAGCATCAGCCGGAAATCGTGCCCGGCGGGCATGTGGATCTGCAGTTGTCGGGGCATGTGCACCGGGGGCAGCTGGTGCCCTTTAATTTTTTTACCTGGCTGGCCTACCGGGTGCCCACCGGCTTGAGCCGGGCCGAAGATGGCCGCTATCTTTATGTGGGGCGCGGAACCGGTACCTGGGGGCCGCCGGTCCGCTTTCTGGCGCCGCCCGAGGTGACGCTGATCAAGCTTTATCATCAGTAAAGGACGATAAGATGGATATTCGTGCAATGAATTACGAAAAACTGGCTCATCCCGCCATTGCCGCGGCCCTGTTTCACCCCCGGGCGGACTGGCACCCCCCCGCGGCGCCGGCGTTTGATCAGGAGGTGGAAGTGGTGCCGGGGGTGAAACTGCCGTTGCGTTACCACCTGGGAGCGGAAGCGGCGGAGGCGCCCAACTTGCTGTTTTTTCACGGTAACGGCGAGGTGGCCAGTGATTACGACGAGCTGGGGCCCCGCTTCAACGCCGCCGGGATCAACCTGGTGGTGGCCGAATACCGGGGCTACGGGGCCGCCACCGGCACCCCGTCGGTTGCCAACCTGGTCAGTGATGCCCGTAAACTGCTGCCGGTGGTCCGCGCTACCCTGGCCGAGCGGGGCAAAAGCGGCCGCCTGGGGGTCATGGGCCGCTCCCTGGGCAGTGTTCCGGCCATTGACCTGGCGGTCAGCGCCCCGGCCGGTGAGGTGGAGGGGTTGATCATCGAAAGCGGCATTGCCCAGACCCTGCCTTTTCTGCTCGGCCTGGGGGTCGACGTGCAGGACTGCGGGCTGAGCAGCGAGGCGGAAGGCTTTTGCAATGTGCAGAAAATGACCCTGGTCGAAAAACCCACCTACATCCTCCATGCCCAGCATGACGAGATCATCCCGCCGGGCCTGGCCGAAGCCCTGCAGGCCCATTGCGGGGCTCAGAGCAAGGAATTTCAACTGGTGCCGGGTGCCGGGCATAACGATATCATCGAGCGGGTGGGGGACCTGTATTTTCAGGCCCTGGCGATGTTCTGCCGCAAGCTGGGGCAAAAGCCCCGGCGCAAAAAAATGGGAGTGCGGTAAAGGAGATGATGCGTTTACGAGTGATGTCGTACAATATTCACCGGGCCATCGGGGTTGATCGCCTTTTTCGCCCCGAGCGGATCGCCCGGATCATCAAGCACCACGAACCCGACCTGCTGCTGCTCCAGGAAGTGGATGTGGGGGTGCCCCGTTCCCGCAACCTGGACCTGGCCGAGGAACTGGCCGGCCTTTGCGGCTATCCGCACCGGGCGCTGGGGCTCAACGTGGCCCTCACCAAGGGGCATTATGGTAATGCTACCTTAAGCCGCTTTCCCATTGTGGCCGAGCGCAACATCGACCTGACCCTGCCCGGCCACAAGGCGCGGGGCTGTCTCTACACGGCCCTTGAGATTCCGGAGAGCAACGGCAAGTCCCGCCCCCTGGCGGTGTTCAATCTGCACCTGGGGCTTTCTTTCAACGAGCGGCCCAGGCAGGTGGGAAACCTGGTCAAGACCCCGGAGTTTGCGGCCCTGGCCCCGGATGACCCCTGCATCGTGGGCGGTGACTTCAACGACTGGTTCACCCGCCTGTCGCCCATGTTCACCGAGGTGATGGACTTCAAATGCGCCTCCAGTCACCAGGAAGATTTTCAGAGCCCTTACCTTACCTACCCATCTTTTTCTCCCACCGGCGGGCTGGATAAGATTTTCGTCCGCGGGCCTTTCGCGATTGTCAAACGCCAGCGCTGCCGGATGCAGATCTCCAAAATCGCCAGCGACCACCTGCCGGTGCTGGCCGACCTGGACTGGCAGTAAGGCAAGAAGCGATCATGACGGTTGGCTGGTGACGACTCGGCGCAGATAGTCCGGCAGAATCTCGTAGGCCTCAATGGGGTTGAGCGAAGGGCGGCGACGGTCAACTTTGATTTCCTTGGGGGCCTGGCCCTGGCTCAGATCAAGCAGTTCCGGTTTGTCGCGGAGGGACTCGCCCTCGCTGTCGGTCAGCGGCAGCAGTACCGGCCCATCGCTTTCCAGCACGTAGCAAAGCTGGCCGTTGGTCAGGTGAACCACGCTGCCCGGTGGGTAAATGCCCACCGACTTGACAAAGGAGTGCAGCACGTACTGCAGCAGCGGCTCCTTTCTGGCGTAACGGTTGAAGATGTCGGTCACCGCACCCACCGGGTTGAGCGCCTCCCGGTAGCAGCGCTTGGAGGTCATTGCATCATATACATCGGCCAGCTTGCAAACCTTAACATAGGCAGGAATCAGGTGCGGGCTCTGGGCCGGGTAACAGCGCTCTTCGGCGCTGTACAGCTTGGCGTGGTGATAGTAGCAGATGTTGGCGATATAAGGGTTGTTCAGTCTGTTTTTGTCCAGGATGAGGCGGGCCTTTTCGGTAACATGTTTGCGCACTTCGGCAAATTCGCTCTCTTTTAGCCGGCCGGTTTTATTGAGCACCTCTGGGTCGATCAGCACCTTGCCCAGGTCATGGAGGAAAAAGCCCAGCGAGATATCCTGCAATTCAGCGGGGAGGAAATAAGAGAAGGCACTGGGGTCCCTTTTTTCTTCCCCCAAGCCGCCGGTGGGTACATTGTTCAGCAGGCTGTTGACCGCATTGCTGAAGTTGCTGTTGAACTTTTTCAACACCACTGTCCCGATGGTGCAGACGTTGACCGAGTGGTTGTAGAGATAGTCGTCACAGGAGAAAATCTCCCGGGTCAGGTAAGCAAATGAATTGTCGTGGCTGGTGACAAAATTTGCCAGACCTTTGACGGTTTCATTCACCGGTTCCAGGTCGAATTCGCCGCCGGTCCGGCGGATGGAGTCCATAATCTGCCGGAGACAGGCCTTGGCCTGCTGATACTTTTCCGCCGCGATCCTTTTGGTCTCGATAATCTCGTTGATCCGCCGCTCGATCTCGCCGCCCCGGCCGCCGCCGGCTACCGGTTTCTGCACCGGCGCCTCACTGGGCAAATCCAGCCGGTTGCCCTGGCTGTCCCAGATTCCCCCGCCGCCGGCTGCGTTGATCGGCACCATTCCGGCTCCCTGCTCTTTGGCCCGCACCAGCACCTGGGGGTCGGTGATCGGTACCTCCTTGTCCAGCAGTAAAATTCCCTGCTTATTGAAAACGTCCACCCCGGTGCGGACGGTGCCGCCCTTTTGCACCACCTCAATCAGGCGGTCGATGGGTAACTTCGGTGCCTTGTCCATCTTTTTTCTCCATGGCCCAATCCGGCTTGCAGTACCGGAGGGGCTTATTCCCAGGGCGCAAGCAGGAGGTGAGTGCTTGCAGCGAAAAAAATCAAGAGGCGGAGCAGTGCCGCCAGGTGTGCTTGCCCGCCTTTTTGGCGGCAAACATCGCGGCGTCGGCCTTCTCCAGCAGTTGCTCCGGGTCGGCGGCATCGGTGGGGAAGAGGGCCAGGCCGATGCTGGCCCCAATTTGTACTTCCTGCTCTTCCAGGTTCATCGGTCGGGCCATTGCGGCCAGCAGTTTTTCAGCCACTTTCTCGGCGTCGCCTGGGCCGTTGTGCAAAGATTCCAGCAGTACCACGAACTCGTCGCCGGCGAAACGGGCCACCATGTCCTTTTGGCGAACCGCCTGCCGCAAGCGTTTGCCCACCACCCGCAGCAGTTGGTCGGCAAAGAGATGGCCGTGCCGGTCGTTGATCGCCTTGAAGCCGTCGAGATCAATAAAAAGCAGAGCCGCTTCACCCTCGTGCCGACGGGTCAGATGGTGCAGGCGCAGGTTGAAAAGTTGCCGGTTGGGCAGGCCGGTCAGGGGGTCGTAGTAGGCCTTGGCGTGTAACTCCTCCTGCTGCCGGCGCAGGTTCGATTCGGTAAGTACCCGTTCAGTGATATCACGGCCACTTTCAATTATCCCGGCCAGCCGGTCTTCGGCATCGAGGAAAGGGGTGGCCAGAACCTCCATGGCCCGGGGATCGCCGGCGGCATTGCAATATTCATGCACCACTCTGGTGGCCTCCCCCGTATTTAAGACCATCTGCAGGGGACAGGGGTGCTCGTCATCCGGTCGGCAGGGGGTGTCGCGTCGGTGCGAAACCTGGTAGCAGAACTCCTGGCCGCGGCCATCCTCGGTAATCGTGCGGGCCGCCCGATTCATCCAGAGCACGCGGTGGTCTTTGGCAATCACCATGATGGGTTCGGCGCAGCCGTCGATCACCGTTTGCAGAAAAGCGTGCTGGCCAGCCAGCTCTTCCTCGGCCTGCTGGCGCCGTTGCACTTCATTCTGCAAGCCGGTGTTGGCTTCTTGCAGAGCCCGGGTGCGGCGCTCAACCAGCATTTCCATTTCGTCAAACAGCTCCCGGTTGCTCAGCAACCGGCCCAGCATGGTGCAAAAAAGTCGCAGCAGGCGCTGGTGCCAGAGAGTGAAGTAGTTCGGGGCCGGGTAGAAGACATTGAGCACCCCCAGGATCCCTTCTTCCGAGCGGATCGGCAGGCAAAGCAGGGAACCGTCGGGTTCCGGTGCCCCGGTTTGCGGCGCTTGCTTGAAACGGGGGTCGGTGGCGGTTGAGCGGCACTCAACCAGCTCTCCGGCTGCTGCCGCCTGGCCGATTATCCCTTCGCCCAAGCGAAAGCGGCGCGGGGGCCGGCGTTGCTGCGGCGCCCCGGCAAGCTCGGGGGTATCGTCTCCGCGCAGCAGATCCTCCCAGTCCAGGCCGGCGGCGTTGATAAGTTCCCCGCTTTCTTCCTCCAGCAGGAAGATGGAACAGCGCTCCAGGTCCTGGTTTTCCATCAGGGCTTCCAGGGCCTGCTGCAGTAATTCCCGCTGATCAAGCCCGGCCACCGGCAGGTCGGCCAGGGCGGAGAGGGCGGACAGGGAGTCCAGCAGGTTGACGATATGGCGGTTCAACTCCCGGGAAACCTGGCCGTATGTGGTGTCAGACTCCAACGGCAAAATCTTCACCTTAATTGTTTCAGCCGCTCAAGGCAGCGGCCATTTCCCGGTATGCCGGCAGTTGTGCCAGAATCCGGTGCTGGGTCGCCCGGGCTTGCTCCCCGTCGATCTCCAGCAGCCTGAACACCAGGGCCACCTGGGGATCATCGTAGTCATAACCGGAGGTTACCCCTTCGGCGGTCAACTGGTTGAGAACACCGTCCCCCCAGCGCGAGCTGAAACCGGTCAGCAGCACCAGCGGCCACTGTTCCCGCCGGTACTGGGGGTCGTGGTGATGCTCCATGACCAGCAGCAACTCCCGCGGCAGATGCCATTTGCCGCCCAGCCAGGCACCGGCCTGGTAATGGTCGATCGCAAGGGCCCGGCGCAGATGAGAAGCAAGCCTCTGTTCCGGCGCCTTGTAGTATGTGGCTAAAGCCTGTTCCATTTCCTGGGGAAAAAGGTGCACCAAGGCCAGCAACCCGAAATTGTGCAGCAGGCCGGCCAGGTATACGCTGTCTCGGGGTATTTGCAGTTGCGGGTCGACCCCGGTGGCCAGTTCCCGGCCCATGGAGGCGGCTAGAATGGAAGTCAGCCAGTAGCGCTGCAACTCAAAGCGTCGGCACGATTTCAGCTGGAAAGGGCCGGCAAGGGCCAGGCCGGTGGCAATGTTGCGCACCATGGGTAACCCCAGGATGGCGGTGGCGTGTTCCAGGGTTTGGACCCTGCCGGCCTGGCCGAAAAAAGCCGTATTGGCCAGACCCAGCAGGCGGGCGGTAATGGTGGGGCTGCTTTGCAGCACCTGGGCCAGATGTTGAAAATCAATCTCCGGATCTTCGCAGGCCTCGATGATCCGGCTCAGATTCGGCGCCAGGGCCGGTAACTCCTTTAAGCGCTGGATATGGCGCCTGACTTCCTCGTTGTTCATCCGCCCCCCTCAGGTATACAAGCGTTCACCAGGGCTGATAACCTACCGGTTTAACGGGCCGTTTTTGGCTGCTTCCGGTCGCTTTTTAACGTACTATTTGATAAAAATAGGATATGTTGCCAACTATTACCGACCGCCCGTTGAATCGCAAGCAAAAAAGGGTGCCGTGTTTGGCTCTTTAAATTTATGGCTATTCCGGACTTGAAACCGACCACGGTGCTGCTGGTTACCGATCGGCCCAGCGAAGCGGCCCTGCTCCGGCACCTGCTGCAGAGCGCCGGCGAATGCCGCTATCTGCCGCGGCAGGTGCAGAGTCCGGCCGCCGCCGACCGGCTGTTGCGCTGGTGGCAACCGGCGGTGATCCTGCTGTCGGCCCCGGCCGGCGAAGATGAGGCATTGGGGGCCGTACGCCGGTTGCGTGCCGCCGCCGGTGCCATTCCCCTGATCGTTCTCGGTGATCGCGATGACTCCCATTTCGCCCTGCAGGTGCTTACTGCCGGGGCCCAGGATTTTCTGGTTAAAAGCTTTCTCACCATCAGCACCTTAACGCGGGCCATCAGCCAGGCCCGTACCCGGGTTACCCTGGAAAACCGGCTGCGGGAGTCCCAGCAGCGGCTGGAATTGGCCCTGTCGGGGGCTGATCTGGCGCTCTGGGATTGGCACCTGGCCGCCGACCACATCACCTACGACGGCCATTGGCAGGCCATCACCGGCCAGCAACAGCAGGAACTGGCGGCCGACGGCGATGCCTGGCGGCGATTAATCCACCCCGAGGACCGTAGCCGGGTGCTGGCCGCCCTTAACCGGCATCTGACGGGGGAAAGTTCGACTTTCGAAGCTGAATACCGCTTACGCCACCGGGAAGGCCACTGGATCTGGCTGCTGGATCGGGGGCGGGTGGTGCAGCGGGCCGAGGATGGCACCCCCCTGCGGCTGGTGGGTACCTGCCTGGAAATCAGCCGCCGCAAACAGGCGGAGGCCGAACTTGAACAACGCAACGAAGAATTGACCCGGGCCAACCACCAACTGGCGGCCAGCAACCGCCGGGCCGCTGTCCTGGCCGCTGAAGCCGAGGCGGCCAACCGGGCCAAGAGCGACTTTCTGGCCCACATGAGCCATGAAATCCGCACTCCGATGAACGGGGTTATCGGCATGACCGCCCTGTTGCTGGCAGGCGATCTCGATGAGCAGCAGCGGCATTACGCCGGGGTGATCAAGGCCAGCGGCGAGGCCCTGTTGCGTATTATCAACGATATTCTCGATCTGGCCAAAATCGAGGCCGGCCGGCTGGAACTGGTCTCGCGGGATTTCAGTCTGCCCGCCCTGCTGGCGGAAATTTTTACCCTGCTGCAACCGGAGGCCGCCGCCAAGGGGCTGGCCCTGAAAGAGCAGGTGGCCGCCGATCTGCCGCCGCGCCTGCGGGGTGATGACGTCCGCCTGCGCCAGATCCTGCTCAACCTGCTCGGCAACGCCATTAAATTCACCGACCATGGCGAGGTGGAGTTGTCCGTCAGCGGGCAGCATGAAATTTGCTTCAGCGTTCGCGATACCGGCCCCGGGGTTCCCCCGGAGCTGCAGCAACAGATCTTTGCCCCCTTCGAGCAGGCTGGTGCCGCCGACCGCCGGCGGCCGGCCGGCACCGGCCTGGGCCTGGCCATCTGCCGCCGGCTGGCGCAACTGATGGAAGGGTCTCTCAGGGTGGAAAGCACTCCCGGTGCAGGTGCCACCTTCCACTGCGTCCTGCCATTTGCCGCGGCCAAGGAAGCCCCGGTGGAAACCGTTGCGTCAGGTTTGCCGCTGCCCGGGGATGCACCACCGGTGTCGGCGCCAAGGCGGATTCTGCTGGCTGAAGATAATAGGGTCAACCGCCAGGTGGCTTTAGCCATCCTGAGCCGACAGGGCTGGCGGGTGGACGCGGTGGATGACGGCCGCCAGGCCCTGGCGGCTCTGGCCGCTGAAAACTATGACCTGGTGCTGTTGGACATTGAGATGCCGGTGCTGGACGGCCTGCAAACGGTCCGGGCCCTCCGCACCCGGGCCCGTGAGAGCAGGCTGCCACCGCTGATCGCCCTTACCGCCCACGCCGGAGGCGAAGCGCAACGGCATTACCTGGCCGCCGGCTTCGACGATTATCTGGCCAAACCCATTGAGCCTCAAGACTTGACCGCCATGGTCCACCGCTGGTGCTCTTTTACCCTGCCTCCCGCCGAGGGCTCCCACGGGCCAGGTGAGGATTCCCCGCGGCAAAAGGCCTCGTTCCTTGTTTTTAATGAGCGGCAACTGTTGGACCGCCTTTATCACGACCGCTCCCTGGCCGAACAACTGATCCTGGTGTTTCTGGCTGAACATTCGGCCACCGTGGAGCAACTATCCCAGGCCGCAACCCGCCGTGAATTTCAAGCCTGCACCTTTATGGCCCACCGCCTGGCCGGGGCGGCCGCCAACCTGGGCGGCGAGGCCGTGAACCGGGCCGCCCGCGATCTGGAACAGGCCGCGATGGTCTTTAGCCCGGATCAGGTGGACCATTGTTTGGGCAACTTGCAGCAGCAGTACAACCGGCTGGAGCAGCAGCTCCAGCAATTCCTGTCGACGTCTCCCCGTCGGGTTTAAATTCCCTCACCATTTTTTTTGCGCTCGGCCTCGGCTGGAAAAAGCCTGCTGAGCAGGCCAGTAATCAATTTACCTATCACACTTTATGTGCACCAAGATGGAAATGAGAGGTGGCGTAATACCTGTTGTCAACAACAACCTTTTGTGAAAACAAAAAAATCAGCCTATTTAAAACCAGTTTACATTATTGTGTTAATGAGGAAATTGGATCAATTTAACATAGGCGCCCAGGCATGAGACGTGGTATGTCAAGAATATGAATGGGTATTGATTTTTCTTCAACAACAGTGAGGTCGTTTTGACCACAACCAGATCGCAGCAGGTCGACCCCGCTCTGGAGAATCTGCCACTCCCGGTGCTGCTCGTCGACCGTGAATTCAAATTGATCCAGCTCAACCGGGCGGCCCGGATCCTGGGGCAATCGGGTGAGCAAGATCAGGCCTCCACCTGCCACGGCTTTTTGCGCGACCTGCTGGAACCCTGTCGAGTGCCGCTGGCGGAATGCCCGGTCCGGGCCTTTTATGAAGGCGGCAGCACTTATCTCTGCTGCCACCACTGCTGTCAGGGACGGCCGGTGGCCCTGTTTGACGGCGGGTACGGCCTGGCCGGTCTGCTGGTCACCGATCATCCCGCGCCGCTGCTGGATGAGCAGCGGTTGCTGCACACCGGCAAGATGGCGGCCTTGGGCTCCATGTTGGCCCATATCGTGCACAATCTCAACAGTACTTTTTACGTCACCGGCAATTACCTGGGGGTGCTGCGCCGTAAGCTGGCCGCTAAAGTCGGCGACGATCAGGAGATCGCCCAACCCCTGCAACTGTTGGGCGAGGCCAACCGGCTGGCCAGCGATATGGCCCGGACTCTGCTCGATTACACCCGCCGGCGCGACTCCTGCCGGCAGGTCGAGGCCCGCGAGGCGGCGACGGAAGTGCTTGCCCTGCTGGCCACCGCCCTGGATGCGGCGGGGATCGAGACCCGACTTACCGGCCTGGAAAATGGTCCCCGGCTGGACCGCCAGGCCTTGCTCACCGTCCTTTTCAACGTTACCCAGAACGCCATCGAGGCCATGCCCGAGGGTGGGCGGCTACAGATCGAAATCGGCGCCGACCACATCACCGTCAGCGACCAGGGGCGAGGGATTGCCCCCGCAGAGCTGGCCAAGGTTTTCGAGCCCTATTATACCACCTCGGAAACCGGCACCGGCCTGGGGCTCTATATCGCCCGGCGGATGATGGCCTCCATGGGCGGGGAGATCGAGCTTGTCAGCCTCCCCGGCCAGGGCACCATCTGCCGGCTGCATTTTGCCCCGGCAGGGCAAAATGACCGGTCAACAGCCGAGAAAACCAGCAAACAAGGTGGGAACCGGACAACATGACAACCATGCAGCCAGCAAGCAAAGAACTGCCGCCCCTGGACGAGCAACTGTATATCCTGGTGGTCGACGATCGCCGGCTGGACCGGGAAAGCCTGGTGGAACTGCTCCGCGCCTACGATTACCAGGTAACCGGAGTGGCCGACGGTGATCAGGCCCGGGAACATGTCAATACCCATCGCACCGACCTGGTGCTGGTGGATATGGTCATGCCCCAGAAAGACGGGATTGAAGTTCTGCGTGAACTGAAGTTGCTCCACCCCGAACTGGAGGTGATCCTGATCACCGCCTACGCCACCCTGGAGAAGGCAGTGGCCGGTCTGCGCGAAGGGGCCTATGACTTTCTCACCAAACCCTGCCCCACCGATACCCTGATCGCCGCCGTGGAGCGGGTGCGGGAAAAGAAAAAGCTGCAGTGGATCATTGAAAGCGCCGAGGAGCGCCTGCGTCGGTCGGAATATTTTTTCCATGCCATTTTGGAAAGCCTGGGGGAGGCGGTGGTGGTCATCGGCCGGGATATGCGGATTATTTCCGCCAACCAAGGTTACCGTCACCAGACCGGCCGCGAGGACGAGGAGATCATCGGTCGTCACTGCTACGAGATCTCCCACGGCTACTCCCGCCCCTGCTGGCTGGAGGAGGAAGGTTGCGTCTGCGCCGTAATCCGCTGCTTCCAGGACGGCAGCCACCACACCGCCATCCATACCCACCGCGACAAGGAGGGCAACCCCATCTACGTCGAAACCAACGCCTACCCCCTGCGCCCGGGTGATGGGCAGATGATCTACGCGGCGGTGGAGACCATCCGCGACATTACCGAGTTGAAATTAATGGAAGAGGAGAAACAGCGCAAAGAAGTAGAGGTTTATCGCCTGGCCTTTTACGATCCTTTAACTGGCCTGCCCAACCGCCGGCTGCTGCTGGATCGCCTGGGTCAGGCTTTTGCCGCCTCGGAACGTACCGGTCAGCACGGGGCGTTGCTCTTTCTCGACCTTGACCGTTTCAAAAACATCAACGACACCCGTGGCCACCAGGCCGGCGATCTGATTCTGCGGGAAGCGGCCCGCCGCTTGCGGGCCACTGTGCGAGAGGATGACACCGTCTCCCGCCAGGGCGGTGACGAATTCGTGGTGCTGCTTCAGTACCTGGCCACCGACGACGCCACCGCCATCAAGCAGGCCGGCCGGGTGGCGGAAAAAATTCGCCTGGCCCTGAGCAAACCCTTCCAGTTTTCCGAATGTCAGGGCGATTGCCGGTTTCACTTAAGCGCCAGTATCGGCGTTACCCTTTTTGTCGGCCACCAGCTTTCGGCCGAAGATCTGTTCAAATACGCCGATACCGCCATGTACCAGGCCAAGCAGGCCGGACGGGACACCGTTCGCTTTCACGATCCGGCCATGCAGCAGGCCCTGGAAGAGGCGGAAGAGTTGGAGCGCGAGCTGCGCCGGGCCATCGACGAGGAACATTTTGCCTTGCACTACCAGCCCCAGATGGACGCCCATGGCCGTTTGCTGGGGGCCGAGGCCCTGCTGCGCTGGGTCCATCCTGAGCGGGGGCTGATCACACCGCTGGCCTTTATTCCCCTGGCGGAAGAAAACGGTATGATCCTGCCCATCGGCAGTTGGGTGTTGCACGCCGCCTGTGCCCAACTGGCCGCCTGGAGTGGCCGGCCCGGCCAGGAGAATTTCCGCTTGGCGGTAAATGTCAGCCCCCGCCAGTTCCATCAGCCCAATTTCGTCGGCGAGGTGGAGGAGGTGATTGGCAGCACCGGCATTGACCCCCGCCGGCTCAAGCTGGAACTCACCGAAAGCCTGGTACTGGCCGATCTTAATGATACCATCGTCAAGATGGAGCAACTGCGGGCCCTGGGGGTGGGGTTTGCCATGGATGATTTCGGTACCGGCTATTCTTCGCTGGCCAAACTCAAGCAACTGCCGCTGGAACAGCTCAAGATCGACCGCGCCTTCATCCGCGACCTGGAGAACGACCCCCAGGACGCCGCCATCGTGGAAACCATAATCGCCATGGGGCGTACCCTGGGCTTTGAAATCGTCGCCGAAGGGGTGGAAAACGAGCAGCAATTACACTTTTTGCAGCAGCACGGCTGCCATATGTTTCAGGGTTATTATTTCAGCCCGCCGGTGTCGGCTGCCAAATTCGAAAAATTTGGGTAAACGTCGACAATGGCAGAAAAAACCTGTTTGGGGGAGGTTTTTACAGCATGGGATTACTTCCGCGCCTGAGTGCTTTGACTCGTACCATCCGTTTTAAGTTATTGGCCGGTTTGCTGGCGCTGCTGGCCCTTTCCATCGGGGTGTCGCTTTACGGTATCTGGACCTTCGAGCGGGATCGTTACCGGGAGATCGCCCGGGAAGAGGCCCTGCGGGCGGCCCATACCCTGGAGCAGGCCCTGCGCCATGCCATGATCCTTAATGATTGGGAGATGATCCGCCGGACGGTGGATGATGTGTACCGGTTAGTGGAACCGGCCAATGTGGGCATCATCAACAATCAGGGCCGGGTGCTGGCCTCCGGTGACCCGACCCTGCTCGGCCATCGTTTTGATTTCCACCGGGCTGCGGAATGTGTCGTCTGTCACGCCCGGCCGCAGACGCCGCCGGAGCGGGACGTGATTTTTCTGGAGACCGCCGCCGGGCCGGTGCTGCGCAATATCATCAAGCTGGAAAACAGCGCCGAGTGCCGCTCCTGCCACCAGGAGGACGGCGACAACCTGGGGGTTTTCCTCTATGACGCCACATTTGCCGAAGTTTATGCCATGCTGCGCACGGTGTTGTTTCGAACCATTCTCACTGGTGCCGTCACCTTCCTGCTGGTGGCCATGCTGCTGTCGCTGCTGGTCGGCCGCTACCTGAACCGCCCCCTGCGGCGGTTGGAGGAAGGGTTCAACCACGTTGGCCGGGGTGATTTCAATCACTGGGTGGAGGTGGAGGCGGAAGGGGAGATCCAGGATATGGCCACCCAGTTCAATGTGATGAGTCAGGCCATCAAGCGCTCCTTTGCCGAAATCAGGCACAAAAACTGGGAAACCGAACAGCTTTACGCCTTCGTCCGCCGCTTGAGCCAAGAGGCTGAATGGGATCGGTTGCGGCGGGTGATTCTTGAACTGGTACAGGATACCTTCCAGGCCGGGCGGGTCGCCCTGCTGTTGCGGCGGGAGTTGCAGGAAGGGGAGTTGACGGAAATCACTTGGCGGGAGGCCGATGATCGCCGCTGCTTCCACCGGGAATACCGCTTGCCGCCGCCGGCCGGCGAATTGCCGGCCTGGCTGGCCCAGGCCTGGGAGCACTGGCGCCAAAGCCCCGCCGCCACCCCGGCTTACTCCCCTGATCGGACCATCGCCCTGGTTCCCCTGGTCACCCAGCATGTCAACCTGGGGCTGCTTTGCCTGCATCGGCCGCCGGAGCAGCCTTTCCGCAGCCGGGAGAGCAAGCTGCTGGCGGCGGTCTGCGAGCAGATCGAGGTTGCCCTGGCCAATGCCCGTCTTTACCGGTTGGCGGTCACCGACAGCCTCACCGGCCTGCGTAACAAACGCTACTGCGAAACGGCCCTGCGCAAGCTGGTGGAAGCCCATCGGCAGGATCGTCACCGGCCGTTCAGTGTTCTGATGCTGGACCTGGATCATTTCAAACGGGTCAACGACACCCACGGCCACCCGGTGGGGGATGAAGTGCTGAGCCAACTGGCGGAGCTGATCCGCCGCCAACTCCGCCAGGATGATGTCGCCTGCCGCTACGGCGGCGAGGAATTCATCGTGCTGGTAACCGACGGGCCGCAGACGGGGCACAAGATCGCCGCCCGCCTCTGCCGGGCGGTGGACGAGCATACTTTCCACTGTGCCGGCGGGCTGGCGTTGCACAATACCATCAGCATCGGGGTGGCCGGTTTCCCCGCCCACGGTAAGACCGTGGCCGAGGTGATCGGGGCCGCCGACCAGGCGCTGTATGAAGCCAAACGGGCCGGCCGCAACCGCTGCCAGCTGGCTGGCCCGCCCACCGGCAGCGCCATGACGGCGCCGGCCAATAACCTTTACCCGTCCTGACCCCGGGCAAGGAGCGTAAGCATACCATGGGCACCAATGCCAACCCCACCGGTACCCCCGGTTCTTCCGGCTCATCCGATCCGCCTTCGGCGGCATCCGAGTCGCAACCCGCCATCGACCGGCAGACCATGGAGCGGATCTGCCGGGCCAAGTGGGACCTGGAAGGGATGATCGACTGCGTGGCCGACCTGATGGTTCAGGTCGATAACGACGGGGTGGTCAAGCGCTGTAACCTGGCCTTTGCCAACCTGGCCGACCGCCCCTTCCAGCAACTCATCGGCCTTAAAATCGGCGAGTTGCTGGCCGCCGCCGGGCTGCTGGCCGCGGGTAAGTGCGGTAAACATTGCCGCGAGTTTAGCCACCCGGCAAGCGGGCGGGTTTATTGCTGTACCGCCTACCCGGTGACCGATCAGCAGGGGGAGCTGCGGGGGCGGGTGCTCACCTTCCAGGAGATTACCCAGCAGTTGGCGGCGGCCCGCCGGCTGGAGCGAAAAAATGAGGAACTGGCCGGGGCTTACGAAGAGCTGAAACACTCCCACGCCCGCCTGCTGCAGCAGGAAAAACTGGCCGCTATCGGCCAGTTGGCCGCCGGGGTGGCCCACGAGATCAACAACCCGGTGGGTTTTGTTACCAGTAATTTGGGCACCCTGGCCAAATATCTGGGCAAAACCAAAGCCTTTTTCGAGCAGCAGCAGCAACTGCTGGACCGGGTGGCTGGCGCTCCGGAGCGCGACCAGGCGGCGGAGTTGAGACAGCAGTACCAGATCGATTTTGTCCTTAGTGACGCCCATGATCTGCTGCGGGAATGCCTGGAAGGGGTGGAGCGGGTTAAGTTGATCGTCCAGAATCTGAAAAATTTCTCGCGGGTGGACCAGGCCCGTTTCTGCTCCGCCGATATCAACCGGTGCCTGGAGGAAACCCTGGCCATCGCCTGGAACGAGTTGAAATATAAAGCGGAGGTGGTCAAACACTACGGCGAGCTGCCCCCCACCTGGTGCCACCCGCAGCAGCTCAACCAGGTGTTTTTGAATCTGCTGATCAATGCCGCCCAGGCCATCGAAAAGCGGGGGAAAATCACCATTCGTACCTGGCATAAGAACGGGGCGATCATGGTCACCATCACCGATACCGGGCGGGGGATCGCCCCGGAACACCTCTCCCGCCTGTTTGAGCCGTTTTTCACCACCAAGGCGGTGGGGCAGGGCACCGGCCTGGGGCTGAGCATTGCCTACGACATCGTGGTCAAGCAGCACGGCGGTGAGGTCACCGCCAGCAGCGCCCCCGGGGTTGGCGCCACCTTCCGGGTGCGCCTGCCGGTACGGGGCGAAAAGGACAGCGGTGATTCGACCGGGGGCCGGGGGGGAAGCGGTCAGGGGGGCGCCCATGAGTGAGTACACCCTGTTGCTGGTCGATGACGAAGAGAGCGTGTTGCGGGCGCTCCGGCGTTTGTTCCGCGAGGATGGTTACCGCATCTTCACCGCCACCGACGCCGATCAGGCCCTGGCGGTCATGGCCGCCGAGCCGGTGCAACTGGTGATCTCCGATTTCCGGATGCCCGGCCGCGACGGGGTGCAGTTGCTCAAAGAGATCAAGGTGCGCTGGCCGGAGACCATCCGGATTATGCTCACCGGCTATACCGATATCGACTCGATCATGGCGGCGGTCAACGAGGGGGCGGTTTACAAGTTCATCACCAAACCCTGGAACGACGAAGATCTGCGCCTCACCGTCAGGCTGGCCCGCGAGCAGTACAGCCTGCGCCGGGAGAACCGCGAATTGAAGATGCTGGCCGAGCGGCAGGCGGCCAAGCTGGACAAGGGGCGCAACCGCCTGGGCGAGGATCATGGGGGTGCTGGGCGATCTGCTGCGGCAGGCCGGGGTGCTTGTTCCCGAACAACTGACGGCGGCCCGCCGGGCGCGGCTGGAGGATGAACTGTTTTACGATACCCTGCTGCGCCTCGGCCTGGCCGACGAGGATGGCATCGTGGCGGTGCTGCGGCAGCGGCTGAAGCTGGAGGTGATCGACTGGGCCGCCACCCCGGTCAGCCCGGAGGCGGCGGCGCTGTTGCCCCGGGAGTTGTGCCGGCGCAACCGGCTGCTGCCGGTGGGCCTGAAAAACAAGCGGCTGCTAGTCGCCATGGCCGATCCCTCCGATCTTCTCAAATGCGACGCCATTTCGGCCCTGACCGGTCTGCCGGTCACCCCGCTGATCACCACCGGTTCGGCGCTGCAGGAGCGGCTGCAGCAGTTGCAGGGAGCGGGGGAAATCCGGGGGGCGGTGGAACTGCCGGATGAGTTGCCGGAGGAGCTGCCGGTGAAGTTGCCTGAGGAGTTGCCGGCAGAGGGGATGGCGCCCGGCACCGCCCCTCCACCGGCCCTGGCGTCGGTTGAGGGCGGGGAAATCGACCTGGTGGGGCTGGAAGAAGAGGGGGCCGATGATGGCGCCGACCCCAAGCAACTGCTGGCCGCTTCCGAAAACCCGTCGGTGGTGGGATTGGTCAACGCGATGCTGAGCGAAGCGATCCGGCTGGGGGCCAGCGATATTCACCTGGAGCCGCGCCGCCGGCACCTGGTGGTCCGCCACCGCCTGGACGGTCTGCTCCAGCCCCGGCTGACGGTGCCGCTAAAGCTGCACCCCGCCGTGCTTTCGCGGCTTAAGATCATGGCCGGGCTGGATATCGCCCAGCGCCGGATGCCCCAGGACGGCCGTCTGGCGATCCGGGCCGGCGGGCGGGAGGTGGATGTCCGGCTCTCCACCATGCCCACCATTGACGGCGAAAAGGCGGTGCTGCGGGTGCTCGACAAAAGTGCCGCCGTCCGCCGCCTGGATCAGTTGGGGATTGAGCCGGAGGATCGGGAAAAACTGGCCACCCTGGTCCGCAAGCCCCAGGGGATGCTGATCTGTACCGGACCCACCGGCAGCGGCAAGACCACCCTGCTCTACGCCCTGCTCCACTCGGTGCTGGACGAGCACCGCAATTTTCAGACCATCGAGGACCCGGTGGAGTATTTCCTCGACGAGGTCAACCAAGTGCCGGTCCGCGACAAGATCGGCCTGAGCTTCGCCTCGGTGTTGCGCGCCACCCTGCGCCAGGACCCCGACGTGCTGCTGGTGGGCGAGATGCGCGACCGGGAAACCGCCGACGTCGCCTTCAAGGCGGCCATCACCGGCCACCTGCTGCTGACCACCCTCCATACCAACCACGCGGTGGCCGCCGTCACCCGGCTGCTGGACCTGGGCCTGCGCCCCTATCTGATCGCTTCGGCCCTGGAGGGGGTGGTGGCCCAGCGGCTGGTCCGCAAGCCCTGCCCCCACTGCCGCCACGAAACGGCGCCGGACCCGGCCGCCCTGCAACTGCTGGGCTTCAGTCCGGAGAGCCTGGCCGGAGCACCGGTGGTCGCCGCCCGCGGCTGCGAGCGCTGCAACCAAAGCGGTTATCTGGGCCGGGTGGGAATTTTTGAATTTCTGGTTTGCCACGATGAACTGCGGCGGCTGATCGCCGCCGGCGACTGCCGGGAGGCCGACTTGCTGAGCGCGGCCCGGGCCGGCGGCATGCGCACCCTGCGCGAGGATGCCCTGCTCAAGCTGCGCCGGGGCCTGACCACCACCGAGGAGCTATTGCGGGTGCTGGGGCCGGCCACCGGCCGGCGGCGGAGTTGCGAACAATGCGGCCGGGAGCATGACAGCGGCTTCTTTTACTGCCCCCATTGCGGCACCGCCCGGCCCGATTTCTGCGGCCACTGCCGCTACCCCCTGGAGGCGGAATGGCGGGCCTGCCCGGCCTGCGGCGCCCCTAAAAAAACAAGCAAACGATCACGACCAGCAGCCAGCAAGGAGCCGGCAAGATGAACAAAGTTACTTTTCTGGTAGTAGATGACAGCGTCACCGTACGCGATCTGGTGCGGCGTTCGCTGAAGGCGATTTTCGGCGGGGCCGAGGTCATGCTGGCCGAGGATGGCAAGGCCGCCCTGCGGCTGC
Organism: Desulfurivibrio alkaliphilus AHT 2; assembly: GCF_000092205.1. GTDB lineage: Bacteria > Desulfobacterota > Desulfobulbia > Desulfobulbales > Desulfurivibrionaceae > Desulfurivibrio > Desulfurivibrio alkaliphilus. The sequence goes on along the minus strand of NC_014216.1, from coordinate 1,894,726 downwards.
TGCGGGAAAAGAAGATCGACATCATCATCTCCGACTGGAACATGCCGAATATGAACGGTGAAGAGCTGTTGTACACGGTGCGCAGCGATTCCGAACTCAAAGAGATCCCCTTTGTGATGATGAGCACCAACTCCGATCGTGACTTCATCATCATGGCCATCCAACTGGGGGTGACCCAGTACATGGTCAAGCCCTTCACCGCCGACGAGCTGGAAAAGAAGATCCGTTCCTCGCTCAACGTCCTTTGCCAGCGCCAGGCCAAACGTTACGCCCTGCCGGCCCACGTGGCGGAAATTCACCTCAAGGGCAAGCGGATACCCGGCCGGTTGCTGGATCTAAGTCGCACCGGGGCGGCCTTTGCCGGAGAAAAATTCGATCCGAACCTGGGGTTGTTCAAACCCTGCGAGTTGGACTTGCGCTTGCGGGACCCCGACGGCCTGGAGCGCGATACCGTGCTGATCAGCGGCCTTACCGGGCGTATCGTCCGTCTGGAGGCGGAAGCCTCCTTCCACCCCACCTCGTCGGCCTTCAAACTGGCGCTTTATTTGCCGCCCGGCAACATGGAGCGTGACGTGGAACTGCGCCTGACCAAGCTGCTCAAATGGCTGGCCAGCAAAACACCCGATGTAATCGGCGAATGACCCGGCTTGTAAGGAATATTTTTTCGGGTATCGGCAGCGGTTTTTCTTGGATGTTTATACGGGGTTTACGTTAGCATGTTACAGTTCCTGGCTTTTTGCAATGGATTAACGTTTCTGTGGCCGGGCCGGCTTTCACCGGGGCCGAAAATTCCTCCCACGGCAAGGAATATATGAGCAAACCCCAAATACTCGTGGTTGACGACGATCTCACCATGCTGAGCCTTTGTCGTAGCGTTATTGAGCGTCAGGGCTGGTCGGTGGATTGCGCCCGGAATAAGCAGCAGGCGGAAGAGATGGTCGGCGAAAGACAATTTGACCTAGTGGTGCTGGATCTCAATCTGCCGGATGGTGACGGTTTGGATATCGGGCGCCGGTTGCAGCAACAGGGGGTGTCCTTTCTGCTGATGACCGCCCGTAGCGACCCCCAGGAGCGGTTGACCGGCTTTGAGATCGGGGCTGCCGACTACCTGGTTAAGCCGTTTCACCCCAATGAATTGATTTACCGAATCAAACGGGCCTTGCCGCAGCCAGCAGAGGCCCGGCCTTCCACACCTGATAATCCAGATGCTCTTTACCGCCTTGGTCCCTGGCAGGTAGACCTGGACCGCCACCTGCTGATTAATATTGACGGCAGGCGTGAGGAATTGACGCTGGGTGAGTCTAAGCTGCTGGCGATGTTGATCGATGCCCGGGGACGGGTGGTGAGCCGTGAGCGAATTCTGCAGGCCGTGGCGCGCAGTGAAGGGGAGGGGCATTACCGGACGGTTGACGTGCTGGTCTCCCGCCTGCGCAAAAAAATCGAGGAAGATCCCCGCAAACCGGCCCTGATCTTTACCGCTTTCGGAATGGGATACCGCCTCGGTGGTTAAAAAAAATGTTTCTGCCGGCTCAGGACCAGTGGGCGAAAAAGTGGTGGACCGGGCCGTGGCCCCGGCCCAGGCGGTAGTCGGCCCCGGCGCTGATGGCCCGGTACAGATACTCTTTGGCCTTGCTCACCGCCTCGGTGAAACTCAGGCCTTGGGCCAGCCCGGCGGCGATGGCCGAAGAGAGGGTGCAGCCGGTGCCGTGGGTGTTGGGGGTGGCAAAACGTTTGCCTTCCAGCCATCGGGTGGTGCCGCCGGCGGTGACCAGGCAGTCGGGACTCTCGCCGCCGACCAGGTGGCCGCCTTTCAGCAGCACGGCTTGTGCGCCAAGTTCCATTAAAGCATGTCCGGCGGCCTCCATCTGCTCCCGGTTGCCGATCTGCAGTCCGCTTAGTACTTCGGCCTCGGGAATGTTGGGGGTGATGATGGTGCTGATGGGGATCAGATGCCGGCGCAGGGCGGCAATGGCCTCGTCCTGCAGCAGTTTGTCGCCGCTTTTGGCCACCATCACCGGGTCCAGCACGATGTTTTTTGCCCCGCCCCCGCCACCCTCGCCGCCGACGGTCAGTTGTTGGGCCACCTCGACGATCACCTCCGGGGTGTTGAGCATGCCGATCTTGACCGCGTCCACCCCGATGTCATCCAGCACCGCCCGGATCTGGGCGCCGACCATGGCCGCCGGTACCGGGTGAATGGCGGTCACCGCCCGGGTGTTCTGGGCGGTGATGGCGGTGATGGCGCTCATGCCGAAACAGCCCAGGGCGGCAAAGGTTTTAAGATCGGCCTGGATCCCGGCGCCGCCGCCGGAGTCGGAGCCGGCGATGGTCAGGGTCCGCAGATAAGTTTTCATGGTCGTTTATCCTATATTAAACCGGAAATCAGGCCCAGGGCAACCAGCACCAGCAGGGTGCCGGTCAGGGTGCGGATGGTGGCCATGGTAACCTTGGGCAGCAACCGTTTGCCCACCACCGCGCCGATAAAGGCGGCGGCAATCCCGGTGAACACCAGCGAGCCGTCGGCCGGGGTCCAGGCCACCATGTCGGTGGCGGCGCGGCCGGCCAGCACAAAGATGGTGCCGTAGGTCAGCAGCCGGGCCACATCCACCATGAAGGCGATCACCGCGTTGGTGCCGACAAAGGCCTCCCGGTCCACCCCGGTCTTGACCAGAAAGGCCGAGCGCAGCGCTCCCTGGTGGCCGGAAAGGCCGCCGAAAAAGCCGGAAAGCAGACCACCGATGGTCAGGTGACGGCGATCGAAGCGGATTTGCCGCAGGCCCGGCAGCAGCTCGAACAGGGAAAAGGCCAGAATCAAAAGCCCCATCAGCAGCTTGATGGGGGTCACCGTGGCTTCGAGGGCGCCAAGCTGGTAGCTGGTAACGGTGCCCAGCCCCGCCACCAGCCCCAGCAGGGCGGCGCCGGCAAAGGCGGCCAGCAGGGCCGGCAGCCCGAAGCCCAGCACCAAGGAACGGTCGGCCATCTTGCCCACCAGTCCGATTTTAAAGATATTGTTGGCCAGATGCACCACGGCGGTGGCCGCCACCGCCGTTTCCACCGGGTAAAAGAGGGCAAAGACCGGCAGCAGCAAGGTGCCCAGGCCAAAGCCGGAATAGAGGGTCAAGGTGGAGGCGCCCAGGGCGGCTACGGCAATGATCAGGTGGGAAAGCATAATCTGTCTCCGAAAAATATCAGGCTTGAAGTTTTTTTAATCGATTTCCTCAAGCAGCTCGTGTAGCTGCCGGCGAACCTTGGCCAGCACAGCCTTGCCGGCCGGGGTGGTCCGAAAACGGCGCGGGGCTTTGGGGCCGCCGCCGGGGTCAACCTCGCTGGCCAGCCAGCCCAGCCGTTCCAGGCGGTGCAGCAGTGGGTAAAGGGTGCCGGGGCTGACCTCATAGCCATGGTGCCGCAACTCGCTGAGCATCCACTGGCCCACCACCGGCCCCTCCACCGCGTGGTGGAGGATATGAACCTTCCAGAAACCAAGCAGAATTTCCCGCTGTAACGCCTTGCGTTCCTCTCTTTCGTCACCGTTCATGGCCCCTCCTTTCCGTTAACCGTAGTCGATAAACGTAATAAAGGCAAGCAAATTTTCACCGGCTTGTCCGCCGTCTTTCACCACCATCATCCATTGTTCATGGATATTAAATGGCCGATGTCCGGCAGGGATTAACCTGCTGGAAAACAAACACTCCCTTTTTCGCATTTCTCACTTGACATATATCATTGTTGATATGTATGATCGTTTATACATTCAATCGGCGGCACGGGGGGCCGCCCCTCGCCAATTGTGGGGCAGGTTTCAGGGGCTGCCGATGGTCTGTAATGCGACCTCCGGGTTGCGGCATGTTCGCAAAAAGCCTCGAAGACCGCATGGCAAGACAAACCAACAAGACAGGGAGGTGGGCCATGAAAACAATTACGACTGTTACCAAAAGCAGAGGTGGTCGCTGGCTGGCGACCGGATTGGTTTCTCTGCCGTTTTTCGTGCTGCTGGTGCTGCTCTGCGCCGGCTCGGCCGGGGCCGGGGGATCTGTTCCTCCCGGCGCCAACCCCCATCTGCTGGTCACCCCCCTGGAGGTGTGGGAAAACCGGGAGCACTGGCTGATCATCGACCTTCGGGACCGGGAATCATACCTTGAAGGGCATGTGCCCGGCGCCATTCACCTGGGCGACCGGGGGCACAAGATGTTGCGCGAGGACCGCTATATTCTCTTTTACGGTGATCAAGATATCGACCCCAAACAGGGCAAGTTGATCGAACACTTGGAGCCGCGGCCGGTGGCGGAACTGGAGCAGGTTTTCGCCGCCGCCGGGGTAACCCGTGAACATACCGTAATTCTCTACAGCGACCTGGAAGACACCCTGCCGGGCTACACTTTTGTTCCCTTTGTCATCCTGGAATACCTGGGGCATGAGGATGTCCGGGTAATGGACGGCGGGATCGAAAACTGGTGGGCGCACCGGCTGCCGTTAGGGCAGGGAGAAAACCGGCTGCCGCCTTCCGACTTCCGGGCCCGCTTGCAGCCGCAAGTGATCGCCCACGAGGCCGAGGTGTTGCGGCTGGCCCGCTTCAACCCATCCTATTTGCAGGATATCGGGGTCAATCCGCACCAGTTTGAATTGCCGCAACTGGTTGACGTGCGGGTGGATGTGGAGCACTCCGGCGCCCAGCCGGCCCCGCCGGGACATTTTCTTTACGATTCGGTAATCCGCACCGGCCGGATTCCCCACACCATAGCAAACGTGCCCCACTGGCAGCAGTTTGCCGATTTTGAAAGCCTGCGGCTCAAGCCCATTGCCGAACTGGACGCGATGTACGGCGACTTGGACCGCCACCGGCGAACCATCGTTTACTGCTACATCGCCAACCGGGCTTCCATGTCCTACTTCGTTCTGCGCCTGTTGGGCTTCAGCGACCCGGCCGTGTATCACGACAGTTGGATTATCTGGGGCAATAACCCCCGCCTGCCGCTGGTGCGGGATCGTGGTGTGGAAGTGGCGCGGACACCCTTGGCCGGAGGCTATTAAAGCGGTTACAAAAAATCCGCTTGCATTGATGGGTCTTGATATGTATGAATGTTTATTATCTGGTTGCCGGCAAGGCGGCCAGTCGCAGGATAATCCTGCAGACCGCCGGCCCCCTTCGGGCCATGCCCATGCCCGGCGGGCAAGAGTCGCTGCCCGCCGTTGGGGCGGCGGTAAAATCCATTCTCATGGAGGTATCGTTATGAGTTGGTTGTTCGTTATTTCCAGCAACGACCCGGAAACGGTGTTCAACGCCGCCCGGCTGGCCAATGCCAGCCTGAAACAAGGCAAGGAAGTCAATATGTTCATGCTGGGCCGGGGGGTCGAGTATGAACAGATCAGCAGTGAGCAGTTCGATATCTCCGGCCAGTTGGCGGAATTCGACAATTTGGGCGGCAACTTCCTGGTCTGAGGCACCTGCATCAAATCCCGCGGTCTGGCGGGATCAGCCTCCTGTCCTTTGGGCATGATGACCGACCTTTACCAAATGGTTGCCGAAAGTGAAAAAGTCCTGACCTTCTAAAAGGAAAAGCGATGAAGTTTTCTCCCTTGCAGTTCCAGATTTCCGTGGCCGCCGGCGGGGCGGCGTTGATGCCCTTCGTGCTGTTGCAATTTGCCGTGCCGCACGGCGAGGGGCTGATTACCATGGCGGCCATGCCGTGGGAACAGCTCAGTGCCGTGGAAAACTTTTTCTACGGCCCGCTGGTGGGGGTGATGCTGCTGTTTGTGGTCATCCACCTGCTACTGACCCTGTTTTATCTTAAAGGGCTGGCCGGGATGATGGCCCAGCGTGAGCAGTTCAGCGCCTTTATCAACGACCCCAAAGTCCATATCGCCATCTTTTCCCCCATCGCCTCGCTGGCCATGACTGCCAACGTGGTCTGGGGGCCGCTGGCCTTTTTTGTGCCGAACATGGGGGCCACCCTGCAGGGGCTGATGCTGCCGTCGCTTTTTTTCTTCGCTCTGCTTTGGCTGGCCCTGCTGGGGTTTGAAGCCAAGGTGCTGAAAATCTGGCTGACCCAACCGGTGGAGCCGAGCAAGCTTAATTTTGCCTGGTTGCTGGATATCTTTGCCTTCGGCCTGGTAAGCCTTACCGGCAGCGGTATTGCCGCCATCGCCACCGACCCGGCGGTGGCGGCGGCCGCTGCCTTTGCCGCCTTTTTTACCATCGGGGCCGGTATTTTTATCTTTCTGTTGAAAATCGTGGTGTTGCTCTACGGCCAGCTCAAGGCCCAACGGTTGCCGGGCGATCCCATCCAGCCCGCCTTTTTTCTGGTTATTCCCATCCTCTGCCTTTTCGGTATCAGCCTGTTTCGGATTATGGCCTACCTGCAAAACCATTTCGGGTTTGCCGCCGAACCGGCTTCGTTTCTAGTGCTCAACTTCGCTTACGCCGCCGCCGTGGCCTGGGCTGTGTTCGGGTTGTATTTGCTTGCGGATTATTTCCGCAAGTTCGGCCGGCAGAAATACTCCCCGGCCCAGTGGGGGATAGTCTGAGCCCTGGTCGGCTCCCAGGTCCTGGGAGGATACGTCTACGGCACCTACTTTGCCCATCAGCTGCTGCTGGTGGCCAACTATCTTTCCATCGTGCTGATGGCCATGGTTTACGGCCTGGTGCTGCTCAAGTACCGCCAAACATAGTTTTTAGGTAATCGTTCAGCAGCACCGCACCTTCGGGCGATCAGCCAGGCTTGAGTACCAGTGTACGCGGCGCCTGGCTGATCGCCCGAATCTGCGGCACTGCTGAACGATTACGGCACGTTAGACTGGTAAGTTAGTACCCCTGGTGAACGGTTACGTTTTTAGCTGGTCAGCGGTGGTGGATTAAGTTAACTTGGTGGCCGCCGGAAGTCGGCAACGGCTTTTTCGGCGCCCTTTTCATTGTTGGCTGCTTGATTACTATCTGGTTGATTAAAACCCGGAGCCTTGGCCGGTGAAAAACGGCAATTCAAATCATTCCCCCGGCGATGGGGCCGCAACGGTTACCCCGGCGGACCTGGTGGTGTTGCTCAAGGGGCTGGCCGACGAGAACCGCTTGCGGATTCTGCGCGCCCTGGTCGGCACCGAAAAGCCGGTCTCCAAACTGGTGGAGGAACTGGGGATTTCCCAGCCCCTGGTGTCGCACCATTTGAAAGAGCTGCGGCGGGCGTTGCTGGTCAGTGTCGAGCGGCGCGGGCCTTTTGTTTACTGCCGCCTGGCCGACCCCCGCCTGGAGGGGCTGCTGGATGAGCTGAATTCCCTAACCGGCGACTTGCTGGCCCGACGCACATCCTTCTAGGAGACTTGATATATGCGGGAGCTTACGGAACTGCTGGACGAGCTGGAGCCCAAAGAAATTCTGCAGACCCTGCTGCCGGCGGTGCGCGGGGCCTTGGGGCACCTGGATGACGAGGAACGCCAGCAATGGCTGGCCCGCTTTCTGGGAGACAACGGCGACGACAAGCTGGTGGGGATGGTCAACCTCTGACTGGCCCGCTGCCTGGACGAAGGTGTCGATCCAACCAACATGTGTCAGAGTCTGGTCCATAAAGTGGCCCGTTCAAAACAGTTGCAGGCGGTGACCGAGCCCGGCATCCTCAAGCTTTTTGAAAGCTGGCTCGATGAACTGGAAGAAGAGGCGGCGGCCTTCCTGCAACGTCATCCGGACAGCGACGCCGTCACCCTGGCCGACGCCCTGGGCCTGTCGGCCAGCGGCGCCGCCTTCCTGCTGGCCAAGCGGCAACAGGAGTAGCAAGATCTGGTATGGAAGTTTTTTTTATTGCGCTGGTGGCCGTTACCCTGGCCGAAATCGGCGATAAAACGCAGTTTGTCGCCCTGACCCTGAGCGCCCGCTACCAGCGGCCGTGGCCGGTGCTGGCCGGGATTTTTCTGGCCTCGCTGGCCAATCATGGCTTGGCCGCCGTGGGCGGGGTCTGGGTTTCGCGCCTGCTGCCCGCGGAGGTAATCAGTTGGCTGGTGGGCCTGGGGTTTCTCGCCATGGCCCTCTGGGCGTTACGTAACAGTGCCGAGGAGGAGGCGCCGCCGGTCTCCCTCAAAGGGGCCTTCGTTACCACCTTCGTGCTTTTTTTCCTGATGGAGATGGGCGACAAGACCCAGATCGCCACCGCCGCCCTGGCCGCCCATTACTCCACCTTTTTCTGGGTGGTGGCCGGCAGCGTCAGCGGCATGATGGTAGTCAACGCCCCCACCGTCTGGTTCGGCCACTGCTACGGCTGCCGGATCTCCCCCCGCCTGCTGCACCGCTTAAGCGCCCTGATCTTCGCCGCCATCGGCCTCTGGGTGCTGGTTTCCGCCTTATTGTGAAGGTAGCCGCGTTCCATCCAGCACCAGGTACAGGGTGGGGACCAGCACCAGGGTGATGAAGGTGGAAAAGAGTACCCCGAAGCCCAGGCTGATGGCCATGGGAATCAGGAACTGGGCCTGGACGCTGGTTTCCAGGATCATGGGGAAAAGGCCGCCGAAGGTGGTCAGCGAAGTAAGCAGGATGGGGCGGAAACGGCGGCATCCGGCGTCGATCACCGCCTCGCGGGTGGCGGCGGTTTTTGCCAATCCGTCCAGCTCGCCAGGCCCGTCCACCCGGGTTTCTTGCCGCCGCCGGTTGCGGTTGATCCGGTCAATCAGCAGCAGGGAGTTGTTGACCACCACCCCGGACAGCGCCACAATGCCGAACATGCTCAAAATACTCAAATTAAAACCCAGCAGCAGGTGCCCCAGCAGGGCGCCGACGATGCCGAAGGGAATGGCCATCATGATCAGCACCGGCTGGGCGAAGCTGCGCAGGGGTACGGCCAGCAGGGCGTATATGGCGAACAGAGCCAGGATAAAGCCCTGGCCCATGCTGCCCATGGACTCCCGGCGCTCTTTTTCCTCCCCTTCCAGGTCGTAGCTCAGCCCCGGAAAATCGGCCACCAGCCGGGCCAGGGGGCCCTGCCGCAAGGCGGCCAGCACCTCTTCGGCGTTGGCCAGCCGGTCGTCCACACTGGCGGTGACGTTGATGGCCCGCTTGCGGTCGCTGCGGCTGATGGCGGCATAGCCCCGGCCGTCGATCACCTCGGCGGCTTGCAGCAAAGGGATATCGCCGCCGTCCGGGGTGCGGATGGTCATCGCCTCCAGATCGCTGAGGCTGCGCCGCTGCACCTCCGGGTAACGCACCATCACCTTGACCTCGTTGCGCCCCCGTTGCAGGCGCAGGGCCTCGGCGCCGAAAAAGGCGCTGCGCACCTGGCGGCCCAGGTCCTCTTCGGTAACCCCCAGGCTGCGGGCCTCGGGTTTTAAGCGCAGGGTCAGCTCCCGCTTGCCTTCCGGGAAGTTGTCGGCGATATCGTAAACCCCGGGGTAATTGGCCAGATCCGCCTGCAGGCGGTCGCGGGCGGCCAGCAGGGTGGTGAAATCGTGGTGGGACAACTGCACGTCGATATGGTCGCCGAAACGGACCAGGTTGGTGGTAAAGGTCAGGGAGCGGACGCCGGGAATTTCCCCCACCAACTCCCGCCAGCGGGCCGACACTTCCGAGGCCGGCAGGCCGCGTTTTTCGGCCGGTTGCAGAAAGAGGGTGGTGGTGGCCAGGTGGGTGCCGGAGTCGCCGCCGCCCCCGCCGGGGCCTTCATTGGCCGCTGTGCCGCCGATAACCGAATAAAGGTGGCGCAGGATGGTGCTGCCGTCGTCGCGCCGGGCATCGAATTCGGCGATGGTCCGCTGACCCTGCTCGACGATGAAGGCCTCCACCCGGGCGGTCTCCTCCACCAGGGTGCCCTGGGGCATTTCCAACTCCACCCGGATGATATCGCCTTCCACCTCCGGCATGAAGCGAAACTGCACCAGCCCGCCGCCCACCAGGCCGCCGGCCAGCATCAGCAGGGCCAGGGCGGCGGCCAGGGTCAGCCCCCGGTAGGTCAGGCAGAACTCCAGGGTGCGCCGGTAGGGGCCGTTAATCAACCGTTGCAGTAACGCATCGGCTTGCCGGTGCAGCCCTTTCAGGCGGCCAATCAGGCCGGGGCCGGGGGGGCTGGCATGATCCCGCCGCCCCAGCAGGGCCGGCAGGCAGAACAGGGAAATCACCAGCGACACCATCAGGATGCTGATCACCACAAAGGGGATGGCGCGGATGAACTTACCCATGGTGCCGGTGATGTAGACCAGGGGCAGGAAGGCCGCCACCGTGGTCAGCACCGAGAAGACCACCGGCACGGCCACCTCCCTGGTGCCCTCCACCGCCGCCCGCAGTCGTTCCTTGCCCCGGCTGCGGTGCTCGTGGATGCTCTCGCCCACCACCACCGAGTTGTCCACCACGATCCCCAGGGCCATGATGAAGGCAAAAAGCGACATCATGTTGATGGAAACATCGAAGCTGGGCAGAAAGAGCAGGGCGCCGAGAAAGGAAACCGGCAGCCCCAGCATGATCCACAGGGCCAGCTTGATCTCCAGAAAGAGGCTTAAAATCAGCAGCACCAGCAGCAGGCCGATGGCGGCGTTTTTCAGCAGCAGTTGAAAACGGCTCTGCAGCACCTCGGAGTTGTCGTTCCACAGGGCCAGGTCGATGACCGTGCCGGCCACCGCCGGCTGTTGCCGCTCCACATAACGGCGCACCAACTCGGAGATCTCGATGGGGCGCTGCTCGCCCACCCGGTAAACCTCCACCATGGCGGCGGGCTGGCCGTTGAAGCGGCTGATCAGGTCGATATCTTCAAAGCCGTCACGGATGGTGGCGACCTCGCCCAGGCGCAACAAGGCGCCGTCGGCCCCGGCCCGGATGACGATCTCCTCGTGCTCAGGCCCGGTGTAGCGCCGTTCCTTGGTGCGCAGCAGGATCTCGCCGCCCTCGGTCTTCAGCACCCCGCCGGGGGTGTCCTGGGAGGCCCGGCGCACCGCCGCCGCCACCTGTTCCAGGGTAAGGTGATGGCGGCGCAGCATCTCTTCCTCGATTTCGATGGAGATCTCGTAGGGCCGCACCCCGGCCAGTTCCACCTGGGTGATTTCCGGCATCTCCAGCAGGTCGTCGCGGATCATCTCCGCCCGTTCCCGCAGGGCCCGTTCGGTGGTGGGGCCGTAAACCACTACCGAAATCACCTCGTTTCTGATCAGGGCCTTGCTCACCACCGGCTGCTCGGCGTCTTCGGGGAAGGTGGTGATGCGGTCCACCTCGTTTTTGATGTCCTGCAGCACCTGGTCCACGTCGGCCCCGGTATCCACCACCGCGGTGACGGTGCCGATCCCTTCGGCGGCGGTGGCTCGCATCTCTTTAATGCCGTCAATGCCGGCAATGCTCTCTTCTATTTGCAGGATGATCCCTTCTTCCACCTCCTCGGGGCTGGCGCCGGGGTAGCTGACGGTGATGTTCACCCGGTCCAGGCTGATCTCGGGAAAGACCTCCTGCTTGACGTTGAAGGCAAAGACCAGGCCGCCCACCGCGAAAAAGAGCAGCAGCAGGGTGGCGGCCACGTGGTTATGGGCCATCCATTGGATCTGGTTGTTCATTGTATTTCTCGGGGCATTTCTCGGGGCATTTCCCGGGGCGTTTCCCGGTTGTTGGCCCGCAGCAGCATGCCCTCGACGGCGCCGACCAGTTCGGTGAGCACCACCTGGTCGCCGGCGGTCAGGCCGTGGTCGATAATGGCGGTTTCCCGTTCCCGGCGGCGAATGTTGACCGGCGCCAGGCGCAGCCGCTGCTCGTCATCCATCAGCCAGACGGTGTCGCCTTCCCGCACCGCCCGGCGGGGCAGAATGAACACCTCTTCCAGGCGTTTGCCGGCCAGTTGCACCCCGACAAACATCCCCGGCAGCAGGGCCGGGGCATCGTCCCGGCGGTCGGCCAGGTCGTAAGGGTCTTCGACCATGATTACCGTCTGTACCATTCGCCCCTGGCTTTCCACCTCGCCCAGGGTCCGGTGCAGCTTGCCCGGCCACTGGTAATCGCGATCGCCGGCGGTGAAGGTAACTAGGGCCGGGGAGCCGAGATCGCTTACCCCGTGGACCCCGGAGTCAGTTGCGGGGGCGCTGGCCGGGCGGGGCAGTTGCAGCCAGGGTAGGTCGGCCTGGGGCAGGGGAACGATGATTTCCGCCCGGTCGGTGCCGGTCAGGGTGGCGACGGTGACCCCGGCCTGGATAAACTGGCCCAATTCCAACTGGCGCTGGCGAATGCGGCCGTTGAAGGGGGCCAAGAGGGTGGTGCGTTCCAGGTCCAGCCGGGCGGCGGTAAGATCGGCTTCGGCGGCGACCCGCTCGGCCTCGGCCTCCAGCAACTGGGGCTGGTAGAGGGCCAGGGGGCTGGGCTGCAGCCGGGTGTCGCTTTCATGGTCGGGGCTTGCGGCAAACAACTCCCACTCCCGGCGGGCCACCGCCGCCCGTTCGCTTATTTCCACCAGCCTCGCTTCGGCCCGGGCCACGGCGGCCTTGGCCCGCTCCCGAGCCAGCTCGTAATCCGCCGGGTCCAAGCGGAACAGCAACTCGCCTTCACGAACAAAGCCGCCGGCGACAAAATTCGGCCCCAGCTCCACCACCTCGCCGGAGACCCTGGGGATCAGGCTGATTTCCCGCTGGGGCTGCACCGTGCCGCTGCCCCGCACCATCACCTGGTGGGTTTCCGGCTGCACGGCGAGCAATTCCACCAGGGCGCCGCGCTCCACCCTTTCCCGGGGCTCCGGCGCCTGGCGTTGGGACAGCAGTAACTGCATCAGCAGAAAACCCGCCAGCAGCACCAGCAGGGGTAAAACAAAGCGGATGATTTTTTCTTTTTTAGCCATGGTGCCAAGATCTTCCAGGGTTAAGAGTAAAAAACGTGAACTTCTTCAAGGAGTTATTTGCCGCTCTTTTGTTCCTTGTTTTTTGATATTACTTTGGGCGGCCGTTGGCAGCGGGGGCAAAAGTAGGTTGCCCGCCCGGCCTGCACCTGCCGGACTATTTCCCGGCCGCAGCGCGGGCAGGGTTGGCCGCCGCGCCCGTAAACGGCCAGTTGCACCTGAAAATAACCGCTCTCCCCGGCAGCGTTGGCAAAATCGGCAATGGTGGTGCCACCGGCGGCAATGGCCCGGGTCAGGATTTCCCGGGCGGCGGCGCAGATTTTTTTTAACCTGGCCCGGGATATTTCCCCGGCCGGGGTTTGCGGGTGTACCCCGGCGGCAAACAGCACTTCATTGGCGTAGATATTGCCGATCCCCACCACCACCCGATTGTCCATCAGCAGATTTTTGATGGGGGTGCGCCGGTGGGCGCAGCGTTGAGCCAGGTAGGCGGGGGTGAAGGCCTTGTCATCCAGGGGTTCGGGCCCCAGCCCGGCCAGCAGCGCTGGCGCTGTGGTCTCGGCAGGGGCACAGACGGCGACCAGCCCGAAGCGGCGGCAATCGTTGAAACGTATCTGGGCCACCTTTTGGCCACTTGCCCCCCGGCCCCCGTGCCCGTCGTTTGCATGATCATTCAGGTGCAGTACCAGGTGGTCATGTTTGCGGGGTGGGTCGTCGGCGACGGCCGGGTAGAACTTGCCGGTCATGCCCAGGTGAAAGATCAGCAGGGCGGAGTTGTCCAGGTGCAGCAGCAGGTACTTGGCCCGCCGGCTCACCCCGGTTACCCGGGCGCCTTCCCCCCAGCGCCGCAGCTCGGCCAGGGGCACGGGCCGGCGCAGGGGCAGGCCGCTGGCGCTGATGCGGGCGATTTGCCGCTGCAGCACCAAGGGTTCCAGCCCCCGGCGCACCACTTCCACTTCCGGTAGTTCAGGCATATTTTCCCACGGCGGGTCAATTTTACCCTTGACCGCCGTCCATGTTTGATGGTCTGAAAGTTTAGTAATCGTTCAGCAGCACCGCATCTTCGGGCGATCAGCCAGGCTTACGTACAGGGGGTACGCTGCGCCTGGCTGCTTACCCGAACCTGCGGCACTGCTGAACGATTACGGCCCGTTAAACCGGTAAGTTAGTACCCCTGGTGAGCGCTTGCAAAGTTTACGCCCGGTTGCGTTAACCGGGCGTCTGTGGTGAATTTACTTTAAACCACCCCTGCCGGTCAATAAGCTGAACATTAAATACAGGTTGGCAACAATGCAGATCGAAGAACAGCGCCGCCGTTTGCGCGACACGGTTTTAGCCGCCCGCGACGGTTTAAGCCCCGCCCGGCGGCGGGAAAAGAGCGGCGCCATCCATGCCGCCCTGGCCGGGCTGGATGCGGTGCGCCGGGCTCGGGTGATCATGGTCTACCTGCACTTTCGCAGCGAGGTGGAAACCCTGCCCGCCCTGGCGGCGCATCTGCCGGCCGGCTGCCGCCTGGCGGTTCCCTTGACCAGGGTAAAGGGAAAACGCCTGGAAGTTTTTCAACTCACCGACCCTGACCGCCAGTTGCGCCCCGGTTACTGCGGCATCCCGGAGCCGGACCCGGCCGCCAGCCAACCCCAGGAGCCGGGAGAAATAGACCTGGTCCTGGTGCCGGGCAGCGTCTTCGACCGCCGGGGCGGTCGCCTCGGCTACGGCGGCGGTTATTACGACCGCTTCCTGGCGCAACAGGCGCCGCAAGCGGTTCGCATCGGCCTGGCCTTCGACCTGCAGGTGGTGGATTCCCTGCCCCTGCTGCCCCACGACCAGCAACTCCACCACCTGGTAACCGAGTCCGGCGTTATCAGGTAAGCGATCACAGGGCACCCGCTTGGCGTGGTCGATAATTCCAGCCCGGGCAAAGCCGCTGTTGTAGGCGACCAAGGTTTACAGTATATTTTTACGAACAAGTTAGTCATGAAGCAAAAGAGGTGAACCGACCGCAGAGGCGGAAAAGGAAGTTGAGGCAGTGGCGGCATGAACGAGAAGCGTGACATTGATCTCATTGATGAGCTCCGAGCACAACCGGCCGAGTTGCCCTGGTTGGAGTTTAAGAAGAATAATGTTGACCCGGATGGGATCGGCAAGCGTTGTTCGGCTCTATCCAATTTAGCGCGCCTCGAAGGTCGCGATTGCGGCTTCATGCTGTGGGGTATAGACGATACGAGTCATGAGGTCGTTGGCACCAACTTCGATCCGGCCTCTTTCAGGGTTGGGAACCAGGAGTTTCAGCTCTGGCTGGCCCAACGGCTGCAACCGAGTGTAGCCTTCAGTTTCCGTACCGTCGCCCATCCCGACGGGCGGGTGGTGATCCTGGAGGTTCCGGCGGCAACCAGTGCGCCTGTCGGCTTTAACAATATTGCCTACATTCGTATTGGCAGTGCCACACCGAAACTCGCCGACTATCCCGAGCGCTATATCAAACTGATCAAGTGCCTGCGACCCTACACTTGGGAGCACGGCATCGCGCGACGGTATGCTTCGGGCGACGAGGTGCTGGATCTGCTTGATTACGCTCAATACTTTCGCCTCATTAGGCACCCCCTCCCAGACAACCGTGCCGGTATTTTTGAGCATCTGGAAGCGGATGGCCTGATCAGTCGCGACGTAGGTGAGAAATGGAATATCACTCATCTCGGGGCAATCTTATTCGCCACACGGTTGGACAGGTTCGATGCATCGCTGGCCCGTAAGGCGGTGCGACTGGTGGTTTACGACGGAAAGAACCGTGCCGAGACGGTCACCCACCGTCTGGATGGTCACAAGGGTTATGCCGCCGGATTCGAAGGGCTGGTCGACTACATCAACGGACTGATCCCCCGGAACGAGCATATCGGCATCGCGTTGCGCGTGGCTCAGCCGCTGTTCCCCGAGTTGGCGGTGCGCGAACTGGTTGCCAATGCTCTGATTCACCAGGATATGACAGTAACCGGTGCGGGGCCGCAGATTGAGATCTTCGAGGACCGCATGGAGATTACCAATCCCGGCCGCCCCTTGGTTCAGGCTGAGCGGATGATCGATCTTCCTCCGCGTTCTCGGAACGAGGCCCTGGCATCGTTGATGCGCCGCATGGGCTTTTGTGAAGAGCAAGGTAGCGGGCTGGACAAAGTGATAGCGCAGGTTGAACTTTACCAACTGCCGCCGCCGTTGTTTCGGGAAGGTGCAAATTCCATGCAGGTAATTCTCTATGGTCCGCGCAAATTTGCAGACATGACCCCGGATGAGCGGGTAAGGGCCTGTTACCAACATGCCGTCTTAAAACTCCTTAGCGGCGAACGGATGAAAAATGCCACCCTTTGCGAACGCTTCGGCATTGATCCAAAGAATGCCTCTCAGGCTTCGGTAATAATCCGTAAGGCCCTGGAAGAGGGCATAATCAAGGTGGCGGATGCGGATCACCCACGTGCAGGCTACGTGCCCGGCTGGGCCTGATTTTCTTGATCAGGTTTTGATTTTCAGCATATCCGATGCGTACTCAAACGGCAAATATTTAAAGAAACCAGGAAGATAAGACAATTGTTTGGCCTAAGATTTTCTTGATCGGGTTTTGATTGCGCCATGGTTGCCAATGATGAAATTAAGCATGGCAGCATGAACGAAGCCTAAACCCGTGCCGAGCTTATCGACCCGCGCGAACTGTGGAGCCAATCGGGACCCCGTAAGGGCCTGCTGAACGGCGGCTGGAGAACAATTCAGGAGAGATGATGGGCGATCTGGCGACATATCTGAGCGTGGGGCAACGGCGCTGGCTGGTGGTGGCGGGGGCGGTGATGATCCAGTTTTGCCTGGGCGCCATCTACGCCTGGAGTGTCTTCACCGGGCCGCTGACCCAGCCTTTGAGTGCCGGTGGGCACTACGGCTTTAACGCCCGGGAGGCCGCCTGGATCTTTTCCGCCGGGCTGGCCACCTTTGCCGTGGTGATGGTGGCGGCGGGGCGGGTGCTGCCCCTTTACGGGCCGCGGCCGGTGGCCGCCGCCGGCGGTCTGGTGCTGGGGGCAGGCTATGTGCTGGGCGGGCTGCTGGGGAGCAGTTTCTGGGGCCAGTTTCTGGGGATCGGCCTGATCGGCGGGGCCGGGATCGGCCTGGCTTACGTGGTGCCCATCGCCGTGGGGGTCAAGTGGTTTCCCGACAAAAAGGGGCTGGTTTCGGGGCTGGCGGTGGCCGGTTTCGGGTTCGGGGCCACCCTTTGGGTCAAGCTGGCCGGGAGCTGGTTTGGCGGCCTGCTCCATACCGTCAGCCTCTTTGGGCTGCCGGGGGTGCAGTCGGTTTTTTTGATTTACGGGGTGCTCTTTGCCCTGCTGGTGTTCCTGGGCAGTCGGGTGATGCTCAACCCTCCGGCGGGCTACGTTCCCACCGGAGCCGGCGGCGGTTGCCGGCTGGGAACGGAACCCGCGGCGGCCCCGGCCGCCGACAAAGCCGCGCCGCCGTCCCCGGTGGCCCCCAGGGAGTACAGCAGCAGCGAGATGTTGCGTTCCGGCCACTTCTACATCCTGTGGCTGATGTTTTGCAGCACCGCCCTGGCCGGGCTGATGGTGATTTACAGCATCAGCCTGTTCGGCACCGATGCCCTGCAAATGAGCCAGGCGGTGAGCGACCCGGCGGCAGCGGCCCGAATCGCCGGTACCGCCATGGCTTGGTACGCGATTTTCAACGGGCTGGGCCGGATTGTCTGGGGCGGGGTTTCCGATCGCCTGGGCCGCAAGTGGTCGCTGTTCATGATGTGCAGCTTCCAGGCCTTCATCGTCTTTGCCTTTTACGAACTGGGGGGTGCGGCCAGCAGCCTGATCATTGCCGCCGCCATCATCGGTTTCAATTTCGGCGGCAACTTTGCCCTCTTTCCCGCCGCCACCGCCGATTACTTCGGCGCCGCCAACCTGGGCCGCAACTACGGCTGGATTTTTCTCTCCTACGGGGTGGCCGGCATCCTGGGCCCCCAGATTGCCGGCTATTTTCGCGACATGGCCCTGGCCGGCGACATCTCCACCTGGCAGATTTCTTTCAGTATCGCCGGAGCCGCCTGCGTTTTCGCGGCCCTGCTGGCCCTGCTGCTCAAGGAGCCCTGAGCAGCGGCCTAGTTGCCGCCGTCAGCCTGCCAACCCGGGGCCATCACTTGCCCCGCGCACTTTGCAACAACATCTTGACGGACATCATCGCGGTGGACCAAACAATCTCCGTTGGTATTTGCGACACACAGCCAGCGTCAAGCAAAAGTGTCGCCTTGGCGGGGAACTCTTCATCGCCTTCCCATACGATGATTACGACCGGCACCCTGGGGAAGGGGAAGAGCTTGAACGACATATCGCCATACTCAAGTTGCGTACCGGCAAGGTTTTTGCCTGTTTTTACGAACTTGTCAACATTGCCATCAAAACACCCAGCAATGTCGTCAAGAGGCAGAATGTGGGTCCCTTTAACAAAGATATCGCCACCGGGTAAATCAAACGGGGGGATCATCTGCCCTGAACACGGCAGGTCGCGTGAATGGATTAAATATTTCAGGATCGAAAGGTGCGAGTACTCTGCATATTGGTTAACCAGCACCTGGCCCAAGGCGGAATTGCTGTAAATATCACGATCATTCAGTGAGACAAAGATATCCTGGCCAAAACAATTCAGCACATAGGTGGAGTTGTGGGGATTGAATAAAACCTTTGCATTGACCCTGGTTTCATCAGGGCAAAGCTGTGTCAGCGCATCCCATGCCTCTGCCTCGCCAGGCCATGCCATTATTGTTCCTTGATCGGTCATTCACTCCGCATTGAGATTCTTCAAAATTTGCTGGTCCTTCCGGGACGTCAATGAGTAACCGCTATAGACCCTGAGCATGGCACCTATTACCCACCCACTTTTCAAAAGGGCCAAAAAGATATGCCCCGCAGCTGGCGGCAACTGGTCCACGTTTGCGAAGGGCTCCCCTGTTACATAAAGAGCATGCGGGTTGCCACGGCGAGCAGCAAGAGGGCGAAAATTCTTTTTAATTTGTTCACCGGCAGGCTGTGAGCCAGGCGTACGCCCAGCGGGGCGGTGAGCACACTGGCGGCCACGATGCCCACCAGGGCCGGCAGGTAGATGAAGCCCAGGGCGTACTCCGGCAGCGCCGGGGCCCGCAGGCCGTTGAGCAGGTAGCCCGCGGTACCGGCCACCGCGATGGGAAAGCCGATGGCCGCCGAGGTGCCGATGGCCTGATGCAGCCCGATGTTGCACCAGACCATGAAGGGTACCGACAGGGTGCCGCCGCCGATGCCCACCAGGCTGGAAAAGACCCCGATGGTCCCGCCGGCGCCCAGCATTCCCGCCGGCCCCGGCAACTCTCGGGCCGGATTGGGTTTGCGGCCGCTGAGCATCTGCCAGGCCACGAAGTAGAGGAAGAAGGCGAAGAATATTTGCAGGAAATCGGTACTAAGCGCGGCGGCGATGAAGGTGCCGCCCAGAGTGCCGGCCAAAATGCCGGGCACAATACCCCGCACCACCTCCCAGCGCACCGCGCCGCGCCGATGATGGGCCAGGGCGCTGGAGACGGCGGTGAAGATGATGGTGGCCATCGAGGTTCCCAGGGCCAGATGCATCAAATACTCCGGGGCCACTCCCTGCCAGGCCAGGGCAAAGACCAGCATGGGCACAATCACCAGCCCGCCGCCGATGCCCAACAGCCCGGCCAGCACCCCGGCCACCGCGCCCAGCCCCAGATAAAGCGGTAAAACCGTTAACATAAGCACAAACTCCCCGGTTGGTGTCGCAGGTAAAAAGCCAGCGCAATTTGGTCGATCCGGGGAGTTGTGTCAAGCAATCAAAAATCGTGCTCCGCCCCGGTGGGGCCGGGACGAAACACGGTTGCCGCGATTGGTTACTGTTTGGCCTGGCTGGTGCAGTCGCTGAAGATGGCCTCGGCGTTTTTGGCGGCGCAGAACTCGCCGCACATGGTGCAGGTCTGCTGGTCGCCGGGGCTGCGGCTGTCGCGGACCTCTTTGGCCTGGCGGCCGAACAGCCCCAGTTCGAACTGCTGCTCCCATTGCATGTCCCGCCGGGCCCGGCTCATGGCCCGGTCCCGCTTCTTGGCCCGCTCCCCCAGCTTGACGATGTCTCCCATGTGCACCGCCAGCCTGGCCACCCGCACGCCCTCGCGGACATCATCCTCGTTGGGCAGGGCCAGGTGCTCGGCGGGGGTGATGTAGCAGATCAGGTCGGCGCCGTAGCGTGAGGATGAAGCGGCGCCCACGGCGGCGGTGACGTGGTCGTAACCGGCCCCGACATCGCAGGGCAGCGGCCCCAGCACGTAGTAGGGGGCATCGCCGGACATCCTTTTCTGCAACTGGATGTTGCCCTCGATTTCATCCAGGGGCACATGGCCCGGCCCTTCCACCATCATCTGGCAGCCCATCTCCCGGCCCAGTTCGGCCAGCTCGCAGTTGATCACCAGTTCCGCCACCTGGGCCCGGTCCGAGGAATCGTGGATGGCCCCGGCCCGGATGCCGTTGCCCAGGCTTAGCACCACGTCATGGCGGCGCAGGATCTCCACCACCCGGTCGAACTTGGTGTAGAGGGGGTTGTCGCGGTTGTTGGCCAGCATCCAGGCGATCATCTGGGTGCCGCCCTTGGAAACCAGGCCGCCGTAGCGGTAACCCTGCTTTCGCAGCCGCTCGATGGTGTAGAGGTTGATGCCGCAGTGGATGGCCATGAAGCTGATGCCGTCGGCGCACTGTTGTTCGATCAGGTCGAAGAGCAGCTCTTCATCCAGCTTGTTGGGATCGCCGTAGCGGCGGGAGGCCTCGCAGAAGGCCTGGTAGAGGGGGACGTTGCCCACCGGCAGGGTTGTGGCGGCCAGCACCCGGCGCCGCACTTCATCGAGATTGCCGCCCACCGAAAGCTCCATCAGGGTGTCGGCCCCTTCTTCCTCGGCGGCTTTGGCCTTGACCTCCTCGGCGGTGTAATCGATGATGTCGCTGGAGGTGCCGATGCTGGCGTTGACCTTGGTTCCAAGCCCCCGGCCGATGCCCACCGCCCGCTGCTGCCGGCCATGATTGCAGGGAATGACGATGGTGCCGGCGGCCACCCCGCCGCGCACCATTTCAGCCTCCACCCCTTCGGCGGCGGCCACCTGGGCCATTTCGTCGCTGATTTCCCCTGCTCTTGCCCGTTGAATCTGAGTTGCCATAGCCTTTTTCTCCTTTTTTCAGGCTGTGGCGGGGGCGAAAACAAAAAAAGCCCCCAGCCGTTAAGGCATGGCGGGCGGCTTCGGCGGCTCGCCATGCTAAAATGGCTGGAGACTTTGCCATCATCTCCAGAAAGGTCCCGTCACGCGCGGGAATCGATTTCGACCAAAGGGCAGGCCTTCTGGCTTACGGATCGGCGCTTTCCCGAGCCTTCCCGTTCGGTTGAACAGTGGCCTTGTTCGGGATCGCTCCCCGTTTACAGCGGCGGGACCGCCCGGGATTTGCACCCGGTTTCCTATTCTCCCCCGGCCGTAACCGGGAGCACCCTCTGGTTGACTGCTTTTCTCAAACCTGGCAAAGTTAGCCGGAAGATGGGTTTCTTGCAAGCTTCTTGTGAGTGGAGGTAAGTGTTCACCAGGGGTACTAACTTACCGCTTAACGGGCTGTAATCGTTCAGCAGTGCCGCAGGTTCGGGTAAGCAGCCAGGCGCAGCGTACCCCCTGTACGTAAGCCTGGCTGATCGCCCGAAGATGCGGTGCTGCTGAACGATTACAGGTGGAAAATATGCGGATCAGCAGGACATTGACGATACCGGAGACAGAGCTGGCGTTTACCGCCATCCGGGCCGGCGGGCCGGGCGGGCAGCACGTCAACAAGGTCTCCACCGCCATCCAGCTTTTTTTTGATATCCGCGCCTCCTCCTTGCCGGAGCCATACAAGGAGCGGCTGCTGGCCCTCAACGACCGGCGGATCAGCGCCGACGGGGTGGTGGTGATCAAGGCGGTGCGCCACCGCAGCCAGGAGAAGAACAAGGAAGAGGCCCGCCAGCGTCTGCGCGAACTGATCGCGGCGGTCACCAAAGAGCCCAAGAAACGCAAACCCACCCGCCCCACCAAGGCCGCCAAGGAAAGAAGGCTGGCCGCCAAAACCCGCACCGCCAAAATCAAGGGACTGCGCAAGCCGGTCAGCTCCAATGATTAAACATTTTTGTCAGGCGGTTTGGTGCGGCTCGCGCCTGCTGCTACTTCTGGTTATCATTAGCAAATACGTGGAAAATTAAAGTTCGCTTTGCGCTCGCCACCCGGCTGACTATGTGCTAGAGTAAAAATATGTTGAGGTTTTGTTGCTCCTGGCAAAGCTTGCGAACAAGCCTGGTGCCTCTCTGGTTCTGGCCATGCTTAATGATGGTCAAAGCAGGGTTCGGCAGGCAGGCTTTCTTCTCTACTTGAGTGACGGATGGAGACTGCGGTTAATTCCATAGACCCCGAGCTTCACCCCGAGCAACTGCTGGACATGGTCCAGACCGGTTTGTTGCTCTGCCAGGATAATGGCCGGCTGTTTTTTGCCAACCATTGGGCTCGGGAACTGCTTGATCGCGCCGGCGTGGAATTGACGGAGAAAATTTGCCAAAGCCTGTTCGCCAAAGACGATGTTGATTGCACTACCTGCCTGGCGGCCGGCACTGCCGGCGGCACCCATCAGCGTCGCCAGGCCCTCACCATTAATGGAAAAAATGGTGGAATGCATCTCAAGATATACTGCCGGTCGTGGCAGGGATATCAACTGTTGACCATCCAGGATGTGACGGAAGAAATCAGCCTGCTCCGGCGCTCGGAGATTCATAAAAAAGAGCTGCTGGCCAAAAATGTGCTGCTGGAGCACAGCCGGCGGCGCAATGCCGCCGAGCAGGATTTTATGGCCCAGTTGATGGACTACTTGCCGGATGCCCTTCTGGTGGTTGACGAAACCTACCGGGTTGAGCGGAAAAACAGTGAGGCGGACAAGATGTTTACCTCCGCTAGCTCCCAATGTTTCACCCTGGTGGGCCGGACCGCGCCATGCCCGGATTGCCCGGCCCGACACGGCTTTGCCCGGGCCGCCGGGCAGAAAAAGAGTCACGAGATAGACGGCCGGATTGTTACCGAAATCTTTTCCGCCGGGCCCAACAGGCGGGGCGGGTTGTTGCTCTTTCGCGACAACACCCGGCAGGTGCAACTGATCAGCCAGATCCGCGAACATCGCGAGGAAATCGCCAGCAAGAATCAACTGCTTTCACTGCTGGTGGATTTCGGCACCTATCTGCAACAGGAAAATGACGGCCAGGAAGTGGCGCTCTACTTTCTGCACTCCATTTTGCCGGTGCTGCACCAAGGGGCGGCGGCCATCCTGGTGCACAATACCCGCCCGGGGGTGCTCTGGATTAGCCAGCAACGGGGAATCGAGGCGACCGATTTCGAGCGGATCAGGAGGTCCTGTCTTACCCGGGAGTTTTCTCAGGAGCAATCGGCTCTGCTCCCCTCCCCGGTGCTTCCCTGGTCCACCGGGACCCAGTTGCCGCTGGCGGGGTCCACCGGCCGGCGGATCGGTCTGGTTATTTTGGAGGGCGATCTGGACGAGAAAGAAAAAGATATGCTCAAGCTGGTCCTTGAGCCCCTGGGGGCATATTTCCAAAACCAGATCCTGTTGCGGCAACTGGAAGATGAAGCCAACACCGACGGGCTTACCGGGCTGTTTAACCGCAGCTACCTCAACAAGGCCCTGGAGGAGGAGCAGGCCAAGTTCAACGACCACGGCACCCCTTACTCATTGGTGCTGGCAGATGTGAACCAGCTTAAAAAGCTTAACGATGAACATGGCCATGAGGCCGGCGACCGGCTGATCGTTGCCGTGGCGCAGGAACTGAAAACAAGCCTGCGCCCCACCGATATTGTGGCCAGGACCGGGGGGGATGAGTTTGTGCTGTTGATGGCCAACTGCCCGGAGGTCGATGCCGGCCATTTTGTGCAGCGCCTGAAAATTCAGGTTTTCCGTAACCGGCAGCTGGAGCTGGACACTGGGGAGAAATTTCCCATTACCCTTAGCCTGGGCTGGGCCGGCATCGACGCTTGTGGCGGCGAGGAAAACAGCGCGATCTTGCTCAAGGAAGCGGATAAACGGATGTATGCCGACAAACAGCAGTTTTACCAGGAACAACGACGTTATCGTTAACGGCTGAGAATAAACCAGGCAGCTGCCGGCATTGGGCTGCCGTTTCCAAGTGGTGAGCGATTCCATGGCAAACGACCATAACCCGCAAATGGAAGAACAGCTTAAGGCCCTGGTGGACATTACCGATGCCCTGCTTCGGGGTGATTTCAAGGAAAATCCGCCGGAAATTGACGCTGAAGGTCTGCTTTCGGTGCTGGCCAGGCAGATCAATACCATGCTGCTCAACATGCGGACCATGCAGGCCCCGCTGGCCAATGCCGGCGAACAGGCCCCTTTTCTGGTCGGCAATGCCCGGGATGTGGTGGAGTTGATGGAACAGGCCACCGGCGAGGTACTGGACAAGGCCGACAGGGTGATTGTGCAGGCCGAGCAGCTGGAGCAGCGGCTTAACGGGGCCGACCAGCAGGAGCAGGCCGACAATAAGTCATTGCTGACCGAAATGAAGGCGGCGGTTTACGATATCATTGCCTCCCAGTCTTACCAGGATGTTGCCCGGCAACGGATGGAAAAGCAGATTGCCGATCTCAACCAGGTTCGCGACTGGCTCATTGAAGTGCTGGTGGTGTTAAATCTCAAGAAGGACAGCTCGGCGGCCAATATCGAGAAGAAAAAAGAACTGTTGCGCGAGGTGTATAACGACAACACGCCGTCCTCGCTCAAGCAGGATCTGGTCGACGAATTGTTGAGCGAATACGGGTTTTAGACCGCTCGGAGGCCACCAGCCGGTCGGCCAGGCGGGTGGGTTCCGGCAGGCGGTAGCCGCAGCCGCAGGCCAGGGTCAACTCGATGGCATGGTCCAGGTCGATGGCGTGGCCAATACTGATAAACAGCGGCCGTACATGGTCGCGGGTGCGCAGCACAGCACCGATGGTGTCCTGCCGGTCAACCAGCAACGAGTAATCCCCCCGTTTTTCCCCCGGCATTTGAAATGAGCCGATCAGCCGGCTTTTGGCGCAGCCCACGCTGGGCAGTCCGGTGAGCAGCCCCAGGTGGCAGGCAATGCCGAAGCGGCGGGGGTGGGCCAGCCCCTGGCCGTCCACCAGCAAGGCGTCGGGAGTGCGGCGCAGGCGGCGCAGGGCGGCGATGATGGCCGGTGCCTCGCGGAAACTGAGCAGGCCGGGCACATAGGGAAAGAGCAGCGGTCGGCGGGCGGTATGGCTTTCCAGCACCGTGCCGCTGGCGCTATCCCACAGCACCACTCCGGCCAGACAGGCCGGCGGGTCAGTGACAAAGGCGGCGTCCACCCCGGCCACCAGGCGCAGCTCCCCGGCGGGTTGTTCCTGCCTTACCGCCCGGGCCAGTTCCTGCTGAATGGCCGCCGCCCTCCGGGGCGACACCTGCCAGTTATGGGGTGGGCGGGGTATTTTCATCCAGCTTTGAGTTTCTCCTTCATTCTTGCCATATTACAAGATGGTGGCCAGGGCTGCCAGCAGGCGTTGGTTTTCTTGGCGGCTGCGGATTGCGGTGCGCAGGAAATTGGCATTGAGGCCGCGGAAGTTGCTGCAGTCGCGCAGGGCTATGCCCTGTTGCAGCAGGCCGGTTAGTAGTTCCTGGGCCTGCGGGGTTTCCAGCAGCAGGTAGTTGGCGGCGGCGGGGTAGACCCTGGCGCCGGTGCGCCGTGCCAGTTCGCCGGCCAGCCAGGGGCGTTCCTCGGCCATAAAGCGGCGGCTGCGTTGGGCAAACTCTTCATCGGCCAGGGCGGCGACGGCGGCCGCTTCGGCCAGGGTGTTGACGCTCCAGGGTTCCTTGTGGGCCAGGAAAGCGCGGCGCAGTGAACGGGGCAGCAGCAGAAAGCCCAGCCGCAGGCCGGGCAGGGCGAAGAATTTGGTCAGGGAGCGCAGGATCAGCAGGTGGGTGTTGTAGAAGTGGCCCAGCAGGGAAACTTCCGGGCAGAAGTCGGCAAAGGCCTCGTCCAGCAGCAAGTAGCAGCGATGGGTTTTGGCCGCCTCGGCGATGGCCGCCACTTCGGGGCGGCTTAAGGCGTGGCCGGTGGGGTTGTTGGGGTTGCAGAGCAGGGCCAGGTCGCAGTCGGCCATGGCGGCGATGAAGGCCGCCGGGTCGATGCGCAACTCATTTTTTTTGCTCAACCGCAGCCACTTGATTTCGGCCCCGGCCAGCCGGGCGGCCCGTTCATATTCGCCAAAGCCCGGGGCGGTCAGCAGAACTTGGCGTGGCTTGAGCACCCGCAGGGCCAGGTAGATCAGCTCGGTGCTGCCGTTGCCGGCCAGCAGCAGTTCAGAGTTGACTCGGTAGGCCTCGGCAATGGCAGTGACCAGTTCTCCGGCCAGGGGGTCGGGGTAATGGCCCAGCCGGTCGATGTGGTCGATGATCGCCCGGCGGGCCGCCGGCGGCATCCCCAGGGGATTGATGGAGGCACTGAAGTCCAGCAGTTCCTCTGCCGGGCGTCCCGCTTGGGCGGCCAGTTGGCGCAGGTTGCCGCCGTGGGGGGTGGTTGCTGACATAAAGAAATCCCGTTGTGTTGATTGATTGGCCGTTTACCAACTCAGAGCCTCACCGGCACCGGCCAGCAGGATTGCCGCCAGCAGGGCCAGCAGGGCGGTGAGGCGGATGATGGTCCTGGCCTCCTGGCCGGCGGCGCGCAGTTGATGCCGGTTGTCGCCGATAAAGGGTTTGTCCTTGAGCTGGCCGAAATAACTGGTCGGGCCGCCCAACTGAATCCCCAGGGCGCCGGCCAGGGCCGCTTCCGGGATACCGCTGTTGGGGCTGGCGTGGTTGCGGCCGTCCCGGCGCATGATCCGCCAGGCCGCCGCCGCCCGCCCCGGTCGGCCATGGTCCAGCAGCCAGACGGCGACAATGATCAGCAGGCCGGTGAGCCGGGCCGGCAGATAGTTGGCCAGGTCGTCAAGCTTGGCCGAGGCCCGGCCCAGCTCGGCGTATTTTTCATTTTTATACCCCACCATGGAATCCAGGGTGTTGACCGCCTTGTAGGCCAGGGCCAGGGGCAGTCCCCCCAGCCCCAGGTAGAAAAGCGGCGCGACAATGCCGTCGGAGGCGTTTTCCGCCAAAGTTTCCAGGGCCGCCCGCCGCACCCCGTCGGCATCCAGGGCGGCAGTGTCCCGCCCCACGATATGGCTGAGCAATTCCCGGGCTCGCGGCAGATCCTCGCAGGCCAGCACCTCCCGCACCCGCAGCAGCAACTCCCGGGCCGAGATGGTGGCGGCGGTTAAATAAAGCACCAGCAAAGCCGCCAGCAGCCCCGCCCAGCCGCCGCGGCCGGCCGCCAGATAAGTGAGGGCCAGCCCCGCCGCCCCGGCCCCCAGGGGCACCATCACCGCCAGCAACACCCCGGCCAGCCGCAAATTGCCCAGCCGCCGCAGCAACGCTTCCAGTCGCGCAATAACGGCGCCAATCAGCCGCACCGGGTGGGGCAGCCGCGGCGGGTCACCGACCAGAGCGTCGATGCAAAAGGCCAAGGTGATGAGCAGAGGGGGAAAGGTCAACATTGCCGCCACCCCAAAGCTGCCGGCCTTGGCTCAAGTTTACCATAATCCGGCGTCATCCGTTCCTCCCATCCAGCAGGCGGTAAATTTGCTTCATGTCGATGGACTGGCGGACGGTGGCGGCCAGGCGGTCGAAGGCCGGTTCCAGGTCGTAGGGGGCCTGGATTGCCACCAGCGGGGGCAGGCCCCGCCGCCGCCGGAGACGGTCTATGAACCAGCGGCGGAAGTGGTCGGCGTCGAAGATGCCGTGCAGGTAGCTGCCCCAGATTCGGCCGTTGGGCGAGCAAGCGCCTTCCGGGGTGGCGCCGTCCCGCAGGGCCGGGGCTCCCTCCACCCGGCTCTGGCCGTGGTGGATCTCGTAGCCGTGAACCTCAAGGCCCGAGGCCAGGTGGGTAAAGCGCCGCTGGACCAGGGTTTTGTTCGGGGCCAAGGTGGTTTCGAGAGGCAGCAGGGCCAGGCCGCTGACATGGCCGGTGGCGTTTTCCAGGCCCAGGGGATCGGCGATGGTCCGGCCCAGCATTTGTAAGCCGCCGCAGATACCGATGATCTCGCAGTTGCCCGCCGCCGCCCCTGCCTTGATGGCGCCGTCCAGGCCGGTGCGCTTGATGAAGTCCAGGTCGGCGATGACGTTCTTGCTGCCCGGCAGGATGAGGGCGTCCGCCTCACCCAGTTCCTCGGGCCGCCTCACCAGGCTGATGGCCACGTCCGGCTCGGCCAGGAAGGGTTCCAGGTCGGTGAAGTTGGAGATATGGGGCAGGTCGATCACCGCCAGGCGCAGATCGGTAGGCCCGGTTTTTTTACGGCTGTAAAGCCCCTGCTTGAAGCTCACCGAATCCTCCTGGGGCAGGCCGAGATCATCGAGATAGGGCACCACCCCCAACACCGGCCGGCCGGTGCGGCTGAGCATAAACTCCAGGGCCGGGTCCAGCAGGGTGGCATCGCCGCGAAAACGGTTGACCAGGTAACCGGCCAGCAACTCCCGCTCCCAGGGCTCCATCAATTCAAAATGGCCGACCAGCGAGGCAAACACCCCGCCCCGCTCGATGTCGCCCACCAGCAGCACCGGCGCTTGGGCGTAGCGGGCCATCTCCATGTTGACGATATCATGGCTTTTGAGGTTGATCTCGCCGGGGCTGCCGGCCCCTTCCAGCACGATGACGTCGTACTCCGAGGCCAGTTCGTCGTAAGCCCGGCAGGCGGCGGCCGCCGCTTGGGGCTTGTAGGCCACGTATTCGGCCACCTTCATGTTGCCCACCGGTTGGCCGTTAACGATCACCTGGCTGCCCACCTCGCTGGAGGGTTTGAGCAGCACCGGGTTCATCCGCACGTCGGGGTCGAGCCTGGCCGCCTGGGCCTGGACCACCTGGGCCCGGCCCATTTCCAGGCCGTCATGGGTGACAAAGGAGTTGAGCGACATGTTCTGGGCCTTGAACGGCGCCACCCGCAGGCCGTCCTGGAGCAGGATGCGGCACAGGGCGGCGGCCATCACCGACTTGCCGGCATCGGAGCCGGTGCCCTGGAGCATGATGGCGGCGGCCCGGCGGGAGTTGCCCTTTTTATGGTCGTGGTTGACAGGGAACATGGTGGTCATGCCGTCGGTTGCAAATTATATTTACGGCCGTAGCCCCGGGGGGTAATCAGCAGCTCGTTCCAGGTGTAGCTCTGCGAGTTGCCGATGATCACCGTGGACTGCATGCCGATGGCCTCCAGCGGCATCTCGGCCAGGGTGGTCAGGATGATCTTTTCCTCCGGCCGGGTGGCGGCGGTGACAATGCCCACCGGGGTTTGCGGGTCGCGATGGGCAAGAAAAATCTCCCGGGCCTGGACGATCTGCTCGGTGCGCCGTTTGGAGCGGGGGTTGTAGATCGCGGTGACGAAATCGGCCGCGGCCACGGCCTGCAATCGTTTGGCGATGGTCTCCCAGGGGGTGAGCAGGTCCGACAGGCTGACGGCGGCAAAGTCGTGCATCAGGGGCGCCCCCAGCCTGGCGGCGCAGGCGTTAAGGGCGGCGATGCCGGGGATTACCTCGATGGCCACCGGCAGGCAAGCCGCCGGCGGGGCGACTGCCGTGTCGCCGGGCGTGTCGCCGGCCGGATGGAGTTCACTGTCCGCCGGCCGTTTTGCCTGTCCCTCGCGGACCAGCTCGAAGACCAGCCCGGCCATGGCGTAGATGCCGGGGTCGCCGCCGGAGACCAGGGCCACCTTGCGCCCCTGCTCGGCCAGCTCCAGGGCCCGGCGGCAGCGTTGCACCTCCTTCATCATCTCGGAGGAGATCACCTCCTTGCCCGCCAGCAGTTCCGGAATCAGTTCCAGGTAGGTGTGGTAGCCGATGATGCAGTCGGCCTCGCCAATGGCGGCGATGGCCGCCCCGGTCAGGTGTTCCGGGCCGCCGGGGCCGGTGCCGACAAGGTAAAGTTTGCCCGGGCCAGGGCCAGAGTCACGTTGCGCCATTTTTGTTTCCTTATCATCAGTTGTTGGTTGCCGCTGCTCAGCAGCGCGGCGGGTTCAGACACCCCACCGGCCCCGGTGGCCTTGAGCACCGCCGGCGCCGGCTTGAGTCCGGCCACTTGGTTAAGTTCGTCTTTACTGTAAAAAACCAGGGGCCAGCGGCGGCTTGCGGCCAGTTCCAGCAGGCCCGGTTCGTCCTGTTTCAGATCAATGCTGGCCAGGTTATGGATGGCCGCCGGGGCCAGCCGGTGGGCGGCCAGCAGTTCGTCGATGGCCGTTGCCAGTTCCGTAGCGGGGGTGCCCCGGTTGCAGCCGATGCCCAGCACCAGGCAGCGGGGATGCAGCAGCAGGGTGCCCGGCGGCCAATGGTCATGGATGGAGATGATCAGCTCCGCCGCCCCCGGTTCGGCGACCGGCTCCAGCCCGGCGGGCAGCTCGTCCGCCGTCTCCTCGCTGTAAACCCGCAGAGTGCCCCGGTTGACCAGCCGGGCGGCGGCCCGGGTCATCACTTCCGGAGTGGCGGGAACCAGTTGCCGGTCCTCGGCCCAGAGGTCCAGGGCGGGCAGGCCCAGCACCTCGGAGGCGGTGGTGATCACCGCCTGCCCCCGGCAGAGCAGGGCCACCCGCCGGGCCAGTTCGTTGCCCCCACCCCGATGGCCGGAGAGCAGGCTGATGGCATGTTGCCCACATTCATCCACCACCACCAGGCCGGGGTCATGGTATTTGTCCCGCAAAAGCGGGGCGACGGCCCGCACCACGATACCGGCGGCCATGATGCAGACCAGGCCCTGGTAACGGGACCAGGCCCCGGCCAGGGTAGCCTTGATCCCGCCGTCCACCGGCACCAGCTCGGCCCCCTCCAACTCCGCCGCCAGCCGCGCCGCCAGCTTCCGCCCCCCGGCGGTCATGGCCAAGACACCGATTTTCATCTACCGGTAACCGTGGGAGAAATCAGGGTCATATAATTTGGACATCACCGGCGGCGCGCCCGCCGTCAGCACCTTGCCCACCACGATGATCGCCGTTTTGGTAATCCCCGCCGCCTGTGCCTTGTCGGCAATGTCGGCCAGGGTGCCTCGGACGATGCGCTCCTCCGGCTGGCTGGCGTTGGCCACCACCGCCGCCGGGGTTTCGGGGGGATAGCCGCCGGCCAGCAGATCGGTGGTAACCTCGTTCATCATGCCGGCACTCAGCAAAATGGTCATGGTGGCCTGGCAGGCGGCCAGGGCGGGGAGTTGTTCCCGCTCCGGCACCGGGGTGCGGCCGCCCCGGCGGGTGATGATCACGCTCTGGCTCACCTCCGGCAGGGTCAACTCGGCGCTGAGCGCGGCGGCGGCAGCGGTGACCGAACTGACCCCCGGCACCACCCGCCAGGGAATGTCAAGCTCGCCCAGCCGGGCCATCTGCTCACCGATGGCCCCGTAAATGGCCGGATCCCCGGTATGCAGCCGCACCACCCGCCGACCCCGCCGCCAGCCTTCGGCCAGCAGCGTTATCACCTCATCCAGGGTCAACCCGGCGGAGTTGTGGATCTCCGCCGTCAGGCCGACCAGCAGGGTTTCCGGCACCAGGCTGCCGGTATAGACGATCAGTTCGGCTTCGGCCAGCAGCCGCCGGCCCTTGACGGTGATCAGCTCGGGATCACCGGGCCCGGCGCCGACAAAATGGATGATGTTGGTGGAGTTATTCACTTGCTCCTCTTATGGTTTCGGGTGGAGTCAGATCTTTATTTTCTGATGATGATAGTGGAAAAATAGTGCATCTCCCGCCGGCCGGCGGCCTTCAGGTCGCGGCTGATCAGCTCGCCCTCCTGGCCGGATTTTTCCACCAGCACCGCCTTGTCCAATAGCCGCATTTCCGCCAGCAGGGGGACCAGCCGGTCCATCACCCGGTGGACCTTCATCAGCACCACGGTTTCAAAGTTTTCCAGGGTTTCCCGCAGGCGGCCGTTTTCAAAGGTGGCCGGGAGCACCGCCAGGCGGTCGTCGCCCAGGCAGAGAGGTTGCCGGATGGAGGCCGCCGCCGAGCCCATGGCCGAAACCCCGGGGATGATCTCCACCCTGGCCTGGGGGGCCAGTTCCAGCAGGGTTTCGCAAAGATAAAAGCCGGTGCTGTAGATGGCGGGATCGCCCAGGGTGGGAAAGACCACATCCTGCCCGGCCGCCAGCCGTTCCCGCACCAGCTCCGCCGCCGCCCGCCAGGCCGCGGCCACTTCCGGGGCCGGGGGCTGGTTCATGCGGATCTTGAGCATGGGGAAGTGGTGGGCCAGCACCTCTTTACCGGCGGGGTCCACCACTTGGGCCAGAATATTGAGGGCGGTGCTGTCGCCCTCCCGGTTTGCTTTAGGCACCAGCCAGACCGCTGCTTCTTTAAGCAGTCGGACGGCCTTCATGGTCAGCAGTTCCGGGTCGCCAGGACCTACCCCGACCACATGGAGGGTGCCGACCATGGCGGGTTTGGCAGGGCTTGGTCCCTTGGCCGGTTGTGGTCGTCCATTCGGCGCGTTCGAAGTTTCCGAAGAGGACGGTGCGGTGCAACCGGTTGTTGGCGGTTCGCTTTTAAGATCCATTTTGCTCAGCTCTTTTCTCATTTTGTTGAAGCGGTTTTATGGTCACTGTTTATGGCCGCAAATAATGTTGATGGGGTTGAGCCTGGTTGCGGTGCCGGCCCCGGCCGTATCGTCCGCCGTTATGGCGTCCGTCTCCCACCGGCGGCTGATGCTGACTTCCGTTACTTCCACCGGGCAGCCGTGCCGCCGGAGCAGGCGCGGGGCCTCTTCTTTGGTGGCGGCGGTGACCCCGTTGATCACCACCCGGCCGCCGGGACGCAGGCGGGGCAGGGCGGCGGCGAGAATCTCCGCCAGGCGGCCGCCGCTGCCGCCGATGAAAATCCGGTCCGGGTCCGGCAGGGCGGCCAGGGCCGCCGGGGCCTCGCCGGCCACCGGCCGGATGGTGTAGGCGGCCAGCTTGACGATATTGGCCTTGATGTTGGCCAACTCTTCCGCTCGTCGCTCCACGGCGTATATGGCCAGGCCGGGAGCCAGCCGGGATGCCTCCAGGCTTACCGAGCCGCTGCCGGCGCCGATATCCCAGCAGACGCCGGTGGCGGGCAGGCGCAGCTTGTGCAGAGTTACGGCCCGCACCTCATCCTTGGTGATCAGCCCACGGCTGTGGCGGATTTCCTCGGTTTGCAGGCCCAAGGCGGCGGGCAGATCGGCGCTGATCCGACCGCCGCCGGCGGATTCTGCGGCCCGTTGCAGCACCATTATATTCAGCGGTGCAAACCGTTGCCCGGCGATCTCTCCCAGGCTGCCGGTGATCAGCCGTTCTCCCGCACCGCCCAGGTTTTCCGCCACCAGCACCCGGGTGGCGGCCAGCAGCCGGTCGGCGCCCACCAACGCCAGGTAGTCCCGCAGCCGGGTGGCGATCAAATCCGGCGAGCGGCGGCCGTCGGTGAAGATGATGGTCTTGGGCGCCGCTAGCAGGGCGCCGGTGTTCAACAGCAGGTCGGTCTCGCCGGCTTCTCGGCCGTGCAGGCTGATGACCCGGGCATCGTCCCAAGGCAGCCGGAAACGGGCGCAGGCCTGCTGCACGGTGGAGAGAGCCGGCATGAACTCCAGTTGCTCCGGGGCGAAATGGTGCAGCAGGGTGCGGCCGATCCCGAAAAAGAGGGGATCGCCACTGGCCAGCACTCCCACTTTGCCCTGGGGCAGATGTTCTTTAATGGCGGTCAGGGCACCCTTTAGCGGCGTGACCGGCACCACCGGAATTTGCAACCCGGCGACCAAGGGGCGGTGGCGCTCACCGGCAACCAGGCAGCGGCAGCCGGCCAGGGCCCGGAGTTGCCGGTCGCTCAGGCCCTGGTCGCCAACGCCGATAACGATGATGCTTGTTGTGGTCATTGTCCGCTCTCCACCCGGGTCACTATTTTCATATGGCTGTCCACCAGGTAGACGGTTACCGGGATGCCGGCCGTTGCTGTTGCGTAGGCAGCGGCGCGGCGGCAGACACCGTCGACCAGCTCATCGGCCCCGGCTGCTTGCAGGCGGCTAAGGATTTCCCGGGCGGTGTTGGCGCCGGTCAGTTGTGCCGTCAGCTCCGGGGAAGCCCCCAGCTCCGCCAGCAGTTCGACGGCCTGCCGCACCTCCAGGGCCCCGTGGCGAACATGGGTCTGGGGAATTTTGAGGGCCGCCTTGACGATCTTGGCCCACATCCCGGCCAGGTGCAGTTGCCTGAAACCGCGCTTGCCCGCCTCGGTAAGGGCAAAATGCAAATAATCGCCCATCATCACCAGGGCCTCGTCGGGTAACTTGAGCCGCCGCTGCACGCCCTTTTCCGAAGTCCGGCCGGTGGCCAGCACCACTTCCCCAAGCCCCGCCGCCCTGGCCACGTCCAGCGAGGCGGCGATGGTGGCGGTCCAGGCCTCGGCGGAAACCGGGCGGACGATGCCGGTGGTCCCCAAGATGGATAGCCCGCCGATGATTCCAAGGCGGTGGTTCAAGGTCTTGGTCGCCAGCTCTTCCCCTCCCGGGATGGCGATGGTGATGCGCAGGGCCGCCGGGCAAAAATTGCGGGCAGTGTGCGCGCCGGTTTCCGCCAGGGCCTCCCGCACCGCCGCCCCTATCATTTGCCGGGGCACCGGGTTGATGGCCGGCTCCCCCGGCGCAATGGCCAGGCCGGGCTTGCTCACCCAGCCCACCCCGTCCCCCCGGCAAAGCAATATTTGTAAGCGATCACGGGGCACCGCATCTTGCGGCGATCGGGCCGGCTCACGTACTGAGGTACGCTTCGCCGTCCCGCTTGCCACAATCTGCGGCACCCCGTGACCGCTTACTTGGGGTTGTTCCCTTGATCCCGCCTTTGGCGGTGGGTCGGAATCGCGGTCCTCCAGTTCTACGCAATCTTGGCCGCAACCGGTCAGGGACTCAAACTTGGCCGCCGGTTCTACCAGAGCGACGATCTCCGCCCCGTTGGTGACATCGGGGTCATCCCCGGCGTCTTTGATGACGGAGGCGGCAAAGCCGGTAGCGGCCGGTTGTTGCCCCAAATTGGTGTCTGACCCCAATTCCCCGAATTTCCCGGCTGGCTGAGACTTTCCTTCCTCCTGGCTCGGCTGTTGCCAACTGCGGTGCACGGAGAAGGCGTGGCGGCTGCCGTCGGGAAAAGGAATCTCCACCTGTTCCGGCGCCGTGCCGGACCCGGCAAACATCACCGCCGCCTTGGCCGCCGCCGCAGCGCAGGCCCCGGTGGTATAGCCACTTCTCAGGCGCCGCGCCATTCAGCCGGACTCCGCTACGGCCAAGCGCAGCAGGGCGTTGACGATGGCCGCCGCCGTGGGGCTGCCGCCCTTGCGGCCCAGGGCGGTGATATGTGGGTATTCCCGTTGGCTCAACAGCTCCTTGGACTCGGCGGCGTTGACAAAGCCCACCGGCACCCCGATGATCAACTCCGGCCGCTGTTCCGGCGCCAGGGTTTGCCGCCGTTCCATGACCCGCAGCAGGGCGGTGGGGGCGTTGCCGATGGCGACAATACCGATATTTTCCGGCAGCAGAAGGTCGATGGCCACCTCGGAGCGGGTCAGTCCCCGGCGGCGGGCCTGTTCAGCCACCTCCGGGTCGGCCACCCCGCAAAGCACCTTGCCGCCGTAACGGGCAAGCAGGTGTTTACTGATCCCGGAGGCGGTCATGTTGACATCGGTGAGGATGTTCTTGCCGGCCCGGATGGCGGCCAGGCCGGCGGCCAGGGCGCCGGGGGCGAAACGCAGGGTGTCGGCAAAGGAAAAATCACCGGTGGCGTGGATCACCCGCCGCACCACGCTCCAGGTCGCGGCGTCGAAAGGGTGGGCGCCGTGCTCACGGTCGATGATGCGAAAGCTTTCGGCCTCGATGTCCGCCGGTTTGATCTGCTGAATGATGGTGCTCATGGTTTATGGTCTCGGCAATTTTTGACGAAGGCGGCGGCGGCCTCCGGGTTGGAGGCAAAATGCAGGTGCAGGTAGCCGGCCACCGTGTTGTGCCGGCGCCAGCCCGACGCTCCCGCGCCGCCGTCGAGGTTGGTGCTGTGGTACAGTTGCTCCAGATGTTCCGGCATGGCTTCGGTGCGGGAATAATGAAACTCGTGCCCCCGCAGCCGGGTGCCGGCGGGGCCGAACAGCCCATCCCGGGTGGTGACCGCCTCCCGGTACCCCAGCGCGGCCAGGCGGCGG